>JBDTZO010000257.1:0-13962 GCA_040005135.1 Acidobacteriota bacterium | reverse complement strand
CCCTCAGTAAAGGCCTTTTCATAGACGATCCAAAGCCCAAGCGCGACGCTGAATACGCCGGCTATACCCTGCAGAATGTGATTGACACGGTCAAATTTCAAAGCAGTGATCCGAAACGGCAAGCCCATAAAGAGGCTCATCAACATCATCCCTCCGATCGACCCGATCCCGAAGACCAGAACATAAATGAGTCCGACCGTTTTCGAACCAATAGTCGGTATCACCAGCAGCATCAATGCCGCACTGCCTGCCATTCCGTGAACCATTCCGATGAAAAGTGATCGCGGGCTAAGGGACAATCCGTGATGTGTGTGCGGCTCGGCAGCCGCGGCCGCCGTTTCCGAGGCGTGGATGTGCGGATGGACATGCTCGCTTTCGCCGTGAGTGTGCGGATGAAAATGAAGGCGTCCGCCGGAAATTAGTTTGCGAATGACGTTTAATCCGAGCAGGGTCAGCATGATCCCAACGCAAGTCTCCAGGAGACGTTCGGTGCGTTCACTAATTTGGAACTCGAGCACAAGTACGAGTATCGCCGCGACGAAGAGCGAGATCGTATGGCCGGCGCCCCATAGGCCCCCGACCAGCATTGAATTCCATACGCTTTTACGGTCCGAAACAACCGTCGCTACCGCTGCAAGGTGATCGGCCTCGGTCGCGTGCTTTAAGCCAAGTACAAATCCGAGCCCCAGAACGGCCGGAACCGACGCCGAGAAAGCTAACAAGATCTCATTCATAGAATTTACCCAAGCGAAGTGTAGCAGATAACTGCTCCCACACATGCAATTACAAGTGCACTGAAAACCGGCATGGCCTTGAATATTCGGCTCTCTGCCAGCGACGTGCCGCTGAATGCTTTTCCAAGATAAAGGAAGGCGAGCCCAACGCCCGTAAGCGTGGCAGCAAGCCCAAAACTAAATACAACCGTGAGAATAAGCCCGTAGCCGATCCGGCCGAGCGATATAGCCGATAGCATCAATACCAATGCCGATGGACATGGTAAAAGCCCACCCGAAATTCCGAGCCCCAGCAAGCTCCGCCATGTGATATCCGCCGGCGGGACGTGCGTGTGAGTGGTCCCGCCATGAGTGTGGGCAACGCCGTCATGGACGTGTTCGCCGTCGACATCGTGCACGTGGCCATCATCGTGAGCATGGTGAGAGTCGGTGCCCCATCCGAACGCCGAAAAGAGACGGTCCTTAAATAACGATATGCCGATAAAAAATACCAGCAGCCCCGACACGAAGCTGAGGAACGGCATCAGTCGTTCAGGGAGGATGAAATTCGATGCGAACAGCGTTATAAGCCCTAGAGCAAATACACCGATCGTGTGGGTTATGGTTACCGTCAAGCCGAGGAATATTGCGTGTTTGAGCGTTCCGCGCGAACCGACCAGATATGCACCGACCACGGTCTTGCCGTGGCCCGGCGACATTGCGTGCATGGCCCCAAACCCGAACGCGAGCAAAAGGCCAAATAACGCTATCGCCGGCGTTAAGACCGGCACGGCGATCAGTTCAGCGAGCCTGTCCGTTTGCACAGGCACGGCAGCATGGCCGTCGCGATCTCTGAGTGCCACCGCTCCATCCGGAACCGTGCCGGCCGTTATTGAAAAGTCCGCACTTCGCTCATTTAGCGGGGAACTCAAGCTGGCCTGCGGATACGACTTTAGCTCGTCTGTGAGCCCGCTTCCGTATGCGTTGCTGTTAAAAACGCTTATGCCAGAATCGCGCTTGAGTACGATCTCGTTCCAACCTATTCGGTCTGCATAATTCTGATCTTCAAAGTGAACCGTGCCCGGCTCATGCGAAGATGTATATTTACCGACGAGGTCCCACGTGATCTTTAACGTTGGGAGATCACCGGCGCCGGGCTCGGTCCAGATCCGTTTTGCCGTAACCGTGAGGTCGATCGGTTCACCGGAAATGCTCAAGCTGAGGCCCCGAACGTAACCCGGCGTGACCAATTCCAGATATTTATTTAGCTCATCGTCCGAAAGAACGCCATTCTTGTCCAGATCGATCGATGCGGTCGCCTGAAAGGTCGGGATCTCCGCCATGTCGAACGCCTGACGTATTCTTATATCGGAGCGCCCTACTTCGATCCGCGAGTACTGATTGATGCTGAAATTCCCGAGCGGATGGCCGAACGCCGGCAATATAAATGCGGCTATCGCGATCGCGATCATTAAAATGTTCTTGTGATAGATTAGCTTCATCGGATCATTTGTATTCGCTAAGCGCCTTCCGTGCGACGTCGGATTGGATGAGATCGAACTCCGGATTCAGCTTGAGTGCCTGCGATAGCTGCTGCTTCGCGGTGGACGCGTTTCCAAGGGCCTTTTCGATCATTCCCGAATGGTAAAGGATGCGGGCCTCGTTGGATCGAAGTCGCAATGCCTCGGCGATCACGGGACGCGCTTCGGCGTATCTGCCCAACTTAAAGAGCGTCCATGCCAGCGTGTCGGCGGTATTGATGTCTCGCCGCAGGCCGTGTTCGCGAACGGCGATGGCAAGGGCGTCGTCCAGGCGCTCGCCATTATTTGCCCACATTAAAGCAAGCCGCTTTTGATCATTGTTGACACCGATCTTTGCCTCGACGACCTCGACCGTCGCGTAATTCTGCTTAGCTTTTTCGGCGTCCCCGAGTTTGGAATAAATATCACCCAACTGAGCAAAGGCTTCGACGTTCGGGATCCGATCGCTTGTTTTGGTTAGAATGTCGACAGCGGATGGAAGGTCATTCTGCGATGCTCGTGCACGCCCTTTGCCGATAGCAGCGAGATAATAGTCCGGCAGCATCTGCAGTGCTTCGTCATAAACTGCTTCAGCCTCGGCATATTTTCCGTATTTCCAGAGTTCATCGCCAAGCTGCACCAAACACCAGCTTTGAGCTTCGTAATCGGAAGGATCTGCGGTCCGAGCGGCAAGCTTGAACATTTCGACAGCTCCTTTTTGATCGCCGTTGAGCGATCGGATATGTGCCACGCGTGCGTAAGAGGCACTGTTTGGACGAAGGTCGACCATTTTCTGAGCCATTTCGACCGCAGTGTCGTAGTTGCCGAGTTCGACGTTCGCGTCAGTCAATACACCGTAGACAAACGCATCCGAAGGATTTTCTTTTTGAAGCTGAGTGCCCAACTCAAGCGCTTCGGCAAAGCGATGATAGGTAAGGTCAAGAGAAGCCTTTAGTTTTCGGGCCGTAAAATCGTTCGGGCCAACCTTCAATCCGCGCTCAACGGCGTTCTCGGCGTTTGCATTTAGGCCAAAGTCACCCGTTCTCCGAGCCTTTGCAATATAAATGCCGGCGAGAGCGAGGTAGGGCTGAACAGCGTCCGGATTCTTTTCGATCACCTTCAATGCGGCACTGAGTTTTGGATCTGATGCGTCCGCTGACAGTGAATGAAGCGGATCTGCGAGCACCGTCGTTTCAGCCGTCGGCCGCGAGCAGCCGCCAATGCTGAAGCAAACGAAGAACAGAAATGCCGTGAACACTTGAAATTTATACTTTTTCATACAATACCCAATAAATGTGCCGGCGGGACGGGCGGGCGACCCGCCCGTCCCACACGGCAGCGTGGTTTAACGGCCTACGAGCTTTCCTTGTTCGTCGACAATGGGCAAGACCGGCTGTTCATCGCCGGCGATCTGAGCAGGCGAATTAGCCACTCGCGGCGTATTTCCAGCATTTGGCGATGCCAAATAAGGGAAACGCGTCAGGAACGGCTGCTCATTCGCACTTACACCGTCGCCGATCGCATTGTTCGGCGCAACGTTGTAAGCAGGCGTGAACGGTGTTCCGCCGAGGATTGCACGCAGAGCAATGTCTACGACATCGTCAAAAACACGGCGACCATTGGGAAATCCGGCAACGTCACCGCCCAACAGTCCGAGCCGACTTGGAGTTGCGCTGGGTGCGATGCCAAGATTCAGACGAAGATACTCGTGCGGGCCGTTCGTTCCCGCGATCTCGGTCGTGTAATTCGGTCCGGTGACCGCATTGACAGGTATGCCTAACGCAAAGATCTGAGCCAGATCGTTGCGCGGTGCCGGCGGTATGTTGATGTACGCTTTGTTTCCGTTGAAGTCTCCATAAGTGCCGAATATGCTCTGGATAAGCTTCGGCAGCTCGGGATCGAGAACGTAGGGAACCGCAACCGCGTCACCTGTCGGCGACAGCGAATTGAACGCATCCTTCAGTCCAAGTGGAATGACGACTTCGTTTACGAGCGGATTTCCAAGACGGGAAACCTGCTGGTATGCACCGTCGTACGTTTGCGCTCCCGGGCTGAGCACACGCGTCGTGCGTCGGCTCGCGGTCGAATAGATCCCGACGACCGCGTCTGTCGATGTGGGACTCGCCGGTACCGCTTGTGAACGCGTAAGGTCGGAGATGGGGACCTCGATCGCGATCGTGTTGACGTTCAAACCGCGAAGAGTATCTACACCGCCGCTTGCTCCGATGGATCGAAACGCGAGGCCGTCAAAAACGGCGCCGACGTCGATGAAAAAGCCTTCGTCACGCTGTCCGCAAAAGACCTTTCCGCCATTTGAAAGATTACCGATCGCCGGGATACCCAAGTTCGTCTCGTAGTTGGGTGTCACGCGAGGGCCGACGTTCGACGGGGGCGTTCGCAAACCCGAAGCTACGATCTGACCGCGGCGGCCTGATCGACGGTCGATCCGGCGGACGCTGTACGTCTGCGGCATGTTGTAATCGAGGTCCGTCAAGCTGCTGATGACGCCGTCCTGATTTAGCGTATTGTGGCCGAGCACCGTGTTCGGATTTACGATCTGGGTCGTGAAATTGAACTGATACGTTACATCGTCGATCCCGTCACCGTCATTATCGACATGTATCTCGTAAAGGACCGTATCGTCGAACCTGAAGAACTGAGGGCCCGCCGAAGGATCCTGAAATGGAATGAAATTCGCGATGATCGTCGCAAAGCCCGTACGGCCAGCTTCGGTGCTGCGAAAAGCGTAAACGTCCGTATTATCGGCATAACGGTCCATGCTGATAAGCGGTGCCTCGGCATGGCTCGATGCCAGAACCGGGCTGACGGAGGTTGAGAGGATCATCGAAAGACCCACCAGACCACCACCAGCCAATTTGAATAAATTCTTGAACATATTTCTTCTCCTGAAAGCGATCTTCGGCGTCGTCCCAGATCGGGGATCGAGGCCGGATCGCGGTCGATCAACTAGTGGGTGTCATAGTTAGCGATCGGAAAATCGCCATTTTGACCAAAAACGAATGTACTCGGTGTGCCGGCCGCACTTCGCAAAACGAAGAAACCGCCGCTGGTCGGACGCCAAACAGCTATATCCGTGCGATTATCGCCGTCGTAATCCGCCTGAACAGCGTAATCACCGTTAGCACCGAACTGAGCGGATTGCAGCGATCCGTCGGAACTTCGCAGGATGTACCAGTTATAAAACGTACCCGGGCGTAGGACCGCGAAATCGGTCTTGCCATCTCCATCGTAATCGCCGGGAACGACAAAGTCGCTGCCAACGCCAAACTGCTGTGCACCAAATCCGGCGGTACTGCGAAGGGTATAAAAAGTAGCCGGCGACGTGCCGTTACCACGAAAAACGCCGAGGTCGAATTTGCCGTCGCCGTCGTAGTCGCCCGGAGCCGTATAATCCGAATCGATACCAAACTGCTGAGCACGAAAGACTCCGCCCAAACTATTGTTGATGTACCATGTCATCTGACCGCCCGCTCGGCGGACAACGGCGAAATCAGTCTTACCGTCGCCATCGTAATCGCGGGCAACAGGTTCATCACCGTTTGTGCCGAAGGCCATGTACTGGAACTGATTGTCGGAGCTTCGCAGAACGTAAAATGTGCCGTTCGAAGGCCTCCACACGGCATAATCTGCCTTGCCGTCACCATCATAATCGCCCGGCGTAATTACGTCCGAAGTGACCCCGAACGGAACACCGGTAAAAGAGCCCGTAGCGGAACTTCGGTTGACGTAGAAAGTATTGCCAGCGGGCCGTACTACGGTGTAATCCGCTTTGTTGTCACCGTCAAAATCCAGCGCGCTAGTATTCTTTGCCGCTGTTGCAGGACTTGCCGTATCGAATACGGAAGCCATCACCGAACCGCCGGATATCCCGACGATCACGATTAAAAATAAAAAGGACATGGCTGGTATCGAGCCAAGTCCCGGAATGTGAGATCGCATTCTTATCCTCCCCTTGTTAATAGCTTTGTGGGCTAAGTAGCACCGTCAACCTACTGATGACGGTAACAATTGCATTTCGCCGCTCGCCTAAGCTGCGCAGTACGCAAATATCAATCTATGTATCTCGCTTCGCTATATAACCCAAATTCGGATTCAGAAAAGCGAAATAATTCGTATCTAAGTGGATTGCCGTGAAATGGAGGTAACGTCGATGTGCTTTGGGAGAAAGCCAGTTTTCAGAAGTTCATTGAAAGCGTGGAGGCACTTTCGTTGAGATGAGTTTTACGAACTTCCTGAGACTGGATTGTTCCAGTCGGTTTGTCTTTTGCCCGGTCACTGCCAATCACAGATCACAGTTGCCGATTGCTATTAGCAAACCAAAAACGCCCAGCGTAGTTGTGTACGCAAGATAACATAGCGGCGTCATTAGAATTTTAATGTGGCGAACACCGCGGATCGAGTCTGAAACCCTTAACGAGCAAGGTGACAATATCTCCCCCGCTCGCTGTTGCTCTCGGACATTTTTATTTGGTTAAGGAGATCGCATGGACGCAGAACAAACTGAGAGGCGGTTCGCATAGCTGCTTGCCGCCTCTCGAAAAGCTCGTGCTGAGTAATAGGAACCGTACACGCCATGGCTGGCGGCCCGATCTAAGTAAGCGCCATCGCCATGTACCGCAATTGCGGCGTATCTTAGCTCCCCCTTGTGATTCGTGTATGAGGATAAATAACCCTCAGCTAAGACACACGCAGTTGGGCGGTATGGCTAACGATAAACATTTCTGCCGGCACTGTATGTGCGGACTCGAACATTGCGAAAATAAATATTTATTCTGATTTTTCAGTGCGTCGGCCAACAAACAAAAAAGCCCGCCGAAATCTTATTTAAGACCGGCGGGCAAATCCTTCCCAGGAGGATTCGGATCGTCAGTAGAGGAACCACTCTCTTTTTTCAACCGACTACCGCAATGAAACACGCGCGTGCGCGTTTCGGAAACTTTTTTGAGCCGTAGAACGGCTAACTTTGAATTTTTGCTAGAGTCTAAGGAAAAACTGTAAATATGCTGCTTCTAAGACCAGAGCGATGACGGTCGGCTATGTTGCCAATAAGATTCCCGAGTGATCGAACCGATCGTGGGGACTGCCATGTTCGCCTAGTCTAACTATATCCATTAATTGAGCGGCACTGTGTACGATATACAACATATATACTCATATCATGGCTGCGTAAAACAATCAACAACAATTATCAGTTGGTGCAATACTGATAAATCATGTTATCGATGATAAGAATCAAAGATCTTTCGAAAAGCTCAATCAAATTTGTGTTCGTGGAAATATTGGCATGGGATGTCCCGTTTACGATCGCCCAATAAGAACTTGCAGTTTTCTCCGGTATTTGTTCGATTCGGTGCGTCACCGCACATACGGATGGCCTTCGCTACGATAATGTTTCAAGAACTAAGAGGTGACACTGATGAGAACGGCGCGCTTTTACTACGACGACGGCACGGTGCTTGAAATGACCGTCGATAACGATGAATCGGAGAGATTTGTTCGACTGCCGCCCGCGATAGACGGAGGGGGAACTGAAGCGCATTTGTTTCGACTCCGGGACCGAGAGATAAGGTATCCGCTAGCGATCCAATACGATGAAATAATTTGGGGTTAGTAGTTGACCCACAATATTCCGTGGCAGGCGTACGCTATGTTACTTACCACGCATCGCCAAATGGATACGATGGTGACGTGGATAATGAGAGGAAGTGTAGGATTGCCGGCGGACATTTATTGAGCGTCTGCGACCGCGTGCCTTGGACATAGAAACTTTCGAGGTCCACTTCTACTCTTTGTATCATCCGGCAAGCATCGAGGTAATAAAGATGATGAGAGGAATATACAGGGAATCGGCACCAAACCCGCCAAGTCTAGCTGGAAACAATGGTGAAGGTAAATATCGGTTAACGGTCGAAGAACGGCCGATGTATACCTACGCACGTATTCACAGCACCGATGTTAACTTTCGGCCGACAGGTGTGCATCTCGCTCGAATATTAAAACAGTGCAGTCTGACGGCCTGTGAAAGGATCGTAATCGAAAATCAGTCGTGCACTGCGTTCAGCCGCGTCGACTTCCTTCAAACGGCGACGCAGTTTCCGGGATATGGACTTACACACACCCGCGTTGCGATCGTGGACGTCTACGACGCGCGCCGTGAAAAACAGGGCCTCAATATCGTGATCGGAAAGTCTTCGAGTATTAGCGTGGCTGTGTTTCCCAATATTACGGAGGCCGAGGCCTGGCTCTTTGCCCACTGAACTGACACAGATCAAAAAGACTACTTCAACGCGTCTTTCGAGGGTATCGATGTGATCCCATTTTCAATATAGTCTCACTTCTAGATTCGCATTTTCACATCTCAAGTTTGTCGACGGCAATAAGTGGCGGTGAAAGCCATCGGCTATTTCAGATCGGTGATCTCGATAGACCCGTTGCCCTCGCATAAGACAAATTTACCGCTTGTTTGCTTTTGGACATTCGCAATGATGTGCTTATCAGCCCACTCGACCGGCAGCGGCTTTTCTAGTTTTCCTACGCCGCTGATAGCTTTGACGTAGCTGATATAGTCGGCAAGCTGGGAATCATCGTCTACCAGAATGATCTGAGTGTCCGGTTCCTGCTGATGGATATGCTGGGCAGTGGCGATAAGTTGTTCCTTTCTTAATCCGGCATCGATCCTGTAATATGCGAATTTTATCCCTTTTATTGAGTATGTCTGGAGCTTGACTGGCGAGACTGCGACGGGAGCGGCTTCAGTTGGTTCAGGTTTCGAAAGGTTTGAGGGCTTGTCGTTCGACCTCGAATTATCGCCGACATTTGAACACGACCACCCCGAGAGCATAAGAGCGGCGACTACGCATAAGTGGGTGAAAATATTTTTGCTCATAAGATCGTTCCCGCGAGGCAAGGCGAGAATATCATATCTCACCTGCCGGCCCGTCCAAATAAAAAGAGCGGGCCCGAAAGCCCGCTCCTGATCGCAGTGGTTAACTGCCGCCGGTTACTTCTTAGGCGTTTCTGTCGCCGCCGGTTTTACGTCCTTCGCCTTGTCATCCAACTTTTCCGTCTTTTTGACTTCGGGCGTCGTGCCGGGCTTGACCGGCGAAGCCTTCGGGTCAATTGTCGGACTGACGACTGGAGTCGCAACGGGACTTGCCGTCACGACCGGGGCGGGCGTCGAAATCGGCTTGACGGGCGTATTGTTAACTGCGGGGGCACCTGAGCAGGCACCGAACGCGGCGGTCGATGCCGCCAAAACTGTTGCTAATATTAATCTTCTCATTGTTGATTCCTCATTTGAGTACGTTCCGCGGGCTCTTGCCGCCCGCAAGCGGACATCCATACAGCCAGAATGACTTCGCCGGTTCTTTCATGAATTGCTTGCCGTTCTCTTGCGATAACGGCAGCAACTCGCCGGCAATTTCAAACACTGCGCTCAATAGAACGAACTGTGCAGAGAATCTTGCAGCTAAAGAAAAATATTTTTTTTACAAATTATATTCCGCTGTAAATCGGTGTGATCTCAACGATGAAATGTGCAAAATTCCTTGGGTTCGGTTCCTTCGCGAAACGTCTTTGCGACCTTTTCAGGGCAATGGACGGTTGCACGGAGCCCCGAAACCGGGCAGACCATGATGGTCACGGTTCCTTGCAGTTTGTCGGGCACGGAGCGATTCGAATCGGACTTCCTGCCAGAGGTTGGCGGCTCAACGCTGTCTTGCCATGTTCCGGACAAAGGCGTTGGCGCCGGCGTCGGCTTGGGTTCAGCGTTGGGATCTATCTCATCCGGTTGGATCAGCTGGCGATTAGGCATCGTTCCGGGTAGGAACAGCTCGACACGGCGAAATTCTGCGGGAACGTCCGTCACATAGATCTCTTTCGGTTCGGCAGCAAGCGGTTCGTCAAAAGTTCCGGCGTCGGGATCGTTCGGATCCGGTTTGGGTATCGGGGTCACCGTGGGCGTCGGAGTTGGCGTTTTGTCAGCGGGGATCGCATCGGACGGATCCAGTTCGCGGATCAGCGTTCCGTTTCGGATATCGATCTCGGCTTTTTTGATGCCGGCAGGCATGTCCCAGTCGCCATTCCATTCGGGATGCATCTGTAAAGCGCTCCGCATAAAATCGGCCCAGATCGGCATCGCCGAATCGGCACCTGTCATGTCCAAGTCGGAACCGTCATCGAATCCGACGTAAACCACGCATACTATCTCGGGCGTAAAACCGGCAAACCAGCCGTCCCGTGATGTGCCGGTCTTTCCAGCGAACGCGGTCTTGCCGGCCACATTCCGAAATCCCCAGCTGCCAAGCTGGGCCGCGGTTCCTCGATTTACGACATCTTTCATAATATCGTCCATCACGTATGCGACATCGGGACGCACGATATTTTTACGATCGGGAACAACCGCGGAGATCACTTGTCCTGAGCCGCTGGTGATCTCGGTGATCGGCATTGGGTTTACGCGGTCACCGAGATTCGCAAACATCGTATATGCCGTCGCAACCTCGAGCGGTGTTGCTTCCGCCGTGCCAAGAGCCATCGATGGATAGGCCCGTTCGACCTTAGGCATCCCGGCTTTTGCCGCGAGGTTCATCACACGCCCGATGTTTAGCTGCATGCCCAGATCGACTGTGATAACGTTCTTGCTCTTAACCAGAGCGTCGCGAAGCGTCAACTCCTTATTGGAGAACGTGTCCCCGTAATTATTTGGCGAGTAAGAATCCTGGTTAAAGGTAAATGTCTTTTTCTCGTCCTTGAAAATACTTGCCGCGGTAAAGACCCTTCCCCCGGAATCGTAGGGACTGTTTATTGCCGTTGTGTAGACAAAGGGCTTGAATACCGAACCGGGCTGACGCTTGGCGTCCGTCGCACGGTTAAACTGATTTTGCAGATAATCGCGACCGCCGACCATCGCCACTATCTCGCCGGTCTTGGGCCTGATCGCAACCATTGCTGCGTTGAGACCGCTTTTTTGTCGCTTAGGAAAGTGCTTATCCAACGCGTCGAGCCGTTTGGCGACAGTCTGGTAAGCGATCCGCTGCAGATCGGGGTCGATAGAGGTGTATACGCGGAGATGCTGGAGTGCCTCGGGGTCGCTGACCAGTTTCGGCAGCTCTTCAATGGCGTACTGAGAGAAATACGGCATTCCCTGAAGGTCGTTTTTATTGGAGATCATCCTAAGCTCGATGGGCGCTGAACGCGCGGCGGCTAAATTTTCCGCGGTCAATTCGCCCGCCTCGACCATCGACGTCAGTACCTGATTGCGCCGCTCCGTCACACGCTCGATGTTCTTGTAAGGATTATATCGATTCGGGCTTCGGATAATGCCCGCTATGAAGGCCGCTTCGGGTAGAGTGAGCTGGGTCACGTCCTTGCCAAAATACGCACTCGCAGCCTCGCCGACGCCGTAGATCGAAACTCCGCTCTGCTGTCCAAGATATATTTGATTGGCATAAAGCGTAAATATCTCCTGCTTTGACAGCCGCGTCTCAAGTATGACGGACATGAACGCCTCGGTCAGTTTTCGCTGTAAGGTTTGCTCATTCGAGAGCATCAGATTCTTGACGAGCTGCTGAGTGATCGATGAGCCGCCCTGATTATTGAGTGGCGAATTGTCCTCCGAATCGTATCTTCGCCATAAAGCCCGTGCGATCCCCCGAAAATTGACACCGTAGTGCTCAAAGAACGCTCGATCCTCAGTGACGGTGATCGCCTTGATAAGATGCGGCGGAAGATCATCGAAGCTGACGGTTTTGCGGCGGCCATCGCCCTCGGCTGCGATCGAACTGAGAAGCTTGGGCTCGAGTCTTGTTTCCTTAAGATCTGCTCCATCCTTGTCAGTAATCGTGTTGATCGACTTTCCGTCCTTTTTGAACTTCACCGCAAGTGACGGAAAAACCTTTTTATTATCAATGATACCCGTAAAGCCAGGCTCGATCCGTAGAGCCTCGCCGTCGACCCAATAGCGACTACGTGAGGCGTCCGCACGGTCATTCTTCTCGATGTAGCCCGCCGTCTTAAGATACTCGACCAGTTCCGGCAGAGACGTGCTTTCATCGACCCTCAGCACTTTCGGAGCAGAATAGATACCGGCTGAAGGAGTAAATACCTCGCCGCTCAATAGTTTTCGATCGATCCGGTCTGAGAATTCGAACCAGTAATACGTCACAGTGAGGAATGCCGTGACGAGAATGATCAGCGTACACGCCAGCGTCCATCGATTAAATACATATCCCAAAATTCTCCGGGTTCGGCTGGGTGGCGGAGCCTGATAAATATTTCCGCGCCGGGATCGGACCCAAGCCTTTGGCGGCAGCTTTGAACGGGGACTCTTGACTGGTGAATTTTCCTGCATTTGATCGGACGGAAAACTACGACAATAGTGAGAATGCCGTGCAGGCGGGAGCCTCAAACTATTTTATATGCCACAGGCCGCAGTTGTCGAACAATTTTCCGCTAAAGATCGCGATCCGCATCTCTACCAGTTCGTTTTTAAATGAAGAACAAACGATTTCTAAGGCCTGGTCAATGCGTTGTGAAATGACGGCACTTCAGCCAGACGGCGAATCGTCGGAAGCCGAAGGCGAGCTTACATCGCTATTGGAAAGGTGAATTTGGGAGTACAGCCGCTGCATTTAGGGCCCGCAACAGCGAATTAAAACAGGTGGGGTGCGGGGCTAACGTATTTAGTCGATCCCCATCACTTTCATTAACCAGAACAACATCCGCTGCATCTTTGTTGGTAAGTACATTGTCATATTCATTTTCCTCCTGTGGTCATCAAAAGCTAACGTCTTTAGCTGTCGATCAACGTATTGCCCCCAGTAAACTCGTAATCGACGTCTGGTTCCAGCGTCTTCCTTTCTGGAAACCATCGAACTATTGATCGCTGACCTCACGCGAATGCGTATGAAAGAATTCGCCGTATCATCATCGGTCCACCGTCGCCAATTCTCCGTATGGAAACGAACATACAGGAATATTAAATTCACGTAACATTGAAGTTATATCCCGAGCTCGAAAGCCAGCTTCTCGAGCGTAGATCACGGAGGAAACCATGAAACAACCAAAACTTTACAATTTAGCGGCAATTCTCACAGTCTTAGCGGCGGTTTTCGCTGCTTCGGCGACTGCTCAGACGCCGCGTTTACGTGCGACGACGTCGCAGGTGCGGACAGTTCTCAACCGTATCAATTCAGAAACCGCGACATTTCGCCAGCTGATGGATTCGGCAGTGCCCAATGGCATCAACGGTGCAAATCGAGAGGACCGCGTTCTGGATCTGATCAGTGATCTCGACGGTTCTATTCAGACGATGCGGTCCACCGTAAATTCACGACGCGGCGTTGGTATCGAACTAACCGACCTTCTAGACAAGGCCGCGGCAGTCGATCGATTCATGTCGAGGAATCAAAGTACGACCCGAAACCGATCCCAATGGAACGTTCTCAAAAGCGATATCAACACCCTTGCCCGTTACTACGGTGTCACAGCAACTTGGGGCCCGACAGTGCCCGCCGGCCAAGCTTCGACTCCCGTGTATACCGGCACCGACTACCAACTCCGGAGCCTGATCACACGGCTGGAAAGCCGGACCAACACTTTTAAGCGTCAAATGAAGATTTCGTTGAATAACAGCACTGTCGACAATACGAACAGGGAGGATTCGATAAACGCCTATGTCCGCGATTTCGAAAACGCGACCGACCGGC
>JBDTZO010000148.1:0-4147 GCA_040005135.1 Acidobacteriota bacterium | reverse complement strand
CGGCCCGAGGCTCCGCCGTGGCCGGCACCCATGTTCGTCTTTAAGAGAATGGCATTATTATCGGTCTTCATCTCACGGAGCTTTGCCACCCACTTCGCACCCTCCCAATACGGCACCTGACTGTCATGAAGCGATATCTCGATCAGCATATTGGGATATGCCTGCGCTTTGACGTTGTCGTACGGCGAATATTGGACCATGTAGTCCCAAGCCTTTTTCTCGTGCGGATTGCCCCATTCGATCCATTCTTCGGTCGTCAGCGGCAGATCGGCATCGAGCATCGTATTCATGACGTCCACGAAAGGAACCTGCGCGATCGCGGCGTGAAAAGTCGAGGGCGATTGGTTGACCACCGCTCCCATCAGAAGCCCGCCCGCCGAGCCGCCCTGGATCACGAGGCGATCGCTGGACGTGTATTTGTTGGAAACTAGCCACTTTGCCGAATCGACGAAATCATTGAAAGTATTCAGCTTGGTGAACATTCGTCCATCGAGCCGCCATTTTTCACCAAGTTCGCCGCCGCCGCGGATCAGAGCAATGCCGTAGATCATGCCGCGATCGACGAGGCTGAGGCGGTTGGTCGAAAAATTTGGCGTCATCGACACGCCGTATGAGCCATACGCGTATAGCAGCATCGGAGCCTTGCCGTCGAGCTTGGTACCCTTTTTCATTACGAGCAGGATGGGAACCTTGACGCCGTCGCGGGCAGTCGCCCAAACGCGCGACGTCTCGTATTTGGTCTTGTCGTAACCGCTCGGGATCTCCTGCTGCTTGAGAAGTGTGCTCTTGCGGGTCGAAAAGTCGAACTCATATACCGAATTCGGCGTGATCATCGACGAATACGCATAGCGGACAGACGGCGTATCGTATTCGGGATTAGTCGAAAGGCTCATCGTATAGACGCTTTCGGGCGTCGCGATGCGTTCCGATCTCCGTTTCGTCTCCGCCCGATCGATCAATCGAAGATACTCAAGCCCATTTTCTTTTTCAGAAACGACGATCTCAGACCTAAAGAAATCGATGCCCTCAATATGCACATTGGGATCGTACGCGATGAAGTCCGTCCAGTTCTTTTCGCCAGGATCGCCCCCCGGTGCTTTAATGACCTTAAAATTTTCGGCTCCCTTATTGGTGCGGATATAAAAGGCACCATTATCGAAGTCGGCGTTGTATTGATGGCCTTCGCGGCGGGGACTGATGACCTTCCATTCGCCGGTCGGGTTGTCGGCAGCGAGATAGCGATCCTCGTCCATCGTCTTTGCGCCAGATGCGATGAAAAGCATCTTTCGGTCACGCGAACGGCCGACGCCGGTGTTGAAAAGAACGTCCTTTTCCTCAAAGATCAGCTTATTCTCATTAGTGCCGACAGTGTGGCGCCATATCTTGTCGGATCGCTTCGATACTGCATCCTCTTGCCCGACGAACAGATATTTGCCGTCATTCGACCACTCGACACTGGTCACGCGTTCGATCTTGTCGGGCAGAAGCTCGCCGGTTCTGAGGTCTTTGATCTGAAGCGTGTATTGGCGATAGCCCGTGGTGTCGGTCGCGTATGCCAACAGATTTCCGTCGTCGCTCGGGCTAAAGTCACCGATCGCGAAATACTTAAATCCCTTCGCCATCTCGTTTTGATCCAGCAGAACCTGCGGATCGCTGCCGTCTCTGGACTTGCTCCGCAGGTAGACCTGATACTGTTTTCCGATCTCGGTCTTCGTAAAATACCAATGATCACCACGTTTGTATGGAACGCTGGTGTCGTCCTGCTTGATGCGGCCAAGCATTTCCTTGTAAAGCGAATCGGCAAAGCCCGCGTGGGAGCCCATAAATGATTCGGTGTATTTGTTGTTGTCTTCCAAATACTTGATTATCGCCGGATCCTTAGTATCGTTCCGGTCACGCATCCACGAATAGTTATCCGTGATCTCGTAGCCGTGGATCTTCAAAACTTTGGGTACTTTCTTAGCAACTGGTGGTTTCATATCTTGAGCGACAATTACGATGTTACCAATGACCATAACGACAAAAAATACGGCGACACTCAACAATCCTTTGATCATTTACAACTCCTGGTTATGTATATAGATTCGGACGTTAGTATGTTCAATTCTACTGATTTGCCGCACAAAGAACAACGCGACAGCGGCCGGCCGGTCAAATGGAAAGACATCGGAAATCTCACGAAAGGGATGTTTTATGTGACAAAACACACTTAAACGTCGTACACTCAAATTTGAACTATGACCAGATACGACGTCTATGTCATTTGCGATCAATGCGGGCAGCCGCATTCGGTCAATGTACAGATAGAGCTCGAGAATGCGGGACTGGACAAGACACGTCTTGCCGACCATTTCTCCGACTCGCCTGCGCCGCCCCAAGTGGCATTTATGCAGACCAACAAGTATCGCTGTCCGCACACTAAGCAGCTTTTCGCTGCGGCTGACCTTAATGCCGCAGTGCTGTTTGCGGCCTCGGCCTCCCAGGCTTGATCGGAACACGCTTTCGGCGCATGGAAACTGTTTGCCCATCCGCGAAAGGATGGAGCAGGGAGATAAAAGCCATGTTTCAACTTGAGAGGGCATTTCATTTATCGTTCGAGGAACGACCGGGATATCTTTATGCCCACGTTGCGGCGGAGAAGATCACGCCGGGCGACGCTCTGGAATACTGGAGAGAGATCGGGCAGAAATGTTCAGCGACTCATTCCGATCGGCTGCTGCTCGTTCGTGACGTTCCATACATGATGAAAGACGTCGATCTGCGTACGACAACCAGCGGTTATTTGAAGATGGTCAAGTCAACCAAAGTTGCCGTCGTCAACCCACACCGGTCCATTCGCGAGGATATGAAGTTTGCCCTGATGATCGCTATGAACGGCGGGGGAAATTTCAACATTTTCGACACGGAAGAAGAAGCTGAACGCTGGCTTGAGGAATAAGGTCCAAGCCATTTTTAGTTCGCCAAATCGATCCCTCCGATAGTCGCATCACTCCCAAGAACAAAGGCCTCATGTCCGAGCCGAAAAGATCTACCGATAAAGTGCATTCCGCGCGTCTGAAGGCATATGCGATTGAGCTTTTGATCGGACTCGCGGTTGCCGGTTCGCTTCTCACACTGCTGCGCTGGATGGCAAGCGAAGTATTTGAGGGCGATACGAACGCGTTCGATCAGGCCGTTCGGAATGGAATACATTCGGCATCATCACCCGCTCTAACTAGCTTTTTCATCGGTGTGTCGTTTATCGGTTCGCCGGTATTTCTGATCACGCTCGGCGTCGTTGCCGTTATAGCTTTTGCGTACCTCGGTAAAAAACGCGGCTCCATTCTGATCGTGATAACGATGGCTGGCGAGATCGTACTAGACGTTGGGTTAAAAGGGATCTATGCCCGCGCCCGGCCAGAGCCATTCTTTAACTATGCACTTCCGCAATCGTTCAGCTTTCCGAGCGGGCATGCTCTCGGCAGTCTCTGCTTTTATGGCATCGTCGCATGGATCATCGCGACGCGAACAACGAGCCTCGCAATCCGATGGACGGCGCCATCGACAGCTGCGCTTCTGATCTTGCTGGTCGGCGTGTCGCGGATCTATCTCGGCGTACACTATCCGACGGATGTTCTGGCTGGATTCACGGCCGGTGCGGTTTGGACGGCCGCCGTTTGCCTCGGAGACCATTATTTTAGCCGGCCGAGCAGACTCGTCGAATAAATGGACCGTGTCGATCCGATCGCCAAGATCAAAAAAGGCCCCGGAAATTCCGGAGCCTTTTTTGATCTAGTAAATGCTGAACTCCTATCTATCGGCGATCGGCTGATATTTGAGGTCTCGAGCTCCGATATATTCCGCACGCGGACGAATGAGCTTGTTGTGGCTATACTGCTCGAGAATGTGGCCCGTCCAACCTGAGATGCGGCTCACCGCAAAGATGGGCGTGTAAAGATCGAGCGGGATGCCCATCAGATAATAGGTCGAGGCCGAGTAAAAATCGACATTCGGGAACATTCCTTTCTGTTCGAACATCATCTTTTCGATCTGCCGTGACATTTCGAACCACTTGGTTACGCCTTTCTTCTCCGCCATATGCTCCGAATATTTGCGGAGCCATGTGGCACGCGGGTCTTCGGTCTTGTAAACAGCGTGGCCGATGCCC
>JBDTZO010000099.1:0-14152 GCA_040005135.1 Acidobacteriota bacterium | reverse complement strand
GCGGTCGACACATTGTTACGAGCGTCCCACCAAGAATTTGTGCGGTCGAAATCGCGACGAAGCCGGTCCAGTGAATTCTCGTAATTCTTGACCAACCCGTTATAACGGTCTTCGTCAGACGTTCCGTTCAAATTGCTCTTATCCATCGCATGATCAAAGTCGCTTCGAAACGTGTTGCTGCTCGATTCGAGTTTTGCGATTATGCGTCCGACGTCCGCTTTCGAATACCGATTTTGATAGCGAAGCGTTACTTGCGCTTCAGCCGCCGAAGGCAGCATGATAGACCCAAGGCCAATGCAGGCCGCCATCATGAATATTCCTAAAATCCTCTTGTTCATATTGTTCTCCTCTATTTGAAAGTGGACGCGAAAGTTATCCGCGATCCGGAAGTTTGGATGCGGGCACGTCCATTCCCGTTTATTGTTATAATTGTCAAACAAAAACGCCGTAGCTGCACCGAAAAGATAAAGCTTTAATTATAAGTATAGGCTCATCGGCCCGCTGATACAACAGCATTGCATTACCGTTATGTACTCTACCGAACATGCGCCCAAGTGATTTTGACTTCGAATTACCTGATGATCTCATCGCTCAACAGCCTGCGGAACGCCGCGAAGGCTCCAAAATGCTCGTTGTGGACCGCGAAACAGCGACATTAACGGATAGCTGTTTTTCAGAATTTCCCGGTTTTTTGAGACCCGACGACCTACTTGTCATTAACAACACGCGAGTGTTTCCCGCGAGGCTATTTGGAACGAGTGAAACGGGCGCCAAGGTCGAAGTGTTTTTGGCGCGCGAGACAACGACTGGCGAGTGGGAAGCACTGGCTCGGCCCGCACGGCGGCTGCATGTTGGCAAACGGATCACTTTCGGGCCCTTGTTAGCCGCCGTTGTAACGGGGAAACTTTCAGATGGAAAGATCGTGATCAGATTTGAGAACGACGGCGACCTTGCCAGCCTGATCGACCAGTACGGACGAACTCCACTGCCGCCGTACATAAGGCGTGACCGCGACGCGATCGACAGAGACCGCGAGAGGTATCAGACCGTTTACGCGAAAAATCGGGGAGCGATCGCCGCTCCGACAGCCGGGCTCCATTTTACACCCGACGTGCTTGATCGAATTCGATCCCAGGGCACCGAAGTGGCGGAGGTCACGCTGCACGTCGGGTACGGAACGTTCGAACCCATACGCGCCGAGGATCTCGCTGATCATCGAGTGATGGCCGAACAATACGAGATCGAGGCGGCCGCTGCCGCAAGGCTTTCGCAGGCAAGGCCGCGCGGCCGGGTTATCGCCGTCGGAACAACGACGACACGCGCTCTCGAATCAAATTTTGCGAAATATGGCTGCTACGCCGAGGCTCACGGACAAGCCGAACTTACGATAACGCCGGGTTACGAGTTTCGGGCCGTCGATGCTCTGTTGACAAATTTCCATCTACCGCAAAGTTCGCTGCTCGTTTTAACTTCAACTTTTGGCGGACACGAACTTATAATGGACGCCTACAGGCACGCGGTCGCTAATAGTTATCGTTTTTACAGTTATGGCGACTGCATGTTGATCTTATAAGTCGGATATGGCGGTACTTGAGACAATTCGAAATTTTTTCGCTGCCGGAGCTCAGTCGTCGGACGAAGTGATCGTGCCGGCACCCGTTTGCGAATACTCGATCCATCCTTTAACTTCCGACGGACTTACGGCCGTGCTTCATTTGAACTTACGGTGCTTTCGAAACGGCGACAACTATACGAAACACACCTTCGATTACCTTCTGACCGAGCCGCGAACGCTCAGCTACAGCGTTAGGACCGATCGAAACGAAATAGTGGCGTTCGCGTTCGTCATGGTTAACGAAAACGGATCGGCCCACCTGACCACTATCGGAGTCGCTCCCGAACACAGGCGGCGCGGCTTAGCCGTTCTTCTCCTGAAACATATCGAAGGCGCACTGTTAAAACGAGGTATCGGCACGCTGCTGCTCGAGGTCCGCGTCGGGAACGACGCGGCTCAGACACTCTATCGAAAGAACGGATTTCATGTCGTGCAGCGGATCATAAAGTACTACAACAACGGCGAGGACTGCTTTCTCATGATGAAGGCCGTCAATTAAGTGGAGATACGAGACATACTTCACTTTCCAAAAATATATCCGATCACCGACATCGTGGTGTCAGGAATGTCACATGCCGATCAGATACGTTTGCTCGTCAAGGGCGGTGCTGAGCTGATCCAGCTACGTGAGAAACGCCTGTTTCCACGCGATTGGTTCGATGATGCCCGGTCATCAGTCGCGATCGCCCGGAAAGCCGGGGTTCGATTGATCATTAATGACCGCGTCGATATTGCTGCCGCGATCGGGGCTGACGGCGTCCACCTTGGGCAGGACGATCTGCCGCCTTTTGCCGCTCGTGAGATACTCGGCGCCAGTGCGATCATTGGCTTTTCAACACACAATATCGAGCAAGTTCGCGAGGCCGTAAAGATGCCCATCGACTACCTTGCATTTGGCCCTATCTTTTCCACAGTGACAAAGAGGGACGCCGATCCGACAGTCGGACTTCGGCTGCTCGCCGAGGTTAAGAGCTACATCGGCGACCTTCCCCTAGTCGCGATCGGCGGGATCGATGGCAACAACCTCTCCCGCGTTCTAGCGGCCGGGGCCGACTCAGCGGCGATGATCAGCTCGATCTTGAAGAGCGAAAGCACCATCGACGTAAATTTGCGAGCCATGATCCGCGCCGCCTGTTAAACAGAGTACAAAATTGTCTTGCATTATCGACAGCCAATAGTCGATAATATTTCGTGTGAGACAAGCCGCGTAGAACCGGCGCCTCTATCCCTTTAGCTTCCCGCCGCTTCTAAAATATTCTTCCGGGAGTCGACCCAATCCATGAGTTTGCTTGATATAGCACCCATAATTGAGCAAATGCTGCTCATATCCGAAAACGTCAGCGATCTTAATTTTTCCTGCAATCAAAAGCCGCAGGTCGAGATAAATGGCGTGCTGTATCCGGCGTCACCGACCGGACTCGGCAGATTGTCCGCATATCAGACTGAGGTGATCGCGATGTCACTGGTTCGCGACAACCCGGACGCCGCTCATAATCTAGCCAAATTCCGGACCGCCGACCTAAGCTACGCGCTGCCCGGAAAGTGCCGGTTCCGCGTCAACATCTTTCAACAGCGAAACTCGTTCTCGATCGTGATGCGTGTCATCCCTCACGAAATACCGACTTTCGATTCGCTGAACTTGCCCGCGGCTCTCGGGGAGATAGCCGAGATTCGAAACGGCATCGTTTTGCTCACCGGCCCCACGGGCTCGGGCAAAAGCTCGACGCTCGCAGCCATCATCGACCGGATAAACGAGATAAAGGCATATCACATCGTAACCATCGAGGACCCGATCGAGTTCTTGCACAACCACAAGAAGAGCACGATCAACCAGCGTGAGGTCGGAGCAGATACGAAGGACTTTGCCTCCGCGTTGCGAGCCGCTCTTCGGCAGGCCCCGAAAGTCATTCTCGTGGGCGAAATGCGTGATCTCGAAACCGCTGAGATCGCCCTTGAGGCGGCCGAAACGGGCCACCTTGTGCTTTCGACCTTGCACACGATCGACGCTTCGAAAACGATCGACCGCGTGATCGGACTATATCCGAAGAACGAAGAAAAGATCATTCGCACCCGGCTAGCCCAGACATTTCGGTTCATTGTCTCCCAACGGTTGATCCCGCGTGCCGATGGCAAAGGCCGAACGGCCGCTGTCGAGATACTTAAATCGAACCCTCGAACCCGTGAATACATCGAGAACGGAGAAAGCGAGGGAAAAACATTGCTAGACGCTATCCGCGACGGTCAGATCGACGGAATGCAGGATTTCGACTCAGTAATTCGCGACATGATCGATCGCGGGGAAATCTCAATGGACGACGGGCTGTCGTTCGCAACGAACCAAAACAACTTGCTGCTGCAATTGAAGGGGCTCTCCTCAACTGAGGACTATGTCAATCAACATCCAAATATGGCGATGCCAAAACCGATGTCGCCCGCAGATCCTGTAAGAAATCCTGATTCCGTGCTCAGCATGATCGAATAATTGGTGATCGAATATGATAATTCGCTGCGATAACTGCTCAGTTTCACTTCAGCTTGACGAATCAAAGATACCCAGCGGCAACTTTACCGTTCGATGTCCCCGCTGCCAGAACATGTTGCGTGTACAAAAGGATGCTTCCGGCAAAGGACTCTCGACCGTTCAGCAGCTCGAGGCCAATCAGCCCGCTCCGCCTGCGCAAGATGGATTGGCCGATTTTGCCGCGAAAGAATCAGGCGCTCAGATCAACAACGCACTCAAGTCGCTGATGTCCGCGCTGCAATCCGACAAAGGATCGTTTGATAAAGACGAGGAGTCCACCGAGAGACCTCGGCGAATTCTCCTGTGCTTGGGATCCAGGCTCGACGAGACAGCAAAATTGCTTGCATCCTCAGGCTACAAGGTTTATATTGCCCAAACGCCAGCTCAAGCAAATGAACGGCTTCGCGAAGGCAAGACCGAGATCCTCATCTTCTCGCCCGATTTCGCACCTGAACTGGGCGGAGCGGCCGTGCTTCAACAAAAGGCTAATGCGATGTACTCGTCAGAACGCCGCCGACTCTATCTGATATCGCTCGAGGACCAAGGTGCAACGATGAATGCTCAAGCCGCTTTTTTGCGAAATCTGAATTTGGTTATTAACACCGCGGATATCGCCCAACTGCCGATGATCCTCAATCGTGCATTGCACGACTATAACGAGCTCTACAACTACTTCAACCGTTCGATGGGCTTAAGCGCTATCTAACACGCCGTCTAGAGCATTGCCAGTTCGGCGACGAGCATCTCGATCTGCAGCCGTGCACCAACAGGCCCGCTGCCGCCCACTGACGTTTTGATCGCCAGGTCGGTATCGGCAAGGCGCCGGATCGCCGTTTGCAGTGCGAAGGTCTCGGCGCGGCGAGCCGTCGCCAGAAAATCCTCCTGATCGCGAAAGCGCAAGTTCATTATCTTCGAGATCTCGCCTCGATCGACACCTCGCGACATCATGTCCTTGGCGCTCAGCAATCTGCGAAAATTGTAGGAGATCAGTCCGAGGAGCATTACGGGCTCCGCCCCATCGTCGAGGATCTTACGCAGAATCGACATCGACCTGCCCTTATCCTTTCCGATCAAATTATCCGTCAGATCAAAATTCGAGAGCTCACGAGAATTTGGAACGAGCGCGTCGATAAGGTCCATGGTGACGACCTTGTCGGGCAGCGCGGCCGTTGCGAGCTTTTCGGCCTCGTTGACGATGCGCGCCGAATCGTTACCTACCAACGCGACAAAGCGGCGCATTGCCTGCCCGTCGATCTGGGCGCCCGCTTTTTTGAAAGCAGCCAGGACCCACTGTTCGACTTCGCCGTCGTCGAGCGGCTTAAATTCAACGGCGGCAGCGTGGGAACGCAATAACTTTCCCATTTTTCGCACGCCATTTAGGTCGTCGGCTACAAATATGATGACCGACGATGACGACGGATCCTTAAGGTATTCGAGCAGGATCGGTTCGTCGTCCTCGCGAACTGTATCACGATGCCCACTGGCTGAGACACGTACGTCTGTCAACCGGATCACACGGCGGGCCGACATCATCGGTAGCTGATTGGCAGCAGCAAAAGCGCGCTGGAGATTACCCTCTATAGCCAGGCTGAACTCGCTCTCGTTAAAGTCCCGCATGTCGCCGGGCGAGAAGCTAAAATCCGATATCGTTTTCGCTGCCAGATCGCGAAGATTGATCTCGGGCCCAAATAGCACGTAAACCGGAGCTATCTCGCGGCGGCGCAGTTGGTCTCGGAGTTGATCTGTCGTCACTATGGGCATCTTTTAAGATCAGGCCGCGGAACGGCGAGGTCATTTCGCCTCTTCTTTAACGCCAAGGCCGTTTACTATCGCAGAAACGACCGATTCTCCGAAGGCTCTCGCCATTCGCTCAACGGCCGGATCTTCTTCGTTAAAGAACGATCTTGGGTCTTCTGAAAACTCAAATGAGTCTCGAAATACAAAATTTTGATTGTCGTAAAGGATCTTGTTTTCGTGCAGATCACGGACCGTCACGGCTCCAACGATCGTCACTTCGTAGACACGTGCCCGGCCGTCACGGTCGAGCAAAACACCTGAAAAGGTAAAGTTGCGGATCGTGCCCTCGACCACGGCGTCGGCCCCCTTGATGGCGCCCTGAACCTTAAGCCCATTCCCGCGACGGATGATCTCACGTGTCACAGCATCGGTAAACCGGGCTTCGACTCGAAACCTCAAACCCTTTGCCTCGAATTGAAAAGCAGGTACCGCCACCGTTTTAATGTTCTTTGGCAGTCCGGAATCCGTCACGGGTTTATAACAATCGGTGAATCCCGAAACGAAAATGAAAATAGCCGTAACGCCTATGATCCGTAAATACCTCATACTTTCTGGTTTGAACGCCGAAACATCATTGCCCCAAAAACGATCAGCCCAAGTGTCATCAGACATCCGGCGATGATCGTTGCCCAGCCAATCTTCCCAATGCCGGCTGAAACTCCGAACGGCGCCGTCACTGGGGCGTGTTCGGGAATCGGGTCGGCCGTCGTGACGGCCGAAGCGGTGACCAAGCCGTCCTTATTCCGCTCGAGACGATAGACCGAATCCTTAAAAACCGAGGCCTCAGACGTGCGAACGTCTCGCGTAAACCGGTGATCTACGAGCCTTATTATATCCGGAATGCCGCCTTCAAATACCGCTTTTTCAACGGCGTCGTTGTCTGAACCGAATGAAGAAAGATCTTTCGCACGGACCGCCAACAACGTACCCGATCCGTAGAAGGCACCGCCGCCAAGCGGGTGGATGACGGTCTGTTCGCCTTTTTTTACCTCGACCTCTTTAACGATCCTGCCGGATTGAAGAAAAAAACGAAAGTCTGCGAGATCGTCGGCCGACTCGATCACTATGTTGGTGCTGACCCGCTGATACCCGGAATCGGGCGGAACGTCAGCGTAGATTGCGATGCAGGACGCGAACAGAACTAGAAGTGTCGACAGCCCGGTCTTCAACATACAATTATCTAACTCTGACGAGGGACGCCGTCATTTTGAGAGCCTGCACGGTCGGGCCGACGTCATGGACCCTGACTACCTTGGCCCCATTCCAAACCGCCGTGGCCGCCGTTGCGAGCGAACCGTTCAGCCTTTCCTCGGGCGGAAGGCCGCCAAGGATCTTGCCTATAAATGATTTCCTCGACGTGCCCACCAGGATTGGAAAGTCTGCGAATTCCACTGCGAGTCTATCAAGTTTCGCGATCAATTCTAAATTTTGATGCTTTGACTTTCCGAACCCGATGCCGATATCGACGACAATGTTTTCAGGCTTGACGCCGTGAGAAATGGCCTCAAAGATCGCGCGCTGTAGCCCCGCGACGACATCAGACATTACGTCATCGACGTGAGGCTCTGAGTGGAGCGTTTCGAAAGTGCCACGAGAATGCATAAGAACAAGGCCGGCTCGCGTTTCGGCCGCGATCCGGGCGATCTCGGGGTCGAATCGCAGGGCGGAAATATCGTTGATGATCTCTGCTCCGGCATCGATAGCACGGCGGGCAACTATTGACTTAGTTGTATCGATCGAGACCGGAATATCGAAGCGATCGACGATCGCCTCAATTACGGCGACAACACGCAGCGCCTCGGTCTCGGCGGAGATACGCTGGCTTCCCGGACGCGTAGACTCGCCGCCGACGTCGATGATGTCGACGCCCTCAGCTACCATCGCCTCGGCGCGAGCGAGAGCGGTGTCCGGATCGGCGAAACTCCCGCCGTCGGAAAAGCTGTCCGGCGTGACATTCAAGATGCCCATTACTAACGGGCTCTCCAACGAAATTTGCCGGCGTGATGTTTGCCAGAACATTGCTTATATAGACCGTGGACCGCGGAAAACGGAAAGGATGAAGATCACAGCTCCATCCTTTCCGTCTTCAATTCGAACGAACCAAATCCTTATGCCGTAGCCGGATTATTTCCTGTGATCGGCGGAAGGATCGGTTTCTTGAACGGGTTTTTCGACGTCTCCTCGGTCTCAGGAGTTCCATCGTCCTTGTTCGGCGTGGACGTTGCGCTGTCCTTATCCAGCGGCAGTCCTGCGACGACGCGGCGGATCATTACGCTGTCTAGCGTTTCAAATTCGAGCAGTGCCTCAGCCAGGCGAACCAGTTCGTCGCGATAATCACGAATAATATTTTCAGCGCGCTGATATTGCTCGCCGATTATCTTCTGAACCTGCTGATCGATCTTGATCGCGGTGTCCTCAGAGTAATCACGATGCTGCGAGATCTCTCGCCCGAGGAAGATCTGTTCTTCTTTCTTACCGAAAGTTAACGGCCCGAGCTCAGACATTCCGTATTCACAGACCATCGCACGTGCGATCTCGGTCGCTTTCTCGATGTCGTTTGAGGCCCCGGTCGTGATGCTGCCAATAAAGATATCCTCAGCGATTCGCCCGCCCATCGCCATTGCGATCTGGCCAAGCAAATATTCTTTCGACGCACTCAAGCGGTCTTTTTCAGGCAGATACATCGTCACACCAAGTGCCATTCCGCGAGGAATGATGGTCACTTTGTGCACAGGGTCGACGTTCGGCACCTTCAGTCCGACAAGCGTATGACCGGCCTCGTGATATGCGGTAATCTTTTTCTCCTCATCGGAGATGACCATGCTCTTTCGCTCGGCGCCCATCATGACCTTGTCTTTGGCGATCTCAAAATCTGACATCGACACAACTTTTTTGTTATATCGCGCCGCATTAAGTGCAGCTTCGTTCACGATATTTGCGAGGTCTGCACCGGTAAATCCAGGCGTGCCGCGGGCGATCACGCTCACATCTACACCCTCATCAAGCGGTATCTTGCGCGTGTGAACCTTTAATATGCCCTCGCGACCGCGGACGTCAGGTCGTCCTACGACGACACGGCGGTCGAAACGGCCAGGACGAAGCAGTGCGGGATCAAGGACGTCTGGCCGGTTAGTAGAGGCCATAAGGATGACGCCATCGTTGGACTCAAAACCGTCCATTTCGACTAGCAGCTGGTTCAGGGTCTGTTCGCGCTCATCGTGTCCACCGCCGAGACCGGCACCGCGATGGCGGCCGACGGCGTCGATCTCATCGATAAAGATGATGCACGGAGCGTTCTTCTTGCCCTGCTCGAAAAGGTCGCGGACGCGGCTCGCGCCTACGCCGACGAACATCTCGACAAAATCCGAACCGGAAATTGAGAAGAAAGGAACGTTTGCTTCGCCGGCGACAGCTTTAGCGAGCAGTGTTTTGCCGGTTCCCGGAGGGCCCACCATCAGCACACCCTTGGGAATCTTACCGCCCAGCTTCTGAAACTTTTGGGGATCTTTCAAAAACTCGATGATCTCCTGCAGTTCTTCTTTAGCCTCTTCGACGCCGGCAACTTCCTTAAAGGTGACGCGCTTTTGCTGATTGTTGAGCAGCTTAGCCTTGGATTTGCCAAAGCTAAGAGCCTTATTTCCGCCTGCCTGCATCTGCCGAAGCGTAAACGCAAGAAAACCAATAAGCAGCACGAACGGCAAAGCCTGGACGATCAGGATCCATCCGAGCCCGCTCGATGGCGGCGTAAGATTGATCTTGGTATCCGTATCTTTGGCCGCGGCGAATATCTGATCACGTGTCGAATCGCTGGTATCGAGACGAACGATCGATTTCGCATCGTTCTTATCGACAAGTTCGAGGGTGTCCTGATTTACAGTGATCTCCTTGATGTCCTTATTCTTGATCTGGGTTATTCCTTTATCGAACGACAGTTCCGTTGCCGGCTTTGCCTGTCTGACATTCAAGAACCAGACGACAAAGAGCACGCTCGAAATGATCATCAACCACAATAAGATCTGTTTACCTTTAGAACTCAAAATATTGCCTCCAACTTAACTTTCATCCGACCGTTATTCAATACCCTATGATGAAAGTCGACCCGCAAGCGTTGTTACGAATTGGCGACTACACCTGCAACCGACGCCAACCTTTAATTCTAGTGGGCTGGACGTCAATTTTCAACTTAATTCGCATCAAAGGCGAGTTTTCCGCGCGACTTGACCACAGTCGCACCGCCAGGCAATTCGGCCCGCCTGCCGCTCTTATCGCTGAAAACCAAACGCTCGATCGCCTGAATATGTTTCAGTTGTAATTGCCGCGAGCTTCCGCGCATTTGCGTCAGCCAGATGCGGAGCGTCGAGTATAGCTCGCCCTTTTCGAGCATTTTGAGCTCTTTTAATTCGAGTTTGTCGGGCAGTACCTCGAAGTCGGCGGCACCCGAACCATCGGCGGCGTGCTGCATAAGGATCGCGGTATTCGCGAGAGTTTCAATAATGTTCGGGTTAAGGTCAGTAAGCAGTGGCAGAAGTATCTTGCGGATCCGAACCCGTTTGAATGCCGTATCTTCGTTCATCGAATCGTAGCGATACGCGACACCGATGTCGTGACAATACTGCTCGGTATCACCGCGTTCTGACCAGCTGAGAAGCGGGCGAACGAGGATCAGTTCCGAATCCAGTTCCGACAAATGGCGTACTGGCCGAATGCCGGAGAGACCATCGATGCCGCTGCCGCGAATGAGATTCATCAGGAACGTCTCGGCCTGATCGTTGATCGTATGCCCGGTCAAGATCGCCGCTCCGCGTAGATTCTCGGCGGTCTCGGCGAGAAATGCATATCTGGCCCTGCGGGCGTTCTGCTCGAGGTTTCCGGCGGCAGCAATATTTCCGTGTCCGACGGCTAACTCGATGCGATGTTCGGAAGTAAGAGCTCGAACGTACGCCTCGTCCGCGTCACTCTCGGCACCTCGCAAACTGTGATTAAAATGGGCGGCGACGATCCGTAGACCGTGCTTTTCGCGTTGACGCAGTTCGTGCATCGCCATTAGCAGGCTGACCGAGTCCGCGCCGCCCGAAACACCGATGATGATCGTCGCGTCGACGAACGGCAGTTCAAGACGGCGCCATTCGGTTATCAGTGATCGGGCAAAGCCGTGCATGGGCAAATTATAGCGTGTTTTATTTATGACGCAGGACGTTTTTGGTTGAGCAGCGTTATTCGCGAGACGCAGATTAGCTTGCCTTTATCGTTTGCTATCTCGATGCTCCAGACGCTCATTGTCCGGCCCGGATACACGGGTTTTGCCTCGACCGTTATTACACCCTTGCTGACGGCCCGAAGGTGATTGGCGTTGATCTCGATCCCGACCGGCGTAACCTTTGCAAGGTCCGAGCCTGCCACGACGCCGATCGACGCCGCAGTTTCGCATAGATAAAGCGACACGCCGCCGTTCATGATGCCGACGTACTGGTGAACCTTCGGTGTCACCTCCATCGTCAATACGACGCGGTCGGCCTCGGCCACCTCGATCTTTATCCCGAGGAACTGGAAAAGCTCGTTGCGGGCGACGTCGGCAATGAGTTCTGCTTTATTCATTTACTTTTCGAGATATTTTTTGGCGTCGGCAAGAGCGGCCGTGACCCGTTCGGGCGAGGTTCCGCCGACGGTTCCCTTTGCGGCGAGCGTGGCGTCGAGACTCAGTGCCTGTACGACATCTCCACCGATCTCAGGCGAAAACTCCTGCAGCGTCTCGAGCGTGAGCTCGTTGAGCTCAACGCCTTTGCCGATCGCGTATAGGACGGCGCGGCCGACGGTCTCGTGCGCCGTGCGAAACGGCACGCCTTTTTTGACGAGATAATCAGCGAGCTCGGTCGCGTTGAGATAGCCTTTAGTTGCGGCATCGCGTGTCAATTCTTCGTTGACGGTGAGGTTGTCGAGGACGATCGCGGCGGCGCGGAGCGAGATGCTAACGGTATCGACCGTGTCAAAAACGCACTCTTTGTCCTCCTGCATGTCTTTGTTATAGGCGAGTGGCAGGCCCTTTAGCGTTGCGAGCAGGGCCAGATTATTGCCAAACACACGGCCCGATTTGCCGCGAAGCAGCTCGAGAGCGTCCGGATTTTTCTTCTGCGGCATCAGGCTTGAGCCCGACGAAACAGAATCGCTGAGGCTTACGAAACCAAATTCGTTAGAGCAATAAATGATAAGGTCCTCAGCCAAACGAGAGAGATGGACCATAATGAGCGAGCAGGCGGACACGAACTCCACGGCAAAATCCCTATCCGAGACCGCGTCGAGGCTGTTGGCAGAGACGCTGTCGAATCCGAGCTCGCGGGCGACCGATTCGCGATCTATATCGAAACCCGTTCCGGCTAGAGCTCCAGAACCCAGCGGCAGCACGTTGACACGTTTGCGGGCGTCCGCCAAACGTCCGCGGTCACGCTTGAGCATTTCGACGTACGCAAGACACCAGTGTGCCCACAGCACCGGTTGAGCGCGCTGGAGATGTGTGTAGCCAGGTAAAACGGCCTCGGCGTGTCGCTCGGCAACCCGTACAAGCGCGGATTGAAGATCACCTAAATGCAGATCCGCAGTATCGATCTCGTATCGAACCCACAGTCTGAAGGTCGTCGCCACCTGATCGTTGCGGCTGCGGCCAGTGTGGAGTTTGCGGCCGCTATCGCCGATGGCTTCGATCAGCTTGCCCTCGATAAAAGAATGCACGTCTTCGGCGGGGGATTCGTCGAAGTAGTTTTCCATCAACGATTCTTCTTCCAGCAAACCGGTTAGGCCGCGAATCATTTCCTCACGTTCTGGATGCGAGATAACGCCCGCCTTTTCCAACCCGTTGGCGTGGGCGACGCTCGCACTAATGTCCGCAACAAAGAGTCGGCGATCGAATCGAAACGAATCGTTAAACTCGGCAAACGTCTTATCCGGTTTCTCGGTAAAGCGTCCGCCCCAAAGCTGGCCTGTATTTGTCATGACAAGTTATTGTAGTTTCGATCCGCAGATGGTGCCAAGACAAACGGCGGATTATTGCCTAAACTAATAGACGAAATGACCAAAAAGATCAATAAAGTCGTGCTCGCATATTCAGGCGGACTCGACACGTCCGCGATGCTGCTCTGGCTGAAAGAAACTTATGGTTGCGAGGTCGTCTGCTATTGTGCGGACGTCGGCCAAGGCGAGGAATTAAGCGGCCTCGAGGAAAAGGCTCTCGCGACCGGCGCGTCGAAATTGTATGTCGAGGACCTTCGTGAGGAGTTCGTTAAGGATTTCGTCTGGATGGCGGTTAAGGCAAACGCCCTGTACGAAGGCGTTTACCTGCTCGGCACCAGCCTCGCTCGTCCCGTGATTGCCAAACGTCAGATCGAGATCGCTCAAAAAGAAGGCGCTGACGCCGTTGCTCACGGTGCTACCGGCAAGGGAAACGATCAGGTGCGTTTCGAGTTGACGTACTATGCCTTGCAGCCCGACATCAAGGTCGTTGCCCCATGGCGCGAGTGGGAGTTTAAGGGCCGTGCCGATCTGATCTCATACTGCGCGAAACATGGCATTCCGGTAACCGCGACCGCCGCAAAACCATATTCGATGGACCGCAACCTGATGCACATCAGCTACGAAGGCGGCATACTCGAAGACCCGTGGGCCGCGCCGCCTGAAGATATCTTTTTATTGACAAGATCGCCGGAAAAGGCGTCAAATACCGCGAAGGAGATCACGCTCACGTTCGAAAAGGGCGAGCCGATCGCAATTGACGGTGAAAAATACGGCGCGGTCGACCTATTGACCAAGCTCAACTATATGGGCGGCGAACACGGCATTGGCCGTGTCGATCTCGTCGAAAACCGCTTTGTCGGCATGAAATCGCGCGGCGTTTACGAGACGCCGGGTGTCACCATTCTCCAGATCGCTCACCGAGCTCTCGAGTCGATCACGATGGACCGCGAGGTCACACGGCTTCGCGACAGCCTCGGCACCAAGTTCGCCGAGTCGGTCTATTACGGATTCTGGTTCGCACCCGAATTCGAGATCCTCAAAAGCATGGTCAACCAGACCCAGGAGGTCGTCAACGGCGATGTCCGCCTCAAGCTCTACAAGGGCAACGTCACCGTCAACGGCCGCAAGTCGCCCAACTCGCTCTACCGCGAACGGGTCGTCACATTCGAAGACGACGCCGGCGCCTACGACCAGCACGACGCCGAAGGGTTTATTAA
>JBDTZO010000138.1:0-14174 GCA_040005135.1 Acidobacteriota bacterium | reverse complement strand
CCCGCTGCCACTCGCATCTGGGGCACGTGTTTGACGACGGCCCAAAGCCGACCGGTTTGCGTTACTGCATGAATTCGGTCGCACTGAAATTTAAGGAAAGTAAGTAGGCGTCGGCCCCGACACTTTTCCTATATAACTGCCGAACGCACCGGGTGCGTTCGGCCTTTTTGTTGAAATGCACTGGATTTCGGCTTTGTGTTAAAGTTCCTATATGACCGGAAATGAGATAAGAACGCGATTTCTCGAGTACTTCGAGCGCAATGGGCACAAGGTAGTCCATTCGTCGCCGCTGCTGCCCGCGGACGACCCGACACTTCTGTTTACCAACGCAGGAATGAACCAGTTCAAGGACGTGTTCCTCGGCAATGAGAAGCGCGAATATACTCGCGCGGTGTCATCGCAGAAATGCATACGTGCGGGCGGCAAGCACAACGATCTGGACGAGGTCGGCAAGACCGCTCGCCATCACACGTTTTTCGAGATGCTCGGCAATTTCTCGTTCGGCGACTACTTTAAGAAAGAGGCGATCGAGTACGCGTGGGATTTCCTGGTCAATGAACTGAAGCTCGATACGTCGCGATTGTGGTTCTCAGTCTTCGAGGGCGACGCTGAGGTTGGCCCCGACGACGAGGCCCTTGCTCTTTGGCAAGCCGTCGGTGCGAGGCCCGAACGGATCTTGGGCTATGGCCGCAAGGATAATTTCTGGCAGATGGGCGATACGGGTCCCTGCGGGCCGTGCTCGGAGATCCACTATTACATGGGTGACGAGCCCGACAACCCTGAAAAGAATCACCCTAAATGGGTCAATGGCGAGGGCGACACGACGATGGAGATATGGAACCTCGTCTTTATGCAGTACAACCGGACGCAGGAGGCGGACGGAACATTTACCCTGAATCCGCTTCCCGCTCCATCGGTCGATACCGGAATGGGCCTCGAACGAATAACCGCCGTGATGCAGCACGTTAAGACGAACTACGATACCGACCTGATCCGTCCGATCGTTGAGTTCGCCGCATCCCTTTCACAGGTGCCAAACTAATGGCCATTCTCAGGATCATCGCGGGCGTGATCGTCGGTTATCTGATCTTTGCGATCAGTGCCGTGATGCTGTTCGCCATCGCTGGTATTGACCCACACGCCGAGGCCGCTTTCGTAACCAAGGCTCTAGTTGTCGCTTTCGGCGCGGTATTCGCATTTTTAGGCGGTTACTCTGCGGCGCTCATCGCCGGAGCGGGAAAATTGACAGCGAATTGGTTGCTCGCGGTCATCATCGCAGGGTTTGCGGCAGTTTCACTTCTGATGTCGGTGGGAGATCACTATACGCAGATCGCCGCGATCGTTTTCTTCGCGCCGTTGTCGATGGCCGCAGTAATTGTCCGACGACGCTCGAAGATTTGACCGAACAAACATGCCGGACAGAATAAAAGTTCTCTTGATCGAAGATCAACCGCTCACGCGGATCGGTATCAAGACGGTATTTGCGACAACTGATGACATCGAATTTGCGGCCGAAGCGAACAATGCCTCAGACGGAATCAGACTTTTCAGGGAACTGTCACCGGACGTGACTGTGCTTGGGCTGCATTTTCCCGACTCTTGTTCGATCGATGATCTCGACAACTATTTCGCCGAACGAACAAAGGCGAAGATCATCGTTCTCGCCGAACACGCCGGCGACTCAGAGATAAGCAGAGCGCTCAAGAAGGGAGCTCTGGGCTACATCTGCAAAGACGTCGAGCCGAACGATCTGATAACGGCGATTCGCACAGTGCACGCGGGCCGCAAATTCATTCCCGCTGAGATCGCGGCCGTCCTGAGCGAACACATCGGCAGCGAAGAGCTCACGGCGACCGAGACAAATGTGCTGCGGATGATAGTCGGCGGCATGTCAAATAAAGAGATCGCCTATGCTCTCGACATCTCGGAGAACACGGTCAAGACGCACGTGCAAAACATTTTTGGTAAGATCGGAGTTTCGGACCGGACATCAGCCGCGACAACGGCGATTAAAAGAGGACTTGTGAGAACCCACCTATGAGCTATATCGATAATCCTTTGACTAAATACGCGGAACAGCACACGAGCGGCGAAAGCGCGGTATTACAAGAACTTCGCCGCGTGTGCTATGAAAAGTATGAGGACTCGTCGATGCTGTCCGGCTTTTACCAGGGCCGCGTCCTGTCGATGCTGTCGCATATGGTTCGGCCAAACGTGGTACTCGAGATAGGAACCTATTTAGGATATTCCGCATTGTGTTTTGCCGAAGGCTTGGCGGAAAACGGCAAGGTAATCACATTGGACATACAAGAGAGCACGAACCGCGTCGCCCGCGAATATGTCGCAAAAACGGAATATCGCGACCGTGTAGAGTTTCACCTCGGCGTCGCAGCCGCGATCATTCCGACGCTGCCGGAAACCTTCGACCTCGTTTTTATCGACGCTGACAAGCCGAACTATTCAAACTACTACAACCTCGCATTCGACCGCGTGCGGTCCGGCGGATTCATCATTGCCGACAACGTTCTTTGGAGCGGTAAAGTCGTCGAAGCAGAAAAAGACGAGAACACGCAGGCACTGCACGATTTCAACGAAATGATCCTCGCGGACGCACGCGTAGCAAATGTCCTGCTCCCGATCCGCGACGGCCTGATGGTGATCCGTAAGATCTGATCGCCAGTTTATCACCCGAAAGTATTAGTGATTCGCCATCACTTACAGTGATTACAAGCCACAACTAAACCGCTAACATCCTTATATACGCTTTGCTCAAGCCGCGAAGCGGCATGTTTTATAAAGGAGAATTTTACATGATCAAGATCAGACGATCAAAGGAACGCGGGCATGCAAATCACGGATGGTTGGACTCGCATTTTTCGTTCTCGTTTGCTGACTATCACGATCCTCGGTTCATGGGCTTTCGCGATCTGCGGGTGATCAATGAAGATTTTATCGAGGCTGATCAGGGCTTTCCAAAGCACGGGCATCGCGATATGGAGATCGTGACATACGTTATCGACGGCGAGTTGTCTCACCGCGATTCGATGGGAAACGGCGAAACCGTGCGGCCGCACGAGGTACAGCGGATGACCGCCGGAACCGGCGTGCTGCACAGCGAATTTTCATCGCCGACCGATCGAACGCACTTATTGCAGATATGGATCTTACCGGAAAAACAGAGTCTGACGCCTGGCTACGAGCAAAAAGTGTTCGCGCCCGAGGACAAAACGGACAAACTGAAATTGATCGCTTCAAAGGGCGGCGATGACGGTTCGCTCCACATCAACCAGGACGTGAGCATTTATGCGTCGATCCTGAACGAGGGAACGACAGTCGAGCACGAGCTGGCTGGAGGACGCCATGCATGGGTTCAGCTCATCAGCGGAGCGATCGACGTTAACGGATTCACACTCGACGCCGGCGACGGCGCCGCGATAAGCGACGAGACCGCTTTGAAGATCAGAGCGTATGAAAACAACAGCGAGTTTTTGCTGTTCGATCTAAACTAGGTTCGTGACGCACGAATAATGTCGGCAAAGACGCCGGCGGCCGTTACATCGGCACCCGCTCCGGCTCCTTTGATGACAAGCGGTTGTTCCGGATAGCGGTTGGTGTAAAAAAGTACGGCGTTATCTTTGCCGGACAGGTTAGCGAAATTGTGGTCGGGCCCGATGGACTGGAGCCCGACCTTTGCTTTTCCGGCGTCGAACGACGCAATGTACTTGAGTGTTAATCCACGACCAGCCGCGACGTCCAAAAGGCCGCGAAAATGCGCCTCGTGGCGTTCGAGCTCGTTATAAAAATCCTCGACGCTTCCTTCTAAACACGACGCCGGCAGAAATCCTTCATTTTCAATATCGTCCATCTCGGTGCGATGGCCGGCTTCTCGGACCAGGATCAATATCTTGCGCGCGACGTCCGTTCCGCTTAGATCGAGCCGCGGGTCCGGTTCGGTGTAGCCCTCGGTTTGCGCCTGCCGCACAACCTCGGCAAAGGTACGCGTTCCGTCGTAATTATTAAAGACGAAGTTGAGCGTCCCAGACAGCACAGCCTCGATCCGGTTAACCTTGTCGCCGCTTCGGAGCAGATCGTTGAGCGTCGTGATCACGGGAAGGCCCGCGCCCACGTTCGTTTCGAAAAAGAAATTGGTGCCGAATTCGCGGGCCGTGTCCTTGAGCGACGCGTACTTTGAGTACTCAGACGAAGCAGCGATCTTATTGCAGGCGATGACCGAGACGCTTTTTGCCAGCAGTTTCGGGTAAGTCTCGACGACCGCGGGGCTCGCCGTGACGTCGACGAATATCGCATTTCGCAGGTTTTCCTCAATGACCGCGTCGGTGAACGCGTCGATCCCCATTTCCGGGGCGCTTGCGATCGCGATCTTGTAGTCCACCAGATCTAAGCCCTCGGGATCGATGATCGCAAGTCGACTATTGGCGATGCCGGCGACGCGGAGATTAAGCCGCATATCATCTGAAAGATGTTCAAATTGAGTTCGCAGCTGTTCGATGAGCCGGCTGCCGACCGTGCCGACGCCGGCGATAAACACATTCACCTGCTTCTTGCCGTCCGAAAAGAATTCCTCGTGCAGAGTATTGATCGCCTTTCGAACGTCCTTGCTCGAGATGACGGCCGAAATATTGCGTTCCGACGAGCCTTGGGCGATCGCGTGAATATTGATGCCGTTTTGGCCGAGCGTCATGAACATCTTGCCGCTGACGCCCGTATGAGCTTTCATATTATCGCCGACGAGGGCGAGGATCGAAAAACCGCGTTCGATCTTGAGCGGCTCGATCTTTCCTGTCGAGATCTCGTACTCAAATTCGAGATCAACGGCTTTTCGTGCCTTCTCGCCGTATCTTTCCTCCACCGCCGCGCAGATAGAGTGTTCGGATGAGCTCTGTGTGATCAGGATCACGTTGATCTGCGCCCGTGATAGAGCGTCAAACAGGCGGCGGGAAAAGCCCGGAATCCCGACCATTCCGCTGCCCTCGAGGTTCAAAAGGGCGATGTTATCGATGCTAGTTATACCGCGGATCATGTCTCCACCGACGCCCGCATCCGTCTCGATCAGCGTGCCCGGATCTTCGGGAGCGAACGTGTTTTTAATAAGAACGGGAATTCCCATTGCCATGACGGGATGGATCGTCGGAGGATAGATCACTTTGGCGCCAAAGTGTGAGAGCTCCATCGCTTCGCGGTATGTAATGTTCGATATTTGACGCACATTGCGGACAAATCGCGGGTCCGCGGTCATCATGCCGCTTACGTCGGTCCAGATCTCGAGCAGCTCGGCTCCGGATCCGGCGGCAATAAGTGCCGCCGTGTAGTCGGACCCGCCGCGGCCGAGCGTCGTCGTCGATCCGGCTGCATCCGAGGCGATAAAGCCGGGAAATATATGAAGTTTGGCCTTCGATCGTGCAAAATATTCACCGATCTTTTCGTATGTCACAGGAACGTCGACGGCTCCAAAGCCGTGGTTAGCGTCCGTGCGAATCAGCTCGCGGCTGTCTTGCCAGACATTTTCGAGACCGTTGGCAGCGAGCTTTTCGGAAACGATCCGGGATGCAACTATCTCGCCAAAGCTCAGAAGGCGATCGAGCGTACGCGGACTGAGCTCACGTACGAGACGCACCCCTTCACAAATGTTTTCAAGTTCCTTGAGCGTACCGTCGAGAAAGTCGGAAACCGCATAACCGTCGGCGTTTTGAAAGAGCAGGTCGATCGTCGTTTTGTGTCCGGTCGCTATACCGGTGAGGATCTCGATGTATCCATCGTCGCCCATTTCGGCGGCTCGGCCCGCACTTATAAGTGCGTCGGTTGTGCCCTGCATAGCCGAGAGCACGACCGCGAGTGGTCCATCGCCCAAGTTTCGGGACACGATCGCGACGACCCTTTCGATACTCTCCGCGCTTCCAACCGACGATCCGCCGAATTTTAGGACCTTCATATTTTACTCAACAAGATATCTTTTACTGACGAATAATCGTTATCGACCTCGATGCTCTGCTTTTGCTTGGTCAACAGCTGGGCAACGGACGCCGGAACTTCGCCCTGCGTTCCGATAATGTCTGTAACCGAGTCGAATTTCACAGGATGAGCTGTCTCAAGAAAGATGCCGCGTTCATTCGGATGCGTCTCCAAATAGTCCGCAAGTGCCCGGTAAGCGACGGCACCATGCGGATCTAGAATGTAATTACATTGTAAGTAAACCTCGCGCATTGTGGTCGCAGTGATATCGTCTGTGACGCTGACGGCGACGACCTTTTCTTTCAAGCTGACGAAATCGTTATCGAATATCTCTAAAATTCGGACAAAATTGCTGGGCGCCCCGACATCCATTGCGTTCGACAGAGTGGCGACGGATGGACTCGGCTCGTAAACCCTGGATCGCATGAATCGGGGCACGACGTCGTTGCTGTTACATGCGGCGATGAATTTCTTGATCGGCAATCCCGATACGTTTGCCAGAATTCCCGAGGCGAGATTTCCAAAATTGCCGCTTGGGACTGAGATCACCGGCGGCTCGCCGCTCCACTGCTTTGAGGCGAAGAAGTAATAGAACTGCTGCGGCAGCCAACGGGCTACGTTGATAGAATTGGCCGACGTCACATGCCCACCTGCCTGCAGATCGGCATCGGCGAGAGCTTGTTTGGTGATCGCCTGACAATCATCAAAAGTGCCGTGTAATTCCAATGTGGTCACATTGCCGCCGAGGGTGGTCAGCTGCAGTTCCTGCACCTTGCTGACCTTTCCCTTGGGATAAAGGATCACGACCTCGATGCCCTCAACGTCGTGAAAACCCGCCGCAACCGCCCCGCCTGTATCGCCGGACGTAGCAACGATAACAACGGTCTTTTCCGCTTGTCCGCGAGAAAAGTGACGCAGACAGCGGCTCATAAACCTTGCACCAACGTCCTTGAAGGCGAGTGTTGGCCCATGAAACAGCTCAAGCGCCGCGATCTGCCCGGAGATCTCCACAAGTGGAAAGTTAAAATTCACTGTTTCTGAACAGATCTCGAACAGCGCATCGTCCGGTATTTCGCCGGCGACATATGGACGAACGACTTCGAATGCGATCTGTTCGTTCGGACAATTCACTAGACCTTCGAGAAATTCTTGGGAAAGCCGATTGATCACGGATGGAAAATACAACCCCTTATCTGCCGGCTGTCCGGCGAGGACCGCTTCGCGAAACGACACGCGGGGCGAAATGCGATTTGTGCTAAAGTAATCCATCAATTAGCGGTATATGAACGTGATGTCCCCAATAAAACGGGACGAGAAGAGTGCGGTATTTCGCGTGAATCGGATAAGTATATCTTCGTTATAGATAATATATAGGTTAACGTCTCATTTCCGAAAATATGGATGAAGTAAGAGTCCTGTCGCCGGCAACGGTTTCGAATGTGGTCTGCGGATTTGACTGCCTCGGGTTTGCTCTCGAATCTCCGTTCGACGAGATGACGGTACGAAGGCTTGACGCTCCAGGCGTCAGGATCGTCAATCGTGACGACTACGGTTTGCCGACCGATCCTGCAAAGAACGTCGCGGGTGTGGCGTTGCTTTCGTTCATTCGGGCCGCGGAGATCGACTTTGGCTTTGAGATCGAGATCACCAAGCATATAAAGCCGGGCAGCGGAGTCGGCTCGAGCGCGGCGAGCGCCGCCGGTGCTGTTTTTGCCGCAAATCTTCTGATCGACGAAAGATTTTCTAAGATCGAACTTGTTGAGTTCGCCATGGCGGGCGAGATGCTCGCCTCGGCTTCACGTCACGCAGACAACCTCGCACCCTGTATTTACGGCGGATTCACTCTCGTACGGTCGACTGACCCGCTCGACATTGTTGAGCTCGCCTATCCAACGCTTTTTGCCGCTGTGATCCATCCGCAGATCGAGATCAAGACCTCGGAGGCACGTGCAATTCTGCCGATCGACGTGCCGCTACGCGAGGCCGTACGAAATTGGAGCAACCTTGGGTCTCTCGTCGCCGCTCTTGCCCAGAATGACTATCGATTGATAGCCCGCTCAATGGTAGATACGATCGTCGAGCCGGTACGCGGGTCGCTAATTCCGAAATTTGACCTTGTAAAACAGGCCGGCATTAATGCCGGAGCTCTAGGCGGAGGTATTTCGGGATCAGGACCATCGATGTTTATGCTTTGCGAGACACTTGAGTCCGCTCACGAAGTGGAATTCGCCATTAGCGGCGTGTACGCGGAAACAGGCGTGCCATTCAAAACCTATGTCTCCCCGATCAGTTCGCGAGGAGTTCGTGCCGCCTAGAGTTGCCAACGTACTATTTTCAAGACCGACAAACCTGCTAAGATAATCACAGGATGCTGACGAGAGAACTAGAAGAAACCCTAAGCTACGCATATGACGAAGCGATCAGGCACAGACACGAGTTTGTAACGCTCGAACACCTACTTTTTGCGTTGCTGGAGGACACTTCGGCGCGCGAGATATTGTTCAATTGCGGGGCACAGATCGATGAGATCGGCAGAGCACTTCAGGATTATTTCGAGGGCGTCCTCGAAAAGATGGCCGAGAACACCAAGATGATGCCGGAGCTGACATCGACGTTTCAGTCGACGATCTCCTACGCCGAACTCCAGGCCGAAGGCAGCGGCCAAGGGGCTGTAGACGGCGGAAATATATTAGCCGCCCTTTACCAGGCCGAACAGTCGTACGCCGTCTATCTCTTGCTCCAGCAGGGAATTACGCGGCTCGACATACTCAACTATATTTCGCACGGCATTTCGAAGATCGACTTTGGCGAAGTGCCGCCCGGCGAACTGGACGAAGACGAACTTGACGGCACCGGCGGCGGCCAGCGAAAGAAACCGCTTGAGAGTTTCACGGTCGAGTTAGTCGCCAAGGCTGCAGCCGGCGAGATCGATCCGATCGTCGGCCGCGAAGCTGAGATCGAACGCACCATTCAAGTCCTCTGCCGCCGTAAGAAGAACAATCCACTATACGTCGGTGAGCCCGGCGTCGGAAAGACCGCACTTGCAGAAGGCTTGGCTCTGAAGATCAGCGAAGGACATGTTCCTGAGGTCCTGCAGGGAGCAAAGGTCTTTGCCCTCGATATGGGAGCCGTACTCGCCGGCACGCGCTATCGCGGCGATTTTGAACAGAGGTTCAAGGCCATTATCAACGAGCTGAAACAGGAGGAGAACGCGATCCTCTTCATCGATGAGATTCACACGATCGTCGGTGCCGGAGCCGTTTCGGGCGGCTCGATGGACGCGTCAAACATCCTGAAACCCGCGCTTGCCGCAGGCGAGCTCCGCTGTATCGGTTCAACAACACACGCCGAATACAAGGCGGCATTCGACCGCGACCGTGCACTTGCACGACGTTTCCAGCGGATCGACATCAATGAACCGACGGTCGACGAGACGTACGAGATCCTAAAGGGTCTAAAGCGGTTTTACGAAAACTTTCACGGCGTCAAATACAGCAACGAGTCGCTTCACACCGCCGCCGAGCTTGCCGGCAAGTACATCAGCGACCGCTTTTTGCCCGACAAGGCAATAGATGTGATCGATGAGGTTGGTGCGGCGGTCAAACTCTTGCCCGTGAGCCGTCGGCCGAAAAGGGTTTCGGTGCAGATGGTCGAAAACACCATCGCCCGAATGGCTAAAATTCCGCCCAAAACAGTGGTCGCCGATGAAAAGCAGCGTCTAAGAACGCTCCGTGACGACATAAAGAAGGCGATCTTCGGTCAGGATGAAGCCATCAATGCTATTGTCGACGCGATTCAAATATCTCGGGCGGGCCTCGGGCACCAGACCAAGCCAGTTGGTTCGTTCCTTTTCTCGGGACCGACAGGTGTAGGCAAGACCGAGGTTGCCAAGCAACTGGCCGAGATACTCGGTGTTGAATTCATACGTTTCGATATGAGCGAATACGCCGAGCCGCACACCGTCTCGCGGCTGATCGGCGCTCCGCCCGGATATGTTGGGTTCGATCAGGGCGGCTTGCTGACCGAGGCGATCATGCGGACGCCGCACGCCGTGCTCGTGCTAGACGAGATCGAAAAAGCTCATCCGAACCTTTTTAATCTGTTGCTCCAGGTGATGGATTCGGCCACTTTGACCGATAACAATGGCAAAAAGGCTGATTTCCGCAACGTGATCCTTATCATGACAACAAATGCGGGAGCCCGCGAGCTGTCGTCAGGCGGTATGGGATTTCGTAATTCGGCGGACACGAAGGGCAACGCCAAGGGCGTCATTGAACGTACATTCACACCGGAATTTCGAAACCGACTCGATGCCTGGGTGCCGTTCCGGGCCCTCGACATGGATGTCATCAAGCTGATCGTCGATAAATTCATCAACGAACTAAACGGCCAACTCGCCGAAAAGCGTGTGCTCGTAAGGTTAACCGAAGAAGCGCGCGAGTGGCTCGCAGTTCACGGATTCGACGCCCGATACGGGGCGAGGCCGATGTCGCGGCTGATCCACGAAAAGATCAAACAACCGCTGGCGAACGAGATACTTTTCGGAAAGCTGGCCGACGGCGGCAGCGCACTGGTCGATGTCAGCGGCGAAGCGATAGAGCTGAAGATCCAATAAAGCATATAATATGGCCCAACCTCGCGATCGTAATTCGGCGGTCATTTCGGCGGTGATAGGCGGCGCTTTCGCGACGCTCGTCTGCTTTATTTTCTTTTATTATTTCGGAAATACAGCTAAGCCGGTCGACGCCCAGCCGACGCCGACGGCAACAGCGGCCCCGACGACCGCACCGGAAATGCCAGTCGCTGAGATCAAGCCGGCGGACGTCTCGTCGGTGAGCATTAACACCGTTTACACCGGCTATTTTCAGGCGAGTGACAAGTGTGCAAAAACGTATAACGAATATTTCGGCAACGATGACGGCATCGGCAGCTCGAGCTCGCCCTGTACAGCCAAGGTGACGTTTGACCGCGACGGAAAGGCGTCGAGAACGGTCGCGGTCAGCCGCTGGGACAGGACGGCAAAAGAAAAACGACTGGTCGAGAATCAAGATTCCACGGCCATCGTGACGCCCGAACAGTTCGGCAGGCTCGTCGATGCGATCACGTCCAACCCGGCGTTCCGCTCGTGGCGTGACGGGACGATGATCAACGTTAGCAACTGCAGTATTACGGTCACGTACGCCGGCGGATCCAGATCACCGATGAGCAATGTTAGCGAGAAGGCGACTGATTATCTGCCAATGGTCCTCGCGTTCAAAGAGCTCGAAAAGCAACTCGATTGGAAAGCGGTAAAATAGACGGGCTATCATCCATGCAGAAAACCGATGTTTTGATCGTCGGTGCGGGTCCGACCGGACTTGCGTTGGCGTGCCAGCTGATCCGTTACGGGATCGATTTTGTGATCGTCGACAAAAAAGAGTCGACGACACCGTTTTCGCGCGCGATCGGAGTTCAGGCGAGGACGCTGGAGATATATGAACAGATCGGCCTTTCGGACAAACTGATCGCCCTTGGCAAGCCCGTCGAACGTGTGAGGATGATCGAGAGCGGCGTGATCCGCGGCGAAGCGGTGCTCAAGGACATCGGAGCCGGAATGAGCCCGTATCCATTCATGCTCGTGGTCGAGCAGGGAAAGCACGAGGCTTTGCTTTACGACTACATCCGGTCGCAGAGCCGCGACGTCACATGGCAAACCGAATTGGTCTCGCTTAGTCAGGACCAGTCAGGCGTGCACGCCAGCCTCCGCAAACCGGATGGGACGGAGGAAACGATACAGGCGAAGTATCTCGTCGGGTGCGACGGTGCGAAAAGTCAGGTTCGACACTCGCTCGGACTGACATTCGAGGGTGACACGGTCAGCCGCACATTTTACGTTGCAGACGTTCAGATCGACTGGATATTTTCGCACGACGCTCTGCAGATCTGTCTGGCCAAACACACGATCACAGCGTTTTTCCCGATGGTCGGCGAAAATCGCTATCGCATCGTCGGAACGTTTCCGGATGGCTACACCGGAAAAGAGGGAGAAGTCCTGTTCGCTGAGATCGAACGGCAGATCGAGATCGATATCGAAATGGAGATCAAGATCAGCAACGTGAATTGGTTTTCGGTTTACAAAATAAACTCACGCGCGGTAAATAAGTTCTCCGAAGGGCGCTGTTTTGTCGCTGGAGATGCCGCCCATATCCACACCCCTGCCGGCGGCCAAGGGATGAACACGGGCATTCAGGACGGTTACAACCTGGCATGGAAACTTGCTCTCGTGGTTCAAGGCAAAGCCGGAGCTCCTTTGCTCGACACCTATAATGAGGAGCGATTGCCGAACGCACGTCGCTTGCTGAGAACGACCGACCGCATTTTCGAATTTGGTGCGAGCGATGAATGGTTTATTTCGTTTGTGCGAATGCACATTTTTCCGTACGTTCTAGGGGCGGCACTAAGCCTCGATTCCGTCAAAAAGATGATCTTTCCGCTCGTCTCGCAGATCGGTATCAATTATCGCGAGAGCTCGATCAGCCGAGGCATTGACGATCTCACCGTAAAACCGGGCGACCGGATGCCGTATTTCAAGATCGGGCACAGTGCGTATGACCTTTTGCGAGCACCTCAGTTTCACATAGTGGCATTCGGCGGCGACGGAACCGGCGGTGTGCCGCCCGAGCTGCAGGGACTGGTGGACACGCATACGCTGCCGCTTGATCAAGCCCTTATGGATGTTTTCGGCGCTGATCGCCCGTTCGTCATCGTGCTCCGGCCCGACAATTACATTGCCGCGATCACACGCGATCCTACGGCCGCGTGGAACGAATTAAAGAAGCTCCTCGGATAATGGGCGGCATCACTATTTTGTCCGCCGCATCGTTACCAGCAATGCATCCGAAACCTTTCGTTCGCCATCTTTGTCCGAAGGGTGATTGACGACCTTGCCGTCGACGAACATTGTCGTCGAACCGCCGCCGTCGAGATTCATTGCATCGACGGCGCCGAGGCTCAGCAAATATTCCGCGAGGTCCTGAAGGCCGATCCCGCCGCTCGATTCGGTACGACCATCGACAGTTATCATTAGGAATTTTCCATCCCTAAGCTTGGCAACAGCGGTTCGCGGATGACGCGTTTCGACAAACGGCTTGGTCGTTTTCTCTTGTTCCCATGTGATCTCGATCTTTCCATCCCTGATTAGCTGCGGTACACCGGCCACGATGTCCCATTGGCTCGGAAACGTCATCGGATCATCTTTCAGTTCGGGTGGGACGCCGTCGGCGTGCCGTATGTAAGTAACCTTCTCGTTTTTTGCCGCGGCCGCGAGCAAACGGTCGCGATAAATTCCGGTCGCCGAGAGCACAAAGCCGTCCTTCGGGATAACCGAATTTCCCAGATCGTTTTTAATGATCGCCACGCGGTAGCGGCTGACGGCGACCTCCACCCCGTCGTTTCCAGTCAGCGTCGTGGCGCCAAACTCGGGCGTATACATTACGAGATCGTCTTTTTTCCGCTCGCGGTTGATTCCCGTGACCTCGAGGTCAACTTTGCCGAGTTTGACAGATTCGGTCAGCGCAAGACGGGCGATAAAAACGTCCGTTTCGCGCGGCTGATTGTTTATCAAGAGCTGGATTCGCTCGCCGTTCGGTTCGCTCAGGAGCTTTCCATCGATCTGCAGGATGCCAGCGGCGTCCCCCGCAAAAGCGCTCGTGTCGAGCCTAAAGAAACCTGCATTTATCGCCGCCAACGCCCCGTGACGCGCCGCGATCGACGACGTCTTTTCGGTACCAATTGCCGCGTCGAGGGCATGAACCACATCGATCCGGACCTTCGAAAGGTTGAGCCTGAGGAGGTTCATATTGACCTTGAGACCGCTGATCTCCTTAGTCACCTCGGCGTACTCGACCCCATCCCTCACGACTCGCCAATCCTGCGCAAAGGCCGGGATCGCACAAATGCACAACAAAAGGGAAACGATCGCTAACGTTCGACTCAAAACCCTGGCTGATCTGGTCATTTGGTTCATAAATAGATTGTACCCTGTTTCAAGCTCCCCTCCTTGTTTAGGAGGGGTGCCCGGCTGCCGGGCGGGGTGGTAGTTCTGAAAGTCGCCCTGTCCGCATTCACTCTTCACTTTTCACTTTTCACTCTTCACTTTTCACTATTATCTGTTCCGTGATATCTTTCCCTAGATTTTAGGCGCGGGCCTCCCACCTTGCAGCAGT
>JBDTZO010000023.1:0-14297 GCA_040005135.1 Acidobacteriota bacterium | reverse complement strand
TCGTAGGTTACGCCCGCTCCAAAATGGAGAAAAAGGGCCTCGATCTCGTTGTCGCAAACGACATTACAAAGAAAGGCGCCGGATTTAACACCGACACCAACATAGCAACGATCATCACACGCTCGTCTGAAATTGAACTTTCGCTAATGCCAAAACGCGAACTCGCGGATAAGATATTGGACAAGGTAATTGATCTCAGGCGGAAGCAAACGTAATGACGGTACTTATTGTTTCAAATGACTATTTTCAAACTCATATTTTGAGATACGACACCGATGATTCGCACGTCGCTAAGAATTTATTCCTTTCCGATTGGAGCGAAGGGCGAATCGAATGGGACTCGTTCGAATACTATGGACCCGGTTGTAGCGTTGAGAATCCGGCGTTCACACCGGATTTTGTCAGAGGTTTGATGCCTTTCGATGAACCTTATGAAGTTATCGAAAAAGTCCACGTTTGGACGTGGTGGTGCATTACCGGAATTCACGGCAGCGATGAGCACTATGTAACCGGATACTTTGTAAATCACGTGGTCGATATGATCTATGACATCACCGGAAATTAAATCGATCATCGCCGACGTTCGCGAGCAAATACTCTATCTGCAGGAGCTTGGCGTGACTGAACTTGAGGCGCATCTCAGCGAGCGAGTGGGACCGCACCAACTAGCGGCCCGCACCGCAACCCAGGGCGAGGTCAGTGTTTCCGCTGCCGCAAAACTGACGCCGGTGAGGGCCGAGGTACCGAACATCGAGGTCATTCGCCAAACGCCCGCGGCACGGCCGGAGGAGCGTATGCGGCTCTCGGACCTGCCGTCGCTGTCAAAGCGGCCTTCTACGATCGCCACCGAAAAAAGACGTGTGACCCAAACTTCTGAAGAACCGAAAACCCCGCCGCCGGACATCGCGTCCGCAAAAACTGAAACATTGAACGACATCAACGATCGATCCCTCGCGACCGCTGCCCCGAGATCTCGTTCGGGCGAATCGATCTTCGATATTCGAGCCGAGATCGGCCCGGACTGTACGCGCTGCAAACTGTGTGCTCTCGGCCGTACCAAAGTAGTCAACAGCGTCGGTAATTTTAATGCGCCGCTGATGTTTGTCGGTGAGGCTCCGGGAGCGGATGAGGACGCGTTGGGCGAACCGTTCGTCGGGCGTGCCGGACAGTTATTGACCAAGATCATCGAGAGCATCGACCTGACTCGCGCGGATGTCTTCATCGGCAACATCAATCGCTGCCGGCCGCCAGGCAACCGTGCGCCTGAGCCGGACGAGACGGTTACGTGCAAGCCCTTTTTGCTCCGCGAGATCGCCGTAGTACAACCTAAAGTGATCGTCGTGCTCGGAGCCACCGCCGCACACAATTTGCTTGAGACAAAGGTGCCGATCGGCAAACTGCGCGGCCATTTTCATGATTATCAGGGCACCAAGGTGATGCCTACATTTCATCCCGCCTACCTGCTCCGCGACCCGCACAAAAAACGCGAGGTCTGGGAAGACATGAAATTGGTCCGGGATTATCTCACTCAACAATAATAAAACTCAAATTTCTTGAATCCGTAGCCGGAAAGTGTTCGAATGGGACTTACAGTTAAAGTAAGTTCGGTTTCCGCCCGTGAGCACCTCCGTCGGCGGAGTCATGGCGATCGTGGCTTTCGGACTCAAGAAATGTACCCAGTTGCCCTACCAAATGATCTGATCAAAGCCGGCCTGCGGGAGTGCCGCGAGATAACGCGCCGGTACGGAACTAGCTTTTATTTCGCGACACAGTTCTTTCCGCGCGAAACGCGGGACGGCATCTATGCCGTGTATGCCTTTGCACGAATACCGGACGAGATCGTCGACGATCCGGGCCAGAGCTCGCGTGCCGAGCGAATCGGACAGCTTGCCGAGTGGCGTGAGGCTTGGAGAAGCGCGATGCTCAGCGGCAGTTCGGAGGATCCGGTGATGGCGGCGATCGTTCATGCGTTCAAAAAATACGGCATTCCGATCGAGGACGGAGAGGCGTTTCTCAAGTCGATGTTCATGGACGAGGACAAAAAGTCGTATTCAAACTACGGCGAGCTCGAGGAATATATGTACGGCTCGGCAGGCGTGATCGGACTGATGGTCACACGGATCGTCGGCTTTTCAACGCCGGACGCATTTCCGCACGCGATCAAACTCGGATACGCGTTTCAGCTTACCAATTTTCTGCGCGATATTCGCGAGGATTGGGACGAACTCGGGCGGGTATATATGCCGGAGGACGAGCTCTCTCGTTTCGGGCTCGACGGATCGGACCTCGGCCGCAAGCGATACGACGACCGGTTTGTGGAATTTATGAAATTTCAGATCGCCCGCAACAAGCAGATCTACCGAGAGGCGTTTCCGGGAATTAAGATGCTGAATTGGCGCGGCCGCCTTGCGGTCAAGATCTCGTATGTATTGTACAAGGCGATATTGGGCGAGATCGAGCGTGCCGGTTACAATGTGTATCGCGGCCGCGTGCGCACCGGATTTCGACAAAAGATCGCGTTGTCGGTAAGAGCGTTGGCCGGTGTATATGAATAAAAGGGTCATTATTATCGGTGCTGGAATAGGCGGGCTGGGAACAGCCGGCCTTTTTGCTAAAAAGGGCTACGACGTCACGGTTTTCGAGAAGAATGAGAACTTGGGCGGCCGCGCGAACATCTTTGAAGCGCACGAGTTCAAGTTTGACATGGGTCCGTCGTGGTATCTTGCTCCGGACCTGTTCAGGCACTTTTTCGAGCTTATGGGCGAGCGGGTCGAGGACCATCTCGATCTCGTCAAACTCGGGCCGTCATACCGTATCTTTTTTCGCGAAGGGTCGGAGCAGCTCGATATTCACTCAGACATCGACCGCGACGCAGCGACTTTCGAAGCGATAGAACCCGGAGCCGGCGAAAATCTGCGGGCGTACTTGAAGCAGTCGGAATACCAGTACGGTGTCGCGACGCAGCATTTCATGTACAAGAACTACGACACGATATTTGATTTTCTGAATAAACGTGTCGCGACCGAGGGACAAAAGCTGTCGGTGTTCTCGAAGATGCACACTTTCGTGTCGCGGTTCTTTAAGTCCCAAAAGCTGCGTCAGGTTATGGAATACACGATGGTATTCCTCGGCACGTCGCCGTATGAGGCTCCCGCACTTTACAACCTGATGTCGCACATGGATTTCAATCAGGGAGTGTTTTATCCGAAGGGCGGATTTTACGAGCTGATAAAAGCACTCAGCCGTATCGCGAAGAAGAACGGAGCCGTCCTTAAAACCAATTCCCCAGTCGCCGAGATAATGGTAGTTAACGGCTGTGCCAAAGGCGTAAGGCTTGAGAGCGGGGAAGTCCACAATGCCGATATAGTGATATCGAATGCCGATATGTGGTTTACCGAGACCAGGATGCTCGGGGCCAAGGACCGCACTTATTCCGACCGCTATTGGAAAAAGCGTGTAATGGCCCCGTCGGCTTTCATTATGTATCTCGGAACGCGCAACAAGCTGCCGAGCCTGGTGCATCACAATTTGCTGTTCAGCGAGGATTGGCGAAAGAATTTTGACGATATTTACAAGGACCCGACGCTGCCGCTCGAGCCGTCGCTGTATGTCTGTGCCCCAAGCGTGACGGATCCGACGGTTGCCCCCCAGGGCAAAGAGAATCTTTTCGTGCTGGTGCCGATCGCCTCGGGGCTGGCAATATCGGATGAGGGAAAAGACGCCTACGCCGACCGCGTCCTCGCGATCATGGAAAAAGAAATGAGCTTACCCGGGCTTCGCGACTCGATCGAATACAAACGCATATATACGGTCGAGAATTTTGCCGCGGATTACAATGCATTCCGCGGTTCGGCTCTCGGGCTGGCTCATAACCTTATGCAGACAGCGATCTTCAGGCCTAAGAATTTTTCGAAGAAGGTAAAGGGGCTCTATTACGTCGGGGCAGGCACGAATCCCGGCATCGGGACGCAAATATGCCTGATCAGTGCGGAGCTCGCCTATAAACGTGTGCACAATATAACTTCTGCAGGGCCTCTGACGGAGCTTTAAAAGAATTTTGGCCAGGCTATGCTCCAAAACAGCAAGAAGCCGCTCGCGGTGTTCAAGTACGGAAAAAAACGATAAATGCTCAGATCTTCTTCTTGGTTATTCCGATATGAAACAAATATCAGGACAAGATATAGCAGGGCTGCAACTCCAAGTATCGGCGCAAAACGGCTGCTTGGCGGTATGAACATGGCTCCTATCGCGAACGATATTGCGAAACATGTCATACAAAAAAGATGCGTCCCGCTATCACCCAGTTGTGTTGCGATGGTATGAAGACCGGCTTCCTTGTCCGCCTTGATATCCGGTATGGCGGAATACGCGTGCATTGCCATTGTCCACAACCCAGCGGCGAAAACCACTGGAACCGGTGGAAATGAACCGGTGAGCATTTGATATGCGAAAGCTGCCGGAAAGAAGTATAGGACGTTAAAAATTGAGTCTAAAAAGGGGAATACCTTCGCGCGAACTGGCGGAGCTGAGTAGAAGATCGAAAAGAAAAGAAAGCCTGCCAACGACGGAAGAGCCGTTGGAGAAAAAAAACATACAGCGAGAACAAACGGCACGTTTAAGAGGCATATCCAGAAAATAAGCGATCGATGCGCTTTCGGTTGGACCAAAATCTCATATCCAGCTTTCTTTGGGTTAAGTTTGTCGGTCTCGTAGTCGAAGATGTCGTTGATGCCATAAATTAGAAGGTTGGCGGGTAAAGTAAAAAAGAGTATAAAAACGAAAACTCGCCAGTCTAGAAGTTCTCTTTTGTCTGCAACGGCGGATACGAGCCCGATCAGAAATGGCCCGAGAGTATAGAACCAAAATCGCGGCCGGCTGACCCTTAATAGAAATCGCAAATTCGGCATATTTTGACCTGATTATACCTTGAGCAAGTTATTTACCACCAAACAGTCGGCTGCCGTTATCGCGTTGCTAGTGGCGCTCGCGATCTCGGCGTTCTTTATGGTCAACGTTCCGCTGCCGAGCTGGTCTCATTGGCTGTCGGGCCTGAACGTCGTCTTGTTCGCGATACCTGCATTTTGGGCGACCAGGCGTTGGCTTGGGTGGCGAGATGGGTTCGTTTTGTGGGCGTTGTTGGGCACTTACGCGCTCATCGTGGAGAGCCTGGCAATATTCACCGGCTTCCCATACGGACATTTCGGCTATTCTGAACTTTTGGGTGCAAAATTATTCGGCGCCACTCCTTGGACAGTGTTTTTAGCGTGGACGCCGCTGATCCTCGGGGCTTATGCCGTTTCGAGAACTATTTTCGGAACCACGATCGTTAGAATCGTCGGTGCCGCAGTCATCGCGACTTCGTTCGACCTCGTGCTCGATCCCGGAGCCGTGCGACTCGGGTTTTGGCAATATGCCGGGAACGGTGGTTTTTACGGCGTGCCGCTGTTGAATTTTGCCGGTTGGCTGATCAGCGGCTCGGCCGCCGCAGTGTTGATAGAGATTTTTTTGTTTCGCGTAAAGCCGCTTCTGCTGGCGCCAGTCCAGTTGGCTTCGAGCACAATACTCATCGTGTTTTTCTGGACCGCGATCGCCGGTTTCGGAGGGATGATCGGGCCTTTTGTAATTGGTGCCGCTCTCGTCATTGCGATGTTGTTTTGGTATCGACGATGCGGATTCCGATTTGATGAAATGCTGGTCTACGTCGACGATGCCGGTAATCCGCTCGCGACCGAAGCCAAGCCGCTCGTGCATCACGACGATACAAAACTGCACCTCGCGTTTTCGATCTTTCTATTCGATTCGCGGGGCGAACTTTTGCTTCAACAGCGAGCTTTATCGAAGAAGACATGGCCCGGCGTGTGGTCAAATTCATGCTGCGGACACGTCATGCTTCACGAAAAAACCATCAATGCGGCAAAGCGGCGGCTGCGTTTTGAGCTCGGTATCGCCGGTGTTGATTTACACGAGATACTTCCGGATTTTAGATATCGAGCCGAAAAGGATGGCGTTGTCGAGAACGAGATCTGTCCCGTGTTCGTCGGTTTTACAGATAAGCTGCCGCGGCCGAATCCTGATGAGGTCGCCGCATTAAGGACGACCCTGTGGAGCGAATTTCTACTGTCCGCCCGCGACCCCTCGAGCGGGATCTCGCCGTGGGCGGTCGAGGAAGCCGAGCTTTTGCAGGCGAGCGGTGAATTTCAGCGGCTGTGGTCGGACAAGGCCGCATCGTAGTTAATCGTAAGACTTGGCTATGATAATCTGTTCCAAATCCGCGCGTTCGGCGTGGCTACGACCATGAAAAAAGCTTTTTCCTTCATCCTTATCGCAGTTACGTTGGCGTTTCCACTCGCGTCGTTTGCCCAAAAGGGAAGCTTTGCCGAGATCAAACAGCTGCAGTCACCGCAGGACCCGAAGCTTGGATTTATGATCCACGGCGGTGCTGACGTTATGTCAAAGGCCCAGATGACGCCTGCCAAAGAAAAGGAGCTCCGAGCAAAACTTGAGGAAGTCGTGCTGGCTGGTTACAAGGCTCTCCAGGATGGACGATCGAGCGTGGAGGCAGTTGAGCTTGCGATCAGAATGATGGAAGATTCGCCTTTGTTCAACGCGGGAAAGGGAGCGGCTTTTACACATGACGGCAAGAACGAGCTCGAATCGTCCATTATGGACGGCAAAACGATGGCCGCAGGCGCGACTGCGGGGCTGCGCCACATCAAAAATCCGATCACGCTGGCACGGGCCGAAATGGAAAGGTCGACGGACTTGATGATGATGGGCGATGGTGCGGAACAGTTTGCCAAGGAGCAAAAGGTTGAGCTCGTTGAGGAGAAATATTTTTGGACCCAGGAACGCTGGGCCGCTCTGCAGCAGGTCTTAAAAGAAGAAAAATTGCCGCTTCCCGAAAAGAAGGTAATGACGAGCGGTGGTCCGGCTTCGAAAGGAACAGGCAACGGGCTAGGTGCGGTCGGTGCTGTTGCATTAGACAAAAAGGGAAATTTGGCGTCCGGCACCTCGACGGGCGGGATGACGAACAAGAAATACGGCCGGGTCGGAGACACAGCCATCATCGGCGCCGGCACATTTGCCAACAATGACTCATGTGCGGTTTCGGGAACTGGTTCAGGTGACAATTTTATTCGGTTGAGCATCGCACGCGATATCGGAGCGATGATGGAGTACCGGGCTCTTCCCGTCCAGCAGGCCGCCGATCTGGTCATCCAGCAAAAGCTCAAATCCATAGGCGGCGAAGGCGGCGTGATCGCGATGGACAAATTTGGCAATATGGCTATTTCGTTCAATACCGAAGGCATGTACCGAGCCTACATCGGAGCGGACGGCAAGCCGATCGTCGAGATATACAAGTAAGAAGAACTGCCCGCGAAAAATGGGCAAATAACGAAAACAAGAAAATTCCGATTCCAGGTCTTATGTTTCGCGTGCTACCCCACTAAAATTATGCTTTCAGCGGAAATAATTGCGATCGGCTCGGAACTGCTTACGCCGACCAAGACGGACACGAACAGTCTTTGGTTGACCGAAAGACTTAATGATATCGGTGTCGAGGTAATGCTTAAGACGATCGTCGGCGATGATGGCGCTCGGCTGGAGGAGGTTGTGCGGGATGCGATGAAGCGTTCCGACGTGGTTATCACTACCGGCGGCCTTGGGCCGACCGAGGACGATATTACAAGGCAGTGCACCGCGAACGCCGTTTGCCGCACACTTGTTTATCACGACGAGATCGAGGGACATCTGCGAGATCGGTTTCGCCTGTGGGGCCGTGACATGCCGGACATCAATAAGCGGCAGGCATTCGTGATCGATGGTAGTGAAATACTGCCGAACCCAAATGGATCGGCGGTCGGAATGCTCGTGGCCATGGACAGTCACCTTCTGATCGTTCTGCCTGGACCGCCGCGCGAAAACCAGCCGATGTTCCTCGAGCACGTATTTGCACGGCTCAAGGCGATCGCCGGCGAATTTTTCGTAAACCGCCGGATACTAAAAGTTTCGGGCATGGGCGAATCGGCGGTCGATGAGATCGCCGCACCGATCTACACGACTTATCCGACTGTCCAGACGTCGATACTATTCAATAAGAGCGACGTCGAGATACATCTCGCTGCTCACGCTGCGAATGCAGACGAAGCGGCAGAGACTGCTGACGAGCTTGCTGGTAAGCTGGCCGCTGCTCTCGGAGTAGCAGTTTTCTCGACGCACGGTGAAAAGATCGAAGCCGTGGTCGGTTCGCTTTTGCTGCGTAGGAATGAGACGGTGTCGGTCGCTGAGAGCTGCACCGGTGGATTGATAGGAGAGAGGTTGACGGAAGTTCCGGGTTCGTCCGCATACTTTATCGAGGGTGCCGTAACATACTCGAACGCGGCCAAGATCCGAACACTCGGCGTTCCTGAGGCCGTCATTGATGAATTCGGAGCCGTTAGCTCACAGTGCGCCGAGGCGATGGCGAAAGGCATGCGGGAATATGCCGGTACCGATCACGCTATCTCCGTCACCGGCATTGCCGGACCCGACGGCGGAACCGAATCGAAACCCGTCGGAACGGTCTATATCGGTTACTCGGGCCCAGGCGGCACGTTTTCTAAAAAAATGGTCCTGCCAGGTGATCGATACCTTATTCGGTGGCGGTCGAGCCACGCGGCACTGGACTTGCTGCGACGCCAGTTGATGACGGACTGACAGCCGACAAATTCATCTCTACAACCCTCAAAAAACTAATGGTTGCTTTTTTGCTCGCTAAACCACAAAATTGAAAGGGCGGACAGGCCTGCCTGAATTCAGCCAAATATTGGAACTTCTCTCCTACGCCGGCGTGCATAGCTAACGGTAATCGGATATTCACGGGCATCCCCACTTACGTTGCGGATCGAACGCTTATGAAAAGATTAAACTATCTTCAGATGTTTTTGAGCTTGATGCTCGTGTTTGCGATATTGTCGCCAGTGGCGACCCTTGCTGCGGCCGGTGACAACGGCAAAAAGCACTTCCAGGCCGGAATGAATTTCGAAGCCTCAGAAGATTGGGACAAGGCCGCGGAAGAGTTTGCGCTTGCTGCATCGCAGAATCCGAAGAATCCGGAATACAAGCTTCACCTTGCACGGGCGCTCTTTAACGCGTCGCAGATGTATATCAAAAAAGGAACGCTTGCCGCCAAAGAGAAGGATTTTCCGAATGCTTACATATTTTTTAGAAAGGCGTACGCGTTCGATCCGACCAATGAGCTCGCGCATACCGAAATGGATCGAATGGTCCGGCTTCAACAGGAAGCCACCGGTTCGCCGGTCACTGATAAGGATGGCTCGCTAAAGGTTGAAAAGAGCGTCTACACAGGCACAACAAAACCAGTCGCTCCGGTTCCGCAGATCCCGCAAAAGCTCGAAAAACTTCGCGACCTGCCGTTTCCCAATGGCGTCGACCTGCAGTTTATTATCAAGGAACTCGCAAGGGACCTCGATCTGAATGTCCTTTTCGATCAGACCTCGTTTCGCCAGCCGCGTAAAACGACCATCGACCTCAAGAATGTGACCGCCGCCTTTGCTCTCGACTGCATATTTTTGCAGGAAGGGCTCTTTTTTCAGAAAGTGGGCCCGAGGACGATCCTGATCGCGAATTCCGAGCAGCGTTCGAAATTTCAGCAGGTGGTGCTGCGGACATTCTATCTTGCCAATGCCTCGCCGAAGGATATAGCAAAGGTAGTTCAAACCGCGATCCCCGCTCAGCCGGGCCGCGGCCAGACGATCGTGTTGACGGATGACGCCACAAATTCAGTGACTATTCGTGATACGGCCGAAAATATTCGGCTGATCGGCGACCTGATCGCTTCGCTCGACAAGGATCGAGCTGAGGTGGTGATGGACGTTTCGATCTACGAGGTCAATAAGAACGATCTTTTGCAGTTCGGAAATCAGATCGGCACCGCGGGTGCGACCAGTAATCTAACCAACCTCGGCGGCATTGGATTGCCCACCTTGCTGTCCGGCTCGACGCAGGCGATAACGCAGGGAATGCAGTTCCTCGGAACTTTCCCGGGCAGCATCGCGTTCGGGCTTCCGATCAGTAACTTTACGGCTTTGCAGACGCGGTCGAATACGAAGCTTATCGCTTCGACCCAGATCCACGCGTTCAATAACGAAGATTCATCCGCACGCATCGGTCAGCGTGTACCGGTCCGCTCGGCGACGATCGCCGGCGGCGGTATTGGCGGCACGACGACCAATAACGGAAATAGCGGCTTTGTATCGGACGTTATTAACTACGAGCAGGTCGGACTTACGCTCAAGTTTAAGCCGCTCGTTTTTCCGAATCAGGACGTCCAGGTGGCGATGGAGATCGAGTCAAAGGATGTTGCCGGTGCCCAGACGCTGACACCGACATTTACAGAGCGAACCATCAAGGGCACGGCTCGGATCCAAAACAACAAAACTCTGCTGCTGGCTAGCGTGGCCCAGGGAAACCAGAGCGAGGGCCGCACAGGGCTGCCACTTTTAGGACTGATCCCGATACTTGGCCGTCTTTTCACGGCCCCGACCAAGAGCAACAGCCAGATCGATATCGTGATCGCAGTTACGCCGCGTGTAATACGGGCTCCGGCGATCCTGCCGTCAGACGAGGTCGAACGACCCAGCGGCAGCATGGCAGTTCCGACCTCGAGTTCGCTCGAGGCAATGATCATTCAGGAAGAGCAGGATGAAATGCTCGCTCTGGCACGCAAGAATCCGACCAACGTGGATATTCAGCTGCCTGACCAGAAGACTGAGGCTCCTGCATACGTCAAAACCAGCGGAACCGACGCTAGTGTCGTATCGCAGAATACCGCTGTGGAAGGTCCGGCCCTAAAGCCTATCGATTCCGGGACGGCAACGCTCCAACTCAATCAAACATCAAACGTCGTAAAGCCGGCGGCATCGTTTGTCACTAACGACACGTCAACTGCTTCTGCTGCGATGCCAACGACTGCTGTCGCGGCGGCTGATATTGCGTTCCAGGAAATACCTGAAATGAAAGCGGGCATGCGGGCGAAGGTGGCGGTAATGATAAGCGGCGGCTCGCCCTTCCAGTCGGCCGTACTCGGGCTGAAGTTCGATAACAAAAACGTCGCGATACGTTCGGTAAGTCTCGGAAACGCATTCGGGTCGAGTGAGAATGCGTTGATGACGCCGTTCCTGAATCAGAATGGGAAGATGTTCGTTTCACTGTCGTCAAAGGGCGGGGCTCTCGCGAGCGGAACGCTTGCGTATATTGAGATCGAGGCCCTTACTGACGGACGGCCGGCCATGGCATTTGAGGGAGACGCTTTGAATTTCGTGACCGCTGACGGAAAGAATCTCGCAGTTAAGTATTTGTATTAATTAATTATGACGCGGCCCCGAATTAAAGCATTATCGCGGTCCGCCGGCTATAGTCTGCTCGAGCTCGTGACGACGCTCGCCGTGCTTGCGATCCTGGTGATGGGGACGATCCCTATCGCCCAGAATTCGCTAAAGCGGCAAAAGGAGATGCGGCTTCGCGAGGAGCTTGGCCTCATTCGCGGAGCGATCGACGAATTCAAGCGCGACTCGTATGGTGCTTGCCCGCAGGGCGCTGTGACCAGCGGAAATCCGACCATTATGGCGCAGGGCGGTAACATTCCGGCTGATCCGAGGTCGCGTGTGGTGATCGACGATTGCAAGATATTTAGTGTCGACAACCTTGATCGTCTGCCGCCAACGCTGGATACGCTCGTGGACGGCGTCAAGGTCAAGGCACGCGGCATCAATGCGACGGGCGGAAGCGGGATCTCAGACGGTACTAAGCAAGCGACCGAGATCAACGATCAGAAAGAACTTAATAAGGTTTATTTACGCGAGCTGCCGATAGATCCGATGACTGGCAAATCCGATTGGAAGTTGAGATCGTCGTATCAGGGAAAGGATTCCGACAGCTGGGACAACGTCAACGTATTTGATGTCCGTTCAGCATCCGACGAGGAATCGCTGAGCGGAGATAAGTACAGCGATTGGTGAGTCCGTGCCGAAAGGTAACAAGGGTTTTAACAGTGAAATTTCACATATCAAACAAAAGACCGCACGCTGGAGAAAAGGGTTTTTCTCTGCTTGAGCTGATGATCGCCATGCTGATCATGATCATTCTGCTCTCGGTCGCCATCCCGACCTATCAGCGCAGCGTCCAGGCCGCCCGCGAGACCGTACTTAAAGAGAATCTATGGCAGATGAGGCGGGCGATCGATCAGTTCTCGACGGACAAAGGAAGATTGCCAAGCTCGGTCGAGGATCTGGTCAAGGAGAAATATCTCCGCGAAAAGCCGATCGATCCGATACTTGAAAAGGACGAGTGGGACGAGGTGCAGGGCGAAGATTCAAGCCGCCCCGATGCACCATCCGGACTGAAGGACGTCAAGAGCCTCGCCGAGGGCGACGGTTCCGATGGCAAAGCCTACAACAAATACTAGAAAAAATGTTCGAATCACTTTCAAAACCGGGATTCCCGAACGCAGCACTGGGGCTCGAACGCGAAGGCGTGACCGCGATTGCGGTCCAAAGGCAGGGAAAAAGGCGTTTCGGCATTAAGCAGGCGGCGACTATTCGACTGCCGCTAGGTGTGCTGATGCCGAGCTTTCTTGAGCGAAATATCGGCGATGTCGGCGAACTGACAGCTTCGCTGATGGAGGCGGTGCAGAACGCCGGAATGGGCGGCCAAAAACGTTGGTCCGTCGCGTTGCCCAGCAATACCGCACGCACAGCGATCCTCACGCTCGACGCGGAGCCGGTTGCCAAAAAGGAGACCGCAGAAATATTGGATTGGAAAGCGGAGCAGAGCTTTGGTTCGCCCGCGGCCGAATTGCGAGTATTGACGCGAAAGATCTCGCCGAGCCGCGATGGCCGGCCGCGATACTTTGCGACGGCTGTTAAGCTTTCGGTCATCGACGAGTATGAGACAGTTTTCGAAAGTCTTGGGTGGAAAGCCGGCTTGATTCTGCCGCGGGCGATCGGCGAGGCGAACTGGCTTTCGGGCGCGGGTGCGAACGCCGATTCGCTGCTTATCAGTTCGCAATCCGACGGTTTCACCGCTCTGCTGCTGCGCGGGTCGGAGCCGTACGTTGTCCGCTCGGTCACGTGTGCTCCGACGGAGATCGACGACGAGGTATACCGTCTATTGATGTTCTACAACGATCGCGTAAAAACGGACAGCGGAGGATTGCTCGAAAAGATGCTGCTGATCGGATCGGACCTCGTTCCAGAACGTATCTCCGAGATATCGACCGAGGCACTCGGCCGATCGCTGCAGGTGCTCACGTCCGACGATGTCGGGCTTTACTTGCCGGACCCCACCTTTAAGTTCGACGAGATCGCCGCTGCGGCCGGACTGGCTGCGTTAAGCTAGAATGCGGCTGCCGGTCGCTTGCGGTTTGAAACCTTTTCCCACACAATACCGTATTCACCCCTGACGAATATGGCCATTAAATCGATCACTTTGGACGGGATCCGCGGGCTTACGGATGGCGAACTCATCGATACCGCCGTGTCCGGCCGGTCTGAGAGTTTCGAGGAGCTCGTCCGGCGTTATCAGCGTCCGATCACCGGATATGTTTACCGCATGCTGGGTGATCACGAATCGGCTCTCGACGTCACTCAGGAAGTCTTCATCAAGGTCTATAACTCGCTCAGCAAATACAGCTCGGAATATAAATTCTCGACGTGGCTGTATCGCATAGCGCATAATGCGGCGATCGATCATATGCGCCGAAATTCGATCAGCGCAATGAGTATTGAGGTCGAAAATCCGGACGGATCGTATCAGATCCAGATCGAAAGCGGCCGGCCATCACCTGAACAGGACCATGAGCGGCGCGAATGGCGGACCGAGATCGACGCGGTCGTCAAATGTTTGCCGCCAACCTATCGCGACCTCATTCTGCTGCGCCATGCGCGTGACCTAAGCTATGACGAGATCGCTGACGTGACCGGATTGCCGCTCGGGACCGTCAAGAACAGATTATTTCGCGCCCGCGAAATGATGCGGCAAATATTTATCGAGCGAGGCTTTTCTGGTATTTAAGCCATGATAAACGGTTTCCACGACTTCAACGAGTTAGAATGCCCGTCATACGAGATCGCTGCCTATATCGATGGTGAGCTCGACGCGGGTCGTGAGCATGAGCTTGAGATCCATTTTGCTGAGTGCCAGCTTTGCAGTGTTGAGCTCACTCAGCAAAAGCAGTTCCTCTGTGGCCTAAGTTCCTCGCTTCGCAGTGAGGGCGAGATCGAACTGCCTGCAGATTT
>JBDTZO010000086.1:0-4229 GCA_040005135.1 Acidobacteriota bacterium | reverse complement strand
CCGCCGCACGCACGCGTTTTTTCAGTTGAGGCGACGTGGAATAGCGGAAAGTCCCATGGCGAAGGGAATTCGATCAAGGCGGCTGAAATGGAAGCCGCGGCCGCAGCGTTAAAAACAATCAGGTCCGATGCCAAACCCGAAGCGAAAAAATAACGTAAGATAAAGCGAGATTATGAGTACAGAGGAACGAGTCAATCCGGCTGAGGCCGAGCCCAAACCGGCGGGACCACCAAAATCGACCGCGCGTGAGTATTTCGAATCATTTGTCGTCACGCTTGTCATGGCGCTTTTCGGAATGACCTTTATTCTCCAGGCCGTGACAGTCCCAACGGGGTCTATGCAGAACACGATCCTGGTTGGCGATTACTTGCTCGTCAACAAGTTCATATTCACGCCGGGCGGACGTTCGCTTTGGTTTCTGCCCCAACGCGAGATCGAACGCGGCGACATCATCGTATTTAAATATCCGGGCAATAAGGTGCACCCCGAACAGGACAGGCGCCGAAATCCGCCGATCATCCCGTACCAGATCAATTACGTAAAACGTGTGATCGGCCTGCCCGGCGAAACGGTCGAATTTCGCGATGACCAGGTTTTCATCAATGGAGTCCTGTTGCCCGAGCACCGCGTTTTGGGCGACCCGCCAACGCCCGGCGACCAGCTGTCGGCGCTCGTTACCAAAGAATTCGAGGAAAGGACGCCTGATCAGAAGTACAGCGTCTATTACGACGAAGAGCAGATGATGGATATCAAAGCAGGCGGCCACGTGTCGCGTCGCGGATTCGAATTTGCGGTTCCGGGCAAGCCGATGGTCGTGCCGGACAACAGCTTTTTCGTCATGGGCGACAGCCGTGACCAGAGCGAAGACAGCCGTTATTGGGGATTTGTCCCACGCGATCTGATAATCGGGCGTGCGATGTTCGTCTATTGGTCCTGTGACCGCGGAGCATCGGAAGGCGGCATGTTTGGCTGCATCACCAATCCACGATTGAGCCGTATCGGAACGCTCATAAAATAGATCAGCGCGATCTGGGGCTGCGGCGGCCGCCTGGCCGCCATACTAATTTATGGAGATCAAATACAACGCCGAGGTTGCCGATGCCATGCGAGATGGCCGCCCGCTCGTCGCTCTCGAATCGACAGTCATCGCTCACGGATTGCCCTACCCGCATAATCTGGAAACCGCGAGGAAACTTGAATCCGCTGTTCGTGACAACGGAGCCGTACCCGCGACGATAGCTGTTTTTGCGGGAGAGTTTCACGTTGGGATCGATGCCGGCCAGATCGAACAGCTGGCGACCCGCAAAGATATTCGAAAGATCTCACGCCGCGATCTATCGATAGCGGTCGCGAAAAAGCTGGATTGCGCGACGACCGTTGCGACGACGACGTTCATCGCCCACCGAGCGGGGATCAAGGTATTTGCGACCGGCGGGATCGGCGGCGTCCATCGCGGATTCTCGGCGGACATCTCGGCCGACCTGCCCGAACTCGCCCAGACGCCGATCACTGTCGTTTGCTCTGGAGCAAAGATCGTCCTCGACCTGCCGCGCACACGTGAGTGGCTTGAGACCAGCGGTATAACAGTGCTCGGATGGCAATGTGACGACGTTCCGGGCTTTTACTCGCGGTCGAGCGGCTTGCCTGTGGATGAACGCATCGAATCCGCAGCCGAGGCCGCCGCCATTGCTCGTTCGCGTGACGATCTGAGCCTGCAAAATTCGATACTTGTCGCGGTGCCTGTGCCCGAACCGTTCGAGATCGACCGTGACGAACTCGAATCGATCCTCGCGGAGGCATTAAGCCTTGCCAAAGATCGCGGGATCAGCGGCAAAGAGATCACACCTTTTCTGCTCTCGCAGATGTCCGAACGCAGCGGCGGCCGCACGCTCGCGGCTAATATTGCGCTGCTCGAGAATAACGCTCGTATCGCCGCCCAGATCGCCTGCGCCATGTAGCACTATCGCGGCATTTCCATTTTGGTTTTAAGTGTATCCAGGCGTTTTTTCGCTTCGGCGGTTTCCGCGGCTGCGGGAAACTTTTTGACGAGCTCGTTCCAGCTTGCTCCGTCGTAGTGAAACTGCCGCGCGGCAGGATTGAACAGAAACGAAATGCCGAGCTTGCGATAACGGTCGAGGCTGACAAAATTCAGAAAATAGCTGTGTATGGGAGCCGCAGAAGCTGCCATCTCTTGCCGTTTAAGCTTGCTTGAGGCATCTTTCGACAGTTTTGCGGATATCTCCTCGAGCAGGTCTCCAAACAGCAGCAGGATCGACGGGCGAAACTTAGATTCCGGGAACAGATTAAAAAACTCGACAGCGACCTCGATCTGGTCGAAACCGCTCGAGGCCTGGACGAGCCGCGCAAGCCGCTCCTCGTCACCGGCGCGAAATTTGCCGAAAACGGCATCCGCCTGAACCCAGCCGAAATTAGCCGGCGGAGCCGTTACGCGATAAAACTTGACCCCGTCGGCTTCGGCGACGCCCATGATCTGGATACGCCGTCCGCGGTGCATTCGCTGGATCGGGTCCGCGAACAAGCTGGGTTTGTCCCTCAGCACCGACAAAGTGTCGTCGATCACGACGGCCGTTTGCCCGATCTCCGGGTTACGCGCGACCGCCGGACGAGTGTGTACAGTGGTTTTGGAACGAATTGCCTGTGCCTCAGCCGAACTGCAAAGCAGCGCCGCCGCGGCAATGATGAGTGAGATTGAGAGAGGGAGTTTCATAGCGTGTCCCGTTAGCCGTTATCACTACTTCGGCTTGGATGTTGATCTTTTTACCTTGTCCTGAAAACCCGCATGATGAAAGTGGCAAATGGCTATTGCGAGAGCGTCAGCCGCGTCGTGCGGTGTCGGCACGGCTTTCATCTTTAACAAGATCTTGACCATCTGCTGTACCTGCTGCTTTTCGGCATTGCCATAGCCGACCACCGTTTGTTTGACGAGCCGCGGCGCGTATTCGGCTATCCCGAGGCCGCGTTGCTCCGCCAGCAGCAGCATGATGCCGCGGACCTGGCCGAGTTTGAGCGCGACGCCGACGTTTACGGCGTAGAACGTATCTTCCACCGACAAAACGTCGGGGGAATGGGCAGCCATCAGATCAGCGACCTGATCGTATATATTCAACAGCCGCTTGGAAAAAGCGTCGCGCGTATTAGACTTGACCGTCCCAAAATCGACAAGCGAATACCTTAGGCCGCTGCCCTCGACCACACCCCAACCGAGCGTCTCGCTGCCGGGGTCAATTCCTAATACGCGCATTCAATTGTTGATTTCGGAGACTGAGATTCAAGTAAGATACCTGAAAAGTCGCCACGAACGCAAGCGGAAAATTTGGCGTTGGTGCTGAACGCTGCCGAGGCCAACGTTTGTAAAATGCGGTCAATATTCTTAATATCAAGCTTTACTTCGCGTCAGCTCAATAATTCGCATGAACATTGCTCCGGCAGAATCAAAGGTGTTGGAATCGGTACGTCTGCTGCTCTCGGGAGCCATCGATTACGCGGGCCTATTTCCTCCTGCGGCGTTATCGATGTCCGAGGCAGTTCTCAATTATGCGATGTACCGAAACAGTAATTACAGCTGGATGCTGGGCCGGTTCGTGGTCGGGGCCGGACGGCTCAAGGAGTTTTACGAGTGTGCGGCGGACTTTATTTCGCACGACGCCGCGACCTCGTGGCGGATAGCGGTCGTCGCGGGCGATGATCTTTACGACACGATCCGCATCGTCGAGGATTTTAATACCGCTTATGCTCCGCACGTCATCTGCGACTCGATCGAGATGAAAACGGTCACGATGTTTCAGATACAGACGGTCGCCTCATCACTGCCGCGGGGCGTCGACGCTTATTTTGAGATCGATCCGGTCGAAGGCTTCGACGAACTGGTGGCGGCGGTCGCTCTGGCAGGCCAGCGAGCTAAGCTGCGAACGGGCGGCATCGTGCCGGAGGCTTTCCCGTCGTCCGAGCGGATCGTCAGATTTGTTCAGGTATGCATGGCCGCAAACGTGCCGTTCAAGGCGACCGCGGGGCTTCACCATCCGATACGATGTTTCCGGCCGCTGACGTACAAAGAAAATTCGGCAAGCGGCACAATGCACGGTTTTCTTAATCTTTTTCTCATGACCGGCTTTGCACGCGAGGGCTATCGTCGAAGCTTTCTCGAGGGCGTAATGGAAGAGGAATTCGACGAGGTCTTTGAGTTCAACGAAACTGATGTGAAATGGCGA
>JBDTZO010000241.1:0-42850 GCA_040005135.1 Acidobacteriota bacterium | reverse complement strand
CATGGGTCGTGGATGCGATCGCTCCGGATACGCAGATACTGACGAAACCGTCCGATCCGAGCAACAGTTCGAGTGCGAATTTCACTTTCAGCGGTTCAGATTCAATCGTCAGTTCGGTCGCTGGATTTGAGTGTAAGCTCGACGCGGCTTCATTTGCCGCTTGTACTTCTCCGCAGGTATATAGCGGGTTGGCCGATGGTTCGCACACCTTCCAAGTCCGGGCTCTGGACAACGCCGGAAATGTGGATCAAACGCCCGCTAGCTATACATGGAGCATCGTTACGAGCGTCGCGAGTTCGGTGACGGTGGGCACGGGCGGCGATTATACGTCTCTGACGAACCCAGGCGGTCTCTTCGAAACTCTAAATAATTCGGGGGCGAGCAGCAGCGTTACGGCAAATATTATTTCAGATCTGACGGGAGAGACCGGCGCGATCGCACTTGGTCAGTTGCCGGGTGGCTTCGGCCTGACGATCAAGCCGAGCGGAGCCGCGAGGACAGTTTCCGGCAACGGAGCCGCACTCGGACTGATCAGGCTTTTCGGTGCTGATAATGTCACGATCGATGGTTCGTTGTCCGGCGGTACGGATCGTAGCCTGACCCTCAACTATGGGAACACGGCCGGTGCGGCCGTTTGGATAGGTGCAGCGAGCGCTTCTGATGGTTCGTCAGGAAATACCGTCAAGAACTGCGTCATCTCGGGAAGTGCGGGAACGACGATCGTCGCGGGCATTTTATCCGGCAGCGGATCAACGTTCGGAAACGCGGCTGAGGCACCGAATTCGAACAACACCATCCTTAACAATTCAATATATCGCGTTCAAAATTCGGTGTATCTGAGCGGCGCAAACGGCTTCGATCAAAATTGGAACGTAACAGGGAATGTGCTTGGCTCGACCGTCACGGCCGACAAAAACGAGTTACGCGGACTCCTGATCTCAGGTGCTCAGGCGTTTACTATTAATGGTAATCAGATCGGCGGGGTCCAATCGACGCCCTCGACCGGAGCCGCGACGGTTGGAATTCAGCTCGCTGGCTCGCTTAACGGCGGGTTCGTCGTCAATAATTCGGTTCACGATATCAAGAACGTTAGTCCCTCGGGAACTGGGTCATTTGGCATCGAGGTAACTTCCATTTCGCCGGCCGCAAATGTGACGATCGCAAACAATTTCGTCTGGGACGTCGCGGCTGCCGGATCTGCATCCATTGCAAGCAATGGATTTGGTATAGCCTTTGACGGAGCTGGAGCGGGCGGCTACCGGCTATACCACAACTCGGTGAATCTCAATACAAATCAGACGTCGGGCACAACCGCGGCTCTGTATGTGAGCAGCAACCTGAACTCGGCCGGGGCCCTCGATGTTCGAAATAATATATTTGCGAACACCCAGACCGCCGGTGCGGATCGATATAGCGTGTACAGCTCAGCGTCGTCGAGCGTGTTCGCGGCGATCGATTATAACGATTATTTCGCTCCAAACGTAGGATTTATTTCGGCGTCACCAATGGCAACGCTTTCGGCCTGGCAAGCGGCGACAACGCAGGACGCAAATTCCCTGGCGGTGGATCCACGTTTCGTCAGTGCGGGCGATCTTCATCTTCGGAGCAACAGTCCGATGGTCAATATCGCAGTCTTGATTGCGTCGATCACGAGCGACATCGACGGGCAGTCGAGGCCGATCGGACCGGCGAATGATATTGGAGCTGACGAGATGATCGCGTTCGTTAATGTTTTCGGACGAGTTGTGACCGCCGGAGGCATGCCGATCAATGGAGCGAAGGTCTCGCTTGCCGGCGGCGGTTCAGGTTCCCGGCGCTCTGCGTTGACTAGCCCGTTTGGGTACTTCTCTTTCAACAACGTTCCGACTGGCGGATCATTGACAATAGCTGTCAACTCCAGGATTTACACGATCACAAATTTTTTCACTGTGATCACCCCATATACCGACACAACGATCCCGAACTTTGTCGCTGATCCTCTGCCGTGATCGTTTAATACATAGTCGTTCTCTCCGCCAAATCAAACATTTAAGGATCCAAATATTTGTCGATTTCGTAAATTCCAAGAGGTTGCTTTTTTGGATTACTCGACAGAGGCGTGCACCAGAGAGACGTGCTCAGCGAGACGGTCGGCGGTGCTCGAAATCGATCAGCCGTACAACGATGCGTGAATTCGCCCCGCCAAGATTTTGAGCCTCGGCTGTGTTATCATCCTGTCAAACGGTAGACTACCTACATGTCAATCTACGAAGGTTCCGGCCCGATAGACCTAAGCAGCATAAAGACTTACGAACTCGCGTCGCGTCCGAGCAAGGTTACTGTCACGGATTTTGGAGCGCCGCCCGCCGAAGGCGACTCGCTGCGGGATTTTCTGGCAAAACTGCCGGATCTCTTAGCAGTGCGATCTTTACGCGAGGTAGCCGCCGCGATCCGCCGGGCACGCGACCTGGCCAAGCCCGTGATCTGGGGTATTGGCGGGCACGTGGTGAAAACGGGCCTGTCCCCGGTTATCATCGACCTGATGGAGCGTGGTTACGTGACTGCGATCGCGTCGAATGGTTCCGTCCTGGTCCATGACACCGAGATCGCCATCGCTGGATTTACGAGCGAAGACGTCGACGCAAGTTTGGGAAGCGGAGATTTTGGAGCAGCTCGCGAAACTGGTGAGATCCTGAATAGCGCGGCTGTGCGGGCGACGAATGACAACATCGGACTTGGCGAAGCGATGGGACGCGAAGTCTCATCACTTTCGCCTAAGTTTGCGGCAAGTTCGCTGCTTTGCTCTGCGTATGAGCGGAGGATCTGTTTCACCGCTCACCTGACGATCGGAGCGGATATCGGCCACTTTCATCCGACGGCAAATGGTGCGGCTCTCGGGGCTGCATCGCACACGGATTTTCGCCTTTTTTGCGCGATGGTCCGCGAGATGAATGGCGGCGGTGTTTATATTAATTTTGGCTCGGCGGTGACGATGCCGGAAATTTTTTTAAAAGCGGTCACGGTTGTCCGAAATCTCGGACACGATCTTTCGGACATAACGACGGCCAACTTCGATTTTGTTCAGCACTACCGGCCGTTGACCAACGTTGTCCGGCGACCAGTCGCGAACGGTGCGGGACGTGGCTTTTCGATCACAGGCCATCACGAACTGATGCTGCCGCTGCTGGCGGCGCAGATCATTTTAAGTTAATAGCGGAGTAGTTTGTTGCCCGCGGGATCATATGAAATATTTTTCTGTTACAGTCGTCCTATTTATGTTAAGCGTGATAAGCGCCGCCGCTCAGCTTCCGTATTCAGAAGATCAGTTTCGTGCGTTCGATGCCAAGGGCTCGCCGGTAACGATGGCCGATATCGTTAAGGCGGCGGGCGATGCCGACGTGGTGTTTCTTGGCGAACAGCACGATGATCCCGTCGGCCATGCGATCGAGGCCGAGGTATTCAGACGCGTTTACGCTGAGTACGGGACAAAGCGCAAAGTTACTCTTTCGATGGAGATGTTCGAGCGCGATGTTCAGATCGTGCTGAACGAGTATCTCGGTTCGCTGATAACCGAAAAACACTTTCTCGATGCGTCGCGTCCGTGGGGCAATTACAAAACGGACTATCGCCCGCTGGTAGAATTTGCTAAAGACAAACGGCTCGAAGTCGTCGCGGCGAACGCACCGCGGCGGTATGTGAACATGGTTTCACGCGGCGGCCGCGAGGCACTCGATGCTTTGTCGAAACAGGCGAAGGAATGGCTGCCCCATCTCCCATACGCCGAGGCCTCGCCCGCGTACGCGGCAAAATTCAAGGCGTTGATGGGGCCGTCGCCCGAGGCGCAGATGGGAATCGATAAGATCTTGAGTTCACAGTCGCTGTGGGACGCCTCGATGGCGGATGCGGTCACGAAAGCGCTTAAACGCGATAATCGTTCGCTCGTCGTGCATCTGAACGGCGGATTTCACACCGAAAGCCGTTTGGGAACGGTCGAGCATCTGCTTAAGTACAGGCCTAAGGCCCGTGTTGTCGTCGTAACCATGTTGTCGGTTGACGATTTCAAGGCCTTCGACAAGGCCAAGCAAACCGACCTTGGCGATTTTGTCATTCTGACCGACGGCAAGCTGCCCCGAAGCAAACGTTAGTCCAAAGTAATAGAGGCTCATCCAAGTGAATGAGCCTCTATATTAGAAGAATTTTCGAAGACGACTATTTGTTCTTCGTAGCAGAAAAGGGTACCGAACCGAATCCTGGATTCGTGAACGTGCCGGTTATTGTGTCGCCTTCAACGGTTCCATCGATCCTGAAATCTACGGCCTGTCCCTGGATATCGGCGTGCAAGACGCCAGTCAGCGATTTGCCGCTGACCTTACCGCCGTCGATCGTGCCATTCCCCATTTGCGAAGCCGTTCCGCCGGTAAAGTCGGTACCCGACTGTTTTAGCTCCATCAGGATCTCGATCGTCTGTCCGCCGGCGTCGGCGACCAGCGACCATTTGCCGGACACATCGGCTGCAGGTGCGGCCGACATTTCTGCTGGTTTTACAAGCGTCACAGTCTTGGGGTCGACAGTGATCTCGCCCAGGCGTTTGGCGACCTCGGGAGTCATCGACTGCTGGTAGCGGCCGCCGAGGTGTTTCGCCAAAAACTTTTCTGCGGCGGCGATCATTGCCGAATTATTGACAGGTCGAGCGAATCCGTGCCCTTCGTCCGGAGCTACGAGATACTCGACCGGATAATTGCGATCGCGGAGAGCGATTATGATCTGATCAGCTTCGCGTTTGTTGACGCGCGGATCGTTGGCGCCTTGGACGACCATCAGCGGCGTCTTGATCTTGTCGGCCGAATATAGCGGAGACTGACGCTTCATTTGTGCAAGTCCAGCCGGTGTATTCGGGTCGCCCATGCGTTTGTAAAAGACGGTCCGGATCGCTTCCCAGTACGGTGGAATCGACTGCAGCAGTGTTTCGAGGTTTGACGGAGCGACGATGGCGACAGCTGCCGAATAAAGATCGGGCGTGAACGTCACGCCGGCGAGCGTCGCATAGCCGCCGTAGCTCCCGCCGAGGATCCCAACCCGTTTAGGATCGGCGATGCCCTCACCGACGAGATACTTAACGCCCCACGTTAGGTCGTCCTGCATCTTTTGCCCCCATTCGTTATTGCCGGCGTTGAGAAACTTTTTTCCGTAACCGGTCGAGGCACGAAAATTAGGCTGCAGAACGGCATAGCCGCGGTTCGCCAGAAATTGCGGCAGCGTGCTGTAGCCCCACGAATCGCGTCCCCATGGGCCGCCGTGCGGAAGGATTATGACCGGCAGATTCTTCGGCGCGACGCCTTTCGGCAAGGTCAGATAGGCAGGGATGTCGAGACCATCTGAGGACTTGTAGTGGACCGACTTCATAGGCGCAAGCGATGCGCGGTCGATCTTTTCGCGGGATTGGTACAGCGTGCTCAAGTTTTTAGACTTTCGGTCATAAAGCCACACGGTTCCTGGATCGGTGTCGCTAAAGGTAGAAACGATGAACTTGGTTTCATCTTTCGTACTCGAGCCAAACGAGATCTCGCGGTCACCGAGACGTTTTTTGATCGTGTTGTAATCGTCCTCGAACTTTTTGTCTTTCCAATAGATACGGATACGGTCATCGTCGTAGGCCGTTGCGATGATCTCTTTGCTGACACTTGAAAAATTGACACCGGTCAGATCTACTTTTTTTAGCGGATCGCTTTCGACCAGCGACGTGGCACCGGTTTCGGCGTCCATCAACTGGAGTTCGATGAGGTCGGCGTTACCCTTGTTGGTCTGGATATAGACGTGCTTGTTGTCTTTGTGAAACTGGATCGGAGCGCATGTTTCGAAAGCGTCGCACGAATAGATCTTGGTGGCTTTGCCATCCGCGTCGATCCGCAGGAACTCGGTATCGCCGTTCTGCGCCGACCGCACAGCTAACCGCAGCTTGTCCGCGTTATCAAAGATCATTCCCTGATAACGGTCCTTATTTTCGCTGATCAGCGTCCGCTCGCCGGTCGAGATCTTTACTTTGTACAGGTCGTGCCAGGCCTTGTCGCGGTCGTTCATTCCGACATATATCGCGTCCGGGTCGGATTCCGGCACCGCTTCGATCATGGCCCGGATCCCTTTGGCTTCGGTAATATTGCGGGCGACCGGAACATCCGAGCCGGCCGCGTTAGCGTCGGAGGGGTTCACCGCGTAAACGTTGAAATTCTCATCGCCGCCCTTATCCTGTGTAAACAAAATATACTTGCCGTCACGCGACCAGAAAAAACTCGGGATCGGACGATCGGTGCGGTTTGTCAGGAGACGGGCGTTCGCAAACGGTTCGTCGGTCTTTTTAACCCAGATATTACGTGTTTCCTTGTACGGTTTGACGAATGCAATGTACTTGCCATCCGGCGATATCTGAGCACCGGCGATCTCGGGATTGCCGAAAAATAGTTCGCGGTCGATCAGCGCCGGCTGCTGGCCGATGGCCGCGTGGGCAAAGAAAGAGAGCGATAAAATGACGGTCGAAAAGATCAGCTTTGTTTTCATATTGTTTGGGTTCGGGTTCTCTTGTCCTTACGTAGCCTGCGGAGCCGAAGTTCACGTAAATTCGTTCCAAGTGTGATGGTTCCATCTGCGTTTCCTGAATTTTGCCGCGGTCCAGTACGATCGTGACAGTTTGATCTCCGGCTCAGCGAATTTGGGCATCAGCACCGTCACCACGTCGAAGCGATATTCAATTGAGGTGACGCCAAAGATCCGTCTATAGACCTTGGCGGTCCGTGTGATCTGCCGCTGCTTGCGAAGGTCGACCGCCGTTATAATCGGGGCGAAGTCGTCAGAACGCCGTGTCTTGACCTCGACAAAGCACAGCGTCTCACCCTCAAGCGCGATGATATCGATCTCGCCTGTGACCTGAACACCTTTGCTGTTTCGTCCGACCGGGACTTTGAAATTAGAGACGACGAGACGAAAGCCGCTTTTTTCAAGATACTCAGCCGCCAGTTTCTCTCCGCGTTCGCCGAGCGAAGGGACATTCTGAGCTGTTTGGTTGGTGATCGAGAGATTTGTTTCCATTCTCAGAATTATCTTTGCGATCTCTGTGAGTATTTCCTTTAGGCCCTCTGCGTGCGTCTTCTGCAAGACACCGACCGGAAGTTCACACCACGGCGAACGCAGAGGCAGATCTGCTAAACGAATGTGCAGAATTATAGCAGAAGTTTGCGAGAGTATCTCGCCCTTATGAGGGAGCTGTCATCGTTTAGTCGCTGGCCGGTGAAAAGCAGACACGCTGGAGGCCTTTGTCGCCTTCCTCGTAAGTGAAACGGTACATTCTGCGGCCGGCGTCGCGGCCTTCGCCGGTGTAAACGTCGATATGTTTTCCGTGGACCGAGACGCCAACGTCCGTGCTGTGGAAAGTGAGCTTGCCGAGATCACCGGGAAGGTCTGGAATGGTGACGATACTGCCAACGGGAATAAACGCGTTGTCGACGGCAACGGCGTCAGGCTCGAGCGGCTTGTCATTGGCGTCAAGCGCAGCGTCGGCCTTGTGCCAACCTCCATCGTAATTGCCGAGGTACCAGCCAAATCGCGTCTTACCCCAGCCCTCGCCAAAACCCTGATCGTCGTCAAAGATCGTCCGCAGAAACTCAACGCTAAACCTTTCAGTCCCGACGCCCCGGATCTCGATCTCACGCGTTGCGTCGCCGATAAAATCCGTCTCGACCGGAGTGTAATAGCCGGTTATCCGCCAACCGTCCGAACAGTCGCTAACGGATGCCGCGGTTTCTGAGGGCCGATCGGGGGTCGGAATAGAACTGAATCCGAATGCCATCACAGCTAGGCACATGAGTACAATCGGAATGACAACAAAACCTCTGGTCATGTATGTTTGAGGCATTCCTATCAAATGAGGATGTCTTCGATTCGCGACGGTGAGACTTCAGCTTTTGATATCCATTTTTGATATCCACAAGGTAAAAGTCGATCCTCGCGGCCAAATCGCCTTAGCGAATGAAAAGAGCCATTGCCACCAACGTAGAAAGATTTGCTATGTACCAACCCGCCATTCTAGGGTATCTCTTTTCTTTATCGTCCTCATGACAGCGATTATTCCGAAAGCCAGAAAAGCCACCAAGCTCAAAGCGGCTAATTCGAGCTGCCTCAACATCGGCCAGTAGTTTTCACCTGGGCGGTGGTCGTTAATCCAAACGATCAGTGAGATTCAAAACGCAAAAGCTGGCAGCGTGGTAAGCAAAGCTGTGATCAAGCGCCTTGATTTCATTATTGGCGGCGAAATTTACTATCCTGCGGACATCTAAAACGCAGGTTCCTCGTAGATGCCGTAGACGTCGCGGAGGGCGACGCAGATCTCTTCGACGGTGGCGTAGGCGGCGACGGCTTCGATAATCGAGGGCATCGTGTTCTCGTTGGATCGGGCGGCCTGTTTCAGCTTTTCGAGCGCGTTGTCGACCGCTCCATTATCCCGAGTCGATTTGGTGTGAGCCAGGCGCTCGAGTTGGTGAACGCGGACGTTTTCATCGATCTGGAGGATATCTGTTTTGTGGATCTCAGTTTGTAGGGCGTATTTGTTGACGCCGACAATGGTCTGCTCGTTGCGCTCAACGGCCTTCTGATACTGATATGCCGATTCCTGGATCTCGCGTTGAGGAAAACCGGCCTCGACCGCTTCGACCATCCCGCCGAAACCGTCGATCTTGTTGAAATAGTCGAAACAGCCGTCGATCATCTTTTGTGTAAGCGATTCGACGTAATAGCTGCCCCCGAGCGGATCGACAGTGTTGGCGACGCCCGTCTCTTCGGCTATGATCTGCTGAGTGCGAAGAGCGATCAAAGCGGCCTCATTACTTGGCAGGGCAAGTGCCTCGTCGAATGAATCGGTATGCAGCGACTGTGTGCCGCCAAGAACGCCGGCGAGTGCCTGGATGGCGACGCGTGCGATGTTATTGAGCGGCTGCTGGACGGTCAACGAGACGCCAGCCGTCTGCGTGTGAAAACGCAACTGCATCGTGCGGGGATTCTTGGCGCCAAAGCGTTCCTTCATCGTCCGAGCCCAAATGACGCGTGCGGCTCGGTACTTGGCGATCTCCTCGAAAAAATCGTTGTGTGCGTTGAAAAAGAATGAAAGCCGAGGGACGAATTCGTCGATATCCATCCCGCGGTCGATGCCGTATTGGACGTATTCAACGCCGTCACGCAATGTGAACGCAAGCTCCTGTAGTGCGGTCGCACCGGCCTCACGAATGTGATAGCCAGAGACTGAGATCGGATTGTATTTGGGCACGTGCTTTGTCGTGTATTCGAACGTGTCGATGACGAGCTTCATTGCCGGTTTGATCGGGTAGATCCACTCTTTTTGGGCAATATACTCTTTGAGAATATCGTTCTGAAGCGTGCCGGAGATCTTATTAAAATCGGCTTTCTGCTTTTCGGCAACGACGACGTACATTGCCAAAAAGATCGGCGCCGGAGCATTGATCGTTTGCGAGACCGTTACCTCATCAAGCGGAATCCCGTCAAAAAGCACTTCAAAATCAGCGAGCGACGACACGGCGACTCCGCACTTTCCCACCTCGCCCTCAGACAGAGGTGAATCAGCGTCTAGTCCCATCAACGCCGGAAGGTCGTAAGCCACAGAAAGGCCCGTCTGACCCTGAGCCATCAAGTACTTGAAGCGGCGATTGGTCTCCTCGGGTGACGAAAATCCGGCAAACTGGCGCATGGTCCAGAGCTTGCCGCGATATCCGGTCGGGTGAATGCCGCGTTTGTAGGGATATTCGCCCGGAAACCCGATCTCGCTGACGCCTTCGAGATCGGCCTCAGTGTAAAGCCGTCCAACCGGCTCTAGGCTGACGCCCTCGAACGAAGCCTTGCGTTCCGGTGACCTTGCCGTCACCTTGGCAAGCGTATCTTTTTCCCAACGGTCGATCTCGGCACGCGCCGCACTCGCAGCTTCGATTACTTCGGTAGTGTCCATGTGGTTATAAATATATAAGCTTTGATTTCAGCCTATAGTTTAAGGCCACCGGGATGGGAGTGCAACAATTAGTAGTCCTTACGTTTTAGATCCTCAACGAGATTCGAGCCGTCTTCGTAAATGACGTTGTCGATAACCCAGCCTCTGGACGCACGGACGATCTCGATCGTGTAGATCGTCGTATCCGGGTCCTTGCAGGGCGAGGGAAAGGCGAAGATCGCCCGAACGGTAGCTGCGGACTTGTCCTCCGCACCCGGTTTGACGGTTACCTGCTTATGCAATTGCCGTGTCCCGGCCAAGCAGGACTCGTCTATCGGATCTACCGACAAATCCTCAAAGTACGGTTTTTCGTTCGGATTCGAATTGAGGAAAGCATTTTCACGCTTCAGTTCGTTTAGGAAAAGCTCGTATAGATTCGCTGAGAACCATTTCTTTCGTGCTTCGATCGCGGCACGCGAAAAGCTCCTGTCGTGCGTGTGGTGAAAGGCGTAGAACGATCGGACGGCTTCGACCGGCGTTGCATTTTGTGCGAACGCCGGGGCGGCAAAGATCGTAATAAATACTGCGGCGAATGTTACGGCAAAGTTTTTCATAACTGTTCAGTCGAACGGAAAAATATCATGCAAAAATTGCAATATTGGCGGCTTAACGCATACAATGACCGGATGAACTCACTCCGGGTGGACGTTTGTCTGGCATCCTTTTTGCTGCTCTGTTCGCTCGCGGCGTGCGGCGGCAATTCGGGTGCGGAGAACCCGAACTCAGCAAACACATCCTCAGCGAACGTGCCGGCAAATGCTACGAAGACAAACGCCGAGGAACTCGGGATGCTCATAAATATTCCGTACGAAGCCGAAGAAAGCGTTTGGCGATCTGACCCATCGCAAAAGAAGCTCACAGCCGTACTTCGATTTTCTGCCGCTGATTGCGACAAGATCACGGCGGACGCCGGCCGATATCGTGCTCCTGAAAACGTGACTATTCCTAGCGAGGCATGGTTTCCCGACGAACTGATCGCCCAAGGCGACATCAGCGGTGACGATACGCTAAAAGGCTCGTCCTACGGTGCGAACGCATTCTTTTTAGAATCGTATAACCAGGGAATGATAATTCGTATTGAGGGCACTAACTATTTCGTGCTTGAAATGTCGTCCAAGTGATCAATATCGCTTAAGCTTTCGGTAAAGCGTCGAGAGGTCGATACCGAGGATCTCGGCCGCTAGCGTTTTGTCGTCCTCGACCGACGCAAGTATCTCGAGGACGTAGCGCCGCTCCATTTCGTCGAGCGTCGGACGCATTCCCTCGCTATCGCGAATTTCGGACGACGGATTTTGGCTTATCTTTGGCGGCAGGCTTTCGACGTCGATCTCGTCAGCGCTCAAGATGAACGACCGCTCTATGGCATTCTCGAGTTCGCGGACGTTTCCCGGCCAATCGTAATTCAGTAATGCCAACATCGCGACCTTTGAAACGGGCTTTTCAGAGGCATTTTGGCGATGAGATGTGAGTGCAACAAAATGCTTTACAAGCAGCGGGATATCCTCGCGTCTGGACCTAAGCGGAGGGACGGTGATCTCGATCACATTGAGACGGTAAAAGAGGTCCTCACGAAATCGTCCGGCCACCACCTCGGCCGCCAGATCCTTATTGGTGGCTGCCAGGATGCGAGTGTCAAACTTCTCAGATCTGCTGGAACCGACCGGCGTTACTTCCTGCTCCTGCAACGCCCGAAGCAGCTTAACCTGAAGTGCGATCGGCATTTCACCGATCTCATCGAGTAGAAGAGTGCCGCCCGAGGCCGAGCGGAAATGGCCCTTTTTGTCCGAGACCGCGCCGGTAAATGCTCCTTTGACGTGGCCGAACAATTCGCTTTCGAGCAGAGATTCAGGCAAGGCACCGCAATTAATGGCGATGAACGGCTTTTCGGCGCGGCTGCTATTGAAATGGATCGAGCGTGCGATCAGTTCTTTTCCCGTGCCGCTCTCGCCTTGGATCAGCACGCTCGAGCTTGTGTCCGCAACCTTATTAACGATTGCGAACACCTGTCTGAGCTGCTCACTTGTTCCAACGATCTCGGCAAAGTTGAACTGTCGCCGAAGTTCGCGTCTCAGCAGGCGATTCTCGTGGAATAGCTGTCGCTGGGTTACCGCATTTTTGATGGTCTGAAGTAAATCTTCGTTGACGAATGGCTTAGTGACATAATCGTATGCACCCTTTCGCAACGACGCTATTGCCGTGTCGGTAGACGAAAACGCCGTCATTACGATCACGACCGCCTCGTCGTCGATCGATTTTATCTGATCGAGCAAAGACAATCCGTCGCGTCCCGGCATCTTAATATCCGTGAGAGTTACGGAGACGTCATCCGCCGAAAATGCCGCTATCGCCGATTCGGCGCTGTCAGCCGTGACTACGCGATATTCAGCGTCCTCTAAAAGCTTGCGCAGTATCGTGCGCATCAGTTCCTCGTCTTCGACGACCAGAATGGTTTGTATAGCAGTTTCGGGCACGGATAAAATTGAAATGTAAGTCTAGCACAACGCTTTATTGTTTATCTTCGTTCGTGTTAGCATCAAAGACTAAGTTATTGACTCAATGCGGACTTATCAGCCTTTCCTAGCAATTGTATTGGTGATCTGTGCTGCCGCAATTGGGGCGGCGCAGCAGACTAATCCGGTCGATCGACAGGTCGCAAATCCGATAACCGACACACCCAATATCAATCCGATCTCCGCGGAACAGTCCGTCGCAGCACCAAAGACCAAAAAGACGAGTTTCGAGCAAGAGGGCGGAAACGGTGAGGTCGTGGTCTACTCCGACCGACAGACCGTCGAGGGTGAGACAGGCAAACGCATCGTCGTTCATCAGGGCAATGTCGACGTCAAATACGGCGTTTTTCGCCTGCAGGCCGACAAGATCACTATCTACGAGGCGGAATCAAAAATGGTCGCCGAGGGCAGCGTCGTTTTCGATCAGGGCGATGATCAGCGGATCACAGGTTCGAAGGGCGTCTGGAACTATAAGACCAAACTCGGGTGGTTCGAGAATTCGACCGGTTTTACAAATCAGACGAACGATGGGACCGTGATCTACTTTACAGCCGAACGTGTCGAGCGCCTTTCGGACACAGAGATCAAAGTCACCAAGGGTAAGTTTACGGCCTGCGAAGAGGCGGTCCCAAAATGGAGCTTTACTGCCGATCGGGCAACGATCAGCTCGAAAAATAAACTAAAGCTCCGAAATGCCAAATTTCGCGTCAGAAACATTCCGCTTGTGTTCCTTCCTTACGCGTCGATCTCGCTGAAGGAGAACGATCGCAAATCCGGCTTTCTGACGCCTTCGTTCTCTTATGCGGCCAACAAGGGAGCACGAATATCGAACGCGTATTTTCAAACCTTGGGGCGTTCGGCAGATATCACGATACGCGGCGATGTCTATACATCACGCGGGATAGGTTATGGTGCGGATGTTAGGACGCGAACCAACTCGCGATCCTTCTTCAACTTCGGATTTTACGCGGTCAAAGACCGGATCTTTGGTCCCAAGGCGGACGCCCTTCATCCCGATCAGGGAGGGTCTATCATTTTCGCTGAGGGCGTTCAGTATTTCCCAAACGGCTTTACCGCGTCCGCCGACGTGCGACTGACATCGAGCCTGTCGTTCCGGCAGGTCTTCTCGGACGGCATCCAGCAGATCATTTCGCCGATCGAAGTGTCGCAGGTATTTGTAAATAAGAGCTGGAACAACTACACGCTCGACCTGCTCGCGCGTTCGCAGGTGATCTCGATCCCGAATGTGCGGATCAAGACCAGAAACTTGCCGAGCATCACGTTCGAAAAGCGACCCTCGATGCTGTCATTTCTTCACGGCGTCTATTTTTCGTTCAATACAAGTGTTGAGGGCCTGTCACGCCGGGAGGAAGTCGACGATCTTGCTCTCTACAAACAGCAGACGGGAGGAGCACCCGTGCAAACGCCTGCGATCGGGCAGCGGCTGGATGTTAACCCAGAGATATCGATTCCATTTCACACGAAGTATGTAAATTTTACGGCAAACGCCGCGGGTCGGCTGACGTATTACTCCAATTCTTTCAATGACATGCGGCAGGTCGTTGGAAAGGATGTGATAAGAAAATACGGCGAGTTCGAGTTCGACATTCGCCCGGTTGCCTTGGCCCGCAATTTCTACGGCAAGGACAAGGTCTTTAAGTTTCGCCACGTCATCGAGCCGTTTCTGACGTATCGGCTAATATCGGGCGTCGACAATTTTAACCGGATAATCCGGTTCGATTATGTTGATACCGTCGCAGACACGAATGAGATCGAATTTGGAGTTACAAACCGTATCTACACTCGCCGTTATGCCGAAGCGGTAACGCCCGAGGCCAAGAAAAAGCTGATGGAGGACGCGACCAAGAACGGAAAATCCGCGGATGATAAAAAGCCGACTTCTGTTCAGCCGTATGAAATTTTCAGCCTTACCGTCCGCGGAAAGTACTTTTTTGACAAGTCGTTCGGTGGAGCATTGGTCGCGGGTCAGCGAAATGAGATCCAGCCAATGACGGCGCTGAGTTTTTACACTTTTGGCGGCATTCCGCGTCGGTTTTCTCCCTTGAACATCGATGCGACCTACCGGCCTCAGAAGACTATCTCCGTGAGTACGCGAATGGATCTTGGCGTACAGGGAGATGGGTTACGGTCCTTGTCAGCTACCATCGGCTACGACACCAAGCTGCTGAAGTTCTTTCAGACCTTTTATTATACTCGTGCCGTCACGTTGATGCCGTCACTCGCTCAATACGCGAATCCGGCGGGAAAAGAGGCGGGTACGCTGCGTGGCGAGCAGTGGAGCCCGTCGATCTTTGTCGGAAACCGCGAACACGGGCTCTATGGCGGGGCCTCGCTATTCTTCGACTTTGAGAACCGACGGGCAGCAAAGTTGACTCCGCTCATTAGTTCTCTGTACACGCTCGGCTATGCGTACGACTGCTGTTCCATCGCGGTTCAATATTACACCTTCAATGTGGGCGTCCGGCAAGAGAACCGCTGGTCATTTAGTTTTCGTCTCAACGGGATCGGAGCTTTTGGTACCGAGCAATTCGGGCAGGGATTGCGGTGAACCGCGGCAAACGATACGGTCAATGTGATCTCTTTAAATTTAGGTCCTGAGCGATCGCGTTGTAATACTCGACCGAAGCAAGGTCGTCCGTCAATATCGGCTTTGTCGCGTCGATTTTAGCGCTATAGAGATGCCCCAGCATTCGCTCGATCTCAGGGTCGGATGATCGCAGCGTCGGCTCCTCCGGAGATTTAAGAGCCACAATGATGAGGTTCTGCAGGCGGTCGTCGGCATGGTCGGAATACACCTTAAATACGAAAACTCGAGGGAATACGCTGCGGTAGGTCGCGAGCTCCGCCTGAAGAAAGCCACTGCCTTCGCCTGAGATGGCGGAGCCAAGGTTGAATATCACCACGCCGTTGTCCGTGAGGTTCCTTTCGATCTCCTTTACGCATTCGCGGGTCGTAAGTTGGTAAGGAACCGCGAAAAGCGAACCGAAAGCGTCCATTAGAATCGCGTCGTATCGTTTATCAGGAGCATTATTCAAAAATGTGCGGCCGTCCTCGTGAATGATCTTCATCCGCGGATCGTCCTTCAAACGAAAATAGCGGCGGGCGATCGCCGTCATTTGCGGATCGATCTCGACAACATCCAGAGCAAGATCAGCGTACGTACGCAGAAATTCCTTCGGTACCGAATAGCCCGCGCCGCCGATCAACAGCACATTGCGAAAATCCGGACGAAAATGTCGTACAAGGTGATAGAACCTACTGTACTCGAACGCCGGTTCGTCACTGTCGAGAAGCATCGCGGATTGGATCGAATACGGGTCGGTCGCTAGGGCCTGGATGCGGTTTCCCGACCGAGGGTCGACAGTCTTGAAGACGCGAACGCGGCTGTATTCGGTGTCGATATCGTGGAGGTCGTTTTGCTCTCTGAGCAGGTAAATGCTCGATTCGTTCGATATTATCGAGAACGCGATCACGACGAATGAAGCGATTACGGACCGCGTTAACGCCAATGGGAATAGCATGATCGAAACTGCGATCAGGCCGCCGGAGATGATGTAAAGCGTCCGCGTACTTCCGACGAATGGTATCAGGAAAAATCCGGCAACGAACGTGCCTAAAATGCTGCCCACCGTGGACAGAGCATAAAGGCGTCCGACTGTCTTGCCCGTGTCCGCCAGCGACGACATTCGCAGCTTGACGGCATACGGTGTCACGCAGCCGAGGCAAACGCTCGCGGGACCAAACAGGACGAGCGACGCCACCACAGAACGCAGCTCAATGCCTATCGGAGCTGATGAGATGTACGAAAGGACGATCTCCTTAATCAGCTCGGTCACAGCGACGAACGTTCCTGCCGCGAAGATCAGGCCGGCGAGAATCCTTATGTCCGGGTGGCGGTCGGCCAATCGTCCGCCGACGTGATAGCCAAGGCTGAGGCTTGCCAGGATCACGCCGATCAGGCTCGTCCAAATATAGGTCGATGTCCCGATAAAGGGAGCTAGAATACGCGACGCGACGATCTCGAACGCCATCACGAATGCACCGCATGCGAAAACGGCGATCGCGATCTTCAGGCTGCGGACGGTTGAATCTGGCATTTTCGAATATAACGAGTAATCTACACAATCAGCGGCTGAATTGACAGTTTGGCGGACTCGAATGACTCAATGACGAACGCCGACCGGTTTCCCGATCGGCGTTATTGTTGCAAACTTCTGTTAATTAGGATCTACGCCGCAACAGTTTGTTCGGAACCGTTTACGAACGTAAGCCAGTGAGCCCCGGCAGGAGCATCGCGCTCTGCCATGATTATCTTGAAAAATTCTTTCTGCAGTCGCTCCGTAACGAGCCCGCGTTTGCCTGAGCCTACCGTTATTCGGTCAACGGAACGGATCGGTGTGATCTCAGCGGCCGTACCGGTAAAGAAAACTTCATCAGCCAAGTACAACGCCGCACGCTGGATCGTTGTTTCCTGGACCTCGATGCTCATTTCGCGGGCGATCTGAATGACCGAATCGCGCGTAATTCCGGGCAGGATCGAAGCTCCAAGCGGCGGCGTAATCAGCTTGCCGTTGTTCACCAAAAAGATGTTCTCGCCCGAACCTTCGGATACATACCCGCGATCGTCGAGAGCAATTCCCTCACTGAATCCACCGAGTAGAGCTTCCATCTTAATGAGCTGCGAATTCATGTAGTTTGCGCCCGCTTTAGCCATCGTCGGCATCGTATTCGACGAGATCCGAGTCCAACTCGAAACACAGACCTCAATACCGTTTTCGAGTGCATCTTCGCCCAAATACTTGCCCCATTCCCAGGCCGCGACATACGAATCTATTGGATTGGGAAAGGGATTTACGCCGAACGCCGGCTTAGCCTCGTCGAGGCCGCGAAAGATCAGTGGCCTAATGTAGCATTCCTGCATCCCGCTCTGTTTAATAAGTTCGATCGTCGCACTGCAGAAGGTGTCGCGACCGAACTGGGAATCCATACGATAGATCTTCGCCGAATTGATGAGCCGCTGCATGTGTTCCGTTAGACGGAAGACCGCAGAACCTTTGGTGGTATTGTAGCAACGGATACCCTCGAAAACGCTTGAGCCGTAGTTCACGACGTGCGACATCACATGGATGCGGGCATCATCCCAATTAATAAACTCGCCATTTTTCCAAACCTTGGGTGAGATCTTCATCGTACTTACATCTTTTGCGGCCATAAATTATACGGAACTCCTAATTAACTTTTTAACGATCAAATATCCGATATCATTTAATACTTCTCAAAAGCCGCATTAATAAAGGGGAAGAAACGCGGTAGCTAAAGAATATTACAACGACCTATGCTTGGCAACTATAGTCACTGGTTATGCAAACATAAGCCGAGGTTATAAATGAAAAGGGGACAGCCGTGAGAACTGCCCCTTTTTTCGTATTCGTGGCGGTCACGGTCAGAGGATACGGAATCTTGTCGCCGTATCGTCCAGCCGAGACGTAAAGCTCACTCCATCGATCGTAATGGTGAGAATTATCGGCTGGTCACCTCCGCCTTCCATGCCGGGCGGAAGCGAGAAGTCGATCGTATACACACCAGGTTCGACCTCAATAGCGTTAGACAATATAGGCACGATAAGGGTGCCAAAAGATCCGATCCGGATAGACGTGTTGACGGTCTGGCCCGCCTGGGCGCCGGTCAAATAAACTCTCAAAATAGAGGCCACTCGACCGAAAGGCTTTATCTGTTTCGTGGTCACTGTGAACGGTTCCGTGGTTTGAACGCGGTTCGTGACGTTATACACCTTCGTCCGTCCGCCGGGGCCAATGATGCCCTCAAAATTGAATATATCGGGTTGAGCCGGAACCAGCGTGACCGTGGTTTTCATCACCAAACCATTGTTTATCAGCACTAACGGATAAGTCGTGCCCGTCGACGCAGTCCCGAGATACGCAGGAAGAACGAATTCGACCTTGTGCCCGGTCACCGAACGAATTCCGCAGGCAGCGCCGTTTACCGTCATACTCACACCGCTCAATTCGATCGGCAGCACAAAGCTGCGGCTGAGCGATCCAACTGCAGAGCGGGCGACGACAGGGCGGTCGATCGAAGACTGGTAGGTCATGATCGCCTGCATGCCCGGGGCAAGCCCGAAGACCGCTGGAGGCGTAGACGGAGTTGGCGTTGGCGATGGCGATGGCGAACCGGTCGGTGTCGGCGTGGGGCTCGGCGTCGGCGTTGGCGACGGCGACGGAACGGCGGTCATCGAAACCGGAATGTTACTTGCTCCGGTGGCGAAATTTGGGGACACGACCGCAAGCGTCTGAGCGGGCACGACCATGTAGAAGACCTCGGATTGGAGATCTTGATTTCCGAGCCCAAGTTCGGACAATGCAAGGTTAAAGGTTACGCGCTTGAGACTGTTGCTTGGGATGACCTGGACCGAAGCAAGAAAGGAACTGGGAACGGGCAGCTGTGCCAAACGCTTGGCGAAGATAGTATTAGCTCCGGTCAGTGTGACAGAGTAAAGCTGGGCCGGCCGCTCGAGGATATTATTCAGTCCATCCGTGTCGGTCGTGGCCACCGTGCCGTCCGACTTGATATTCATCCTTGTCTCAAGGACGAACGTCGACGGAGTTCCATTCGCATCGTTGTCAGTGAAACCGGGATATCGGGCAAGGTCTCCGCCGGTTGCGGCAGAGTCTGCGTCGCTTCGTGCCAGGATCTGTCTAAACGTATCGGTCGTCGCGTCGTAAATATATGTTGCGAACGAAGCAAGATTGGCTCCGTTTGGAGTCGAAGCAAGATCGGCGTAGGAATCAAACGCGATATATCGACCGTCGCGGCTCATACGCCTACCCGTATTCAGTATATTGACGGGATTGCCCGGATTGGTAGGCGTCGTCGTAGTCACCTGCTTTTTCGTGCCAGTCGGAACGCCGGTCGGGGTAAGGTCAGAATAGAAGATCTCTTCGTTTCTGCTGGCCAGCGGATTTCCGCCGGCGGTCATCCCGACGATCGGCCCGTCACCGGTGCTAGCGAACGCCACGCGCAGTCCGCTCCCTGATATCGTCGGAAGCTTTGAATAGATCGGGTTAGTGATCGGGCCGCGCGGCGTCTTGGTGACCTGATTGAGTGCCCCCAGTCCGCCATTGGGGTCGTTCAGAGCCGAAGGGTCGCGGAAATATGTATATATCTCGTCGTTGTCCTCTGCCGGAAAAGCATTTCCGATAGCTGGGACTAGGTCGCGGCTCGAGACGAACGAGATGGCGTGGCCGTCGTCGCTGATGCTCGGGTCGTGGTTATCATCCGCTATGGTCGGAGTCGTCGTTGCGTTGCCCTCTCGCGGCAACTGGCTCGGGATCGTATTTGTAACCTGTATGAAAACGCCGCCGCTTAAATTAACGGGCGCGATCTCATCACCGGCTGACAAGTCGGACACCGGCGCCGCGAGCGGTACGCGATAAAGCCACACTTCTAAATTGGCGTCATTCGACAGCGGATTTGCTCCGGGCGTCGGGGTTGCGGCCGGCGAAGGACTTGGCGTCGGGGTAGGAGCCGAAAATGCGTTACCATCGAAGCTGCCGGGATTGGTCGTGCTGATCACGGGCGGATCGGTGGGACCGGTCCCTGGATAGGCCGTAGTCGCATTTGAGCTGAACGCGATCCATCGTCCGTCATTACTGATAACTGGCTTGGTATTGGTAATCTCGACGCGAATGTTGTCGAATGTTGCAGGCAGCGTAGGGTCACGAACTACGCTCTTGGTATCAGTTATCTGGTAAATTCGGCGCTGGGCATAGTCGAAAAGAAATATCTCGGTATTGCCGTCCGCGTTTCGCGGATTTTCGGTAGCGAGGTTGCCTCGGGACTCAAAAACCACAAACCGACCGTCGCCGCTGATCCCGCCGGCGAACGCCTCAGACGGGGAATTAGAAATTTGGCCAATTACAGTTTCGACCTGGCCCGAAGCCGTCGAAAATACTGCAAGAATCGAGATGATCAAAAAAAGGAAAGCAAGACGAAACGTCACAAACTCCTCCAGATAACAACGGCTAATTTAAATTCTAAGGAAATTTAGTACCTTAGGAACTGTCGTCAAAACATTAAATTTTAAGCGTAAAGCCGACTCACTGCAAGCAAGCCGTGGACAAAACTCAACGTCATCGGTGCGAAACATACGTTTTGATGCGCTAACTCGCGGATCGGGTTGTAATTTTACATTTCCGATATATCGTTCAACAATAATGACTTACGTCGAAAATGCCGAATAAGCTCAAAATAATGGTTGTAGCGGGCGAGCCATCGGGGGATGCTCACGGGGCGAGACTCGTTCGGGCGCTCACGGAGGCCGCTCCGCACACCGAATTTGAGTTTTTCGGGGCGGCTGGAACCAAGATGCGAGGCGAAGAAGTAGAAGCGGTTGTCGCGTCCGACGATCTGTCCATTATCGGTGTTGCCGAGATCGCCGGAGCACTTCCGATCTTTTTGAACGCAATGAGATCGCTAAGGCGCTCGGCGACCGATCGACGGCCGGACGTCGCCGTGCTGATCGATTTTCCCGAATTTAATCTGAAGCTCGCCAAAGCACTAAAAAAAAGGGGAATTAGGGTCGTTTATTATATTTCGCCTCAGCTTTGGGCATGGCGAAAATACCGTATTCGGACGGTCCGTAAATACGTTGACCTGCTGCTGACGATCCTCCCGTTTGAAAGGCAATGGTATGCCGATCGCGGCGTTGCGAACGTTCAATATGTCGGAAATCCTCTCGCACTCGAGGTGCAGGCGAGCCTGACCCGAAATGAATTTTGCATTCGTCACGGGCTTGATCCGAAAGGGCCCATAGTCTCGCTTCTTCCCGGCAGCAGGCAAAAGGAGATCAGCAAGATCCTGCCTGTTCTAATTGAGACGGCAGCGGCGATGGTCAGAACGCGGCCGTCGATGCAGTTTGTGATCCCGATCGCGGACCCGCGACATCGGCCGTTCGTCGAGGAAACGATCTCGGGTCTGTTACGGGAAACAAACTTCCCAAATGTGACGATCGTCGAAGGTGAGACGTACGACGCCCTCAACGCCTCGGACGCCGCGGCGGTGGCGAGCGGAACTGCGACACTCGAAACGGGAATGATCGGAACACCGATGGCTATCGTTTACAAGACGACGCGGCTAAACTATTACCTACTCAAGCCGCTTATTTCGGTCGAACATTACGGGCTCATCAATTTGATCGCCGAAAAACGGCTCGCCAGGGAATTGATCCAAGACGAATTTACTGCAGAGACACTTGCGACGGAACTTTTCAGACTGTTGGATCCTGAAGTGAACAAGCAAATGCGAGCCGAACTTAAGTCAGCGACCGAGAAACTTGGACACGGTGGAGCATCACAACGATCGGCGAAGGCGATCTTAAACCTGATCACCTAGTTTTTACCGTCAGCTCGATGTCAGACGCCGTCGTCGTCGTCACTCTTGCCGACATACAAGTCAATTTGCTTTCGGAGAGACCTAACTTCTTCCTTAAGGCGGCCGATGCTCTTTATGTGAGCGTGCTGCTTGCGATAGTCCCGGACGGGCTGCACGGGAATTCCGGACCAGAAGCCGCGCGCGACGATCTTGTTGGGAAACACAGCGGATTTTGCTCCGATCACCGCTCCCGCTTTTACGCGGACGTGGTCGGCGATCCCGACCTGACCGGCGATGACGACGTCGTCCTCAATGACCGAGCTGCCCGCTATCCCAGACTGGGCAGCGATAATTACGCGTTTTCCGATCTTAACGTTATGGGCGACCTGTACAAGATTGTCGATCTTGGTGCCCGCCCCGATCCTTGTCTCGCCCAGGGCTCCGCGATCAACGCAGCAATTTGCACCGATCTCGACGCTGTCTTCGATCACGACCGATCCTATCTGCGGGAAATTGAAATGCTCGCCGTCCGCGTCTGCCACGTAACCGAAACCAGGCGATCCGATCACCGTTCCCGCGTGTATCACGCAATCCCGGCCGATCGTCACGTTGTCATAAATAACGCAATTTGAAAAAATGATCGTGTTATCACCTATATTCACGTTTCGACCCACGCGTGTGCCGGCGTGGATCCGGCAATCAAGGCCGATCGATGCATTGTAGGCGATCGTGGCATCCCTATCGATAAATCCCGCTTTCTCGTCCGGATGCAATACGGCAGCTATCCTGGCAAATGCAAACTTGGGGTCCTTAACCTTTATGACGGTAATAGGTGTGACGATCTCGAAGCCAAGTGGCACGATCACGCACGACGCATTGGTTGAGGAAAGGTCGATGCTCGAAATGCTAAATGCGATCTCCGATGGCGATGCGGACGACAGGGCGGCGACCCGTTCGATCTCGCGGCTGCCATCGCCGATCAGTTCGCCGGAAAGATAATCAGCGATATCGCTAGTTTTCATGAACTAAACTTTAGATCGTTTCCACGGAATTGTCAGGTGGCCCAGCATTAGTATTCGTGTCGCTCGACTCGATCTATAAGTGTTTGAAGAAAGATCTCGATGCCCTCGATCTTGAAACCATCACGCGCTTCCAACCGTTTGAGAAAAGGAGCGCTATCGCTATCCAAAAAGTCGAGATCCGCCAGATCTATACGGATCTGATGGCCTGTCTCAGATCGAATGTCGTCGCCGATATGTTCGAGCAGGCGAGCATCCTCGATGCTCATTTCGCCTTTGACCTTAAGGGTCGTCTGCCCGGCGGACGAATCGTCTATCTGTGTGATCGTGGTCGGCACGTGTTTTTTCTGCTCGATTAGATGCCTTATCCGCCGTAAATGCAAGCTCTAAATTTCGGGAGCCGGGACAAACTTGCGAGTTACGAGAAAAACACCCGCAAAGATCAGAGCGGTGGCGATGACGAACGTGAAGTCGACCCTTTCGCCGAGGAAGGCGACCGCAAGCAGAAAACCGATCAGAGGCTGAAGATAGACGAATACGGCAACGGTCGACGGATTTACACGAGTGATCGCCCAGGCGTTCAACAAATACGGCGAAGCCGTTGCTCCGAGAGCAATATAAAGGATCAGGAGCCAAATGCCCGAGGTAACCGAGCCGACGTCGATTGTCGACAGCGAATAGGCTCCGACCGGCACGCACACGATCGAGGCAAACACGAAGACCCACATCATTGACCTGAAAGCACCATTGCGGGTGACGATAACCTTCGAGGTGGCGACGTAGATCCCAAATGAGAGCGAATTGAGCACTATAAGCAGATCACCAACCGTAGTCTGCGACGAAAACGACGCGTTTCGCGGATCAATGAGAAAGATGACGCCGATCGCGGCGATCGCAATGCCCAAAGCTCTCTTTAACCTTAGTCTTTCGAGTCCTGCAGCCGCACCCACAGTTAATGCAAAGATCGGGATCGTCACCGCTAGAAGTGATGCGTTCGAGGCCTTGGTAAGGGAGAGTCCAGTTATGAACAGAGTTTGGTTGAGAGCGACACCAAAGAAACTTAGTACAGCAAGCCGCCAGTAATCGCCTCTATGTTTCAGCCATACGCGTCCGCGAGCTGTTTGGATAATGACGAGTGCCATTGCAGTGATCCCGACCCTAAAACCGACGAGGCTCAGGGCCGGGACCGCATTCAAAGCTACTTTTCCAACTACCGATAGCGAACCAAAAAAGAACTGAACGCCTAGGAGGGCGGCATAGGGCCCGAATGATCGCGGTTGCTCCGTCACGTTACGCGAGCATCATTGCCGGCTGTTCGAGCATCTGCTTGAACGTCTGGAGAAATTTTGCTCCGGTCGCACCATCAATGACGCGGTGATCGCACGACATTGTCACGTTCATAATATTTCGAATTACGATCTCGCCATCACGTACGACTGCGGTAGGTGCGGCTCCGCCGATGGCCAGAATTCCAGCCTCGGGTGGATTGATGATCGCAGTAAATTCCTTTATGCCAAACATTCCGAGATTTGATATCGAGAACGTGGCTCCGGTGTATTCCTCAGGCTGGAGTTTTTTGTCTTTAGCCTTGGCGGCGAGATCTTTGATCTCGGCAGAAATTTCTAGAAAGCCTTTCAAATTGGCGCCGCGTATAACGGGCGTGATCAGGCCTTCGTCTATTGCGACCGCAACGCCGATGTCGGCCTGTTCATAAAATCGGATCGACTTGTCCTGATAGGACGCATTGGCAAACGGATGTTTGAGCAGCGCCATCGCGGAGGCCTTGACGACAATGTCGTTGACGCTGATCTTCTGAGCTTCGGAAACTGTTGCGTTGATCGCCTTACGGAGATCGAGAGCATTGTCCATCGCGATCTCAACCGTAAGATAGAAGGTCGGGATCGGTCCGATGGATTCGGCAAGACGGGCAGCAATGATCTGCCTCATTTTGGACGTATTCTCATCGCGGAAAGGCGACGCACCGACGATCGTCGACGGCGTAAAAGGGGTGGCCGACCGAACAGCCGAAGAGGCCGTGCCCACTTCCATCGCGGCCTCGATATCGCGTTTGATAATGCGCCCGTTCGGCCCCGAGCCGGTGACCGACTTAAGGTCCACACCGTTCTCAGCTGCCATTCGGGCAGCGATCGGCGAAACGATCATTCGGCCATTGGCGGAAGCAGAGGCTGAATGAGTCGGGGTGGTTTCAGGAGATTTTTCGACGTGAGCCGTCATCTGGGGAGCTTCCGGAGCAGATTCCGCTGGCTTTTCGACGGCCTCTTTGGCCGAAGAAGCCATCTTTCCGTTCGACTCGACCTCAGCAAGTAGTCCCGCGATGTCCTCGCCGGCCTTGCCTATGATCGCTATGGCCTCTCCAAGCGCCGCTGTCTCGCCAGCGCCCTTAAGGATCTTGAGCAGCGTGCCGCCCGAGAGAGCGGTCATTTCCATCGTCGCCTTATCGGTATCGACCTCCGCGAGTGTCTCGCCGGAATCGTAGCTATCGCCCTCGTTCTTGATCCAACGGGAGATCTGCCCTTCGTCCATCGTCGGCGACAGTTTCGGCATTAAGAATTTTTCAGCCATAAATTTAAAGTTTCCGATTTGCTCGGATCATTTGCAATCGCTCTTCACGTGTCAGTTCCCGGTCGTTGTAACCGTTATCGCCGAAAGGCTCAAGTTTATCGAGCCAAAGACCTTCAAGGGTTTTAATATCTGAGGCATAATCGTAATCTGCGTCAGACCGCGGCTCGACGTCCTCAAGCACCTCGAAAACGAAACTGTTCTCGCCAAGTTCGACCCAATCCGCTTGCAAACGTTTCGCCGAGTGAAGGCCTGCCTTTAGCGAAAATGTATGCCGATTGATCTTGCCAGGAACGTTCAGGCTGGAATCCACAAACACCTTGTCATTAGCTGTATTCCGAATCTGAAACACGCCCATCGGCCGATGGTTCAGCTTGTAGTCGAGTTTCGCAGCACGCTTATCCATTACAAGTAGCAAACTTCTTTAACCGCAGCTACGATCTTCGCAACGTCCGGTAAAGCCAGAGCCTCGAGATTTTTGGCGTAGGGCATCGGGGCCTCGACAGTCGAGATACGTTTGATCGGGGCGTCGAGATAATCGAATGCGTGTTCCATCACCTGATAACTGATCTCAGCACCGACGCTTGCGAACGAATGTGATTCCTCGGCGATGACAAGGCGATTGGTTTTCTTGACTGAATTAACGATCGTATCGATATCCAGCGGCTTGATCGTCCGTGGATCGACGACCTCAACCGAAACGTCGAAATCCTTTTGGATCTGTTCGGCGGCCTCGAGAGCGAGCGGCACGGTCATCGAGCGTGCCACGATCGTGCAGTCAGTGCCCTCGCGTTTAATATCGGCAATTCCAAGCGGGATCGTGAAATCTTCGTCGTCCGGCACTTCGCTCTTAAATCCGTACATTCTCTCCTGCTCGAGAAACATCACGGGATTGTTATCTCGGATCGCGGATTTGAGCAGGCCCTTGGCATCGGCAGCCGTCGACGGCATCACGACCTTGAGTCCCGGAAAGTTCGCGTACATCGCCTCTAGAGCCTGAGAATGCTGCGACGAAACCTGATATGCAGAGCCGTTTGGGCCGCGAAATACTATCGGTACATTGAACTGTCCGCCCGACATATACAGCATTTTTGCCGCGTGATTGATGATCTGATCAGCCGCGAGGATCGAGAAATTCCAGGTCATGAACTCGATAACCGGCCGTAAGCCTGCCATCGCCGCACCGACGCCGACCGCCGCAAAGCCGAGTTCGGTAATAGGCGTGTCGACGACTCGCTTGTCGCCAAACTCTTTCCAAAGGCCACGGGTCACCTTGTATGCGCCGTCGTATTCGGCGACCTCTTCGCCCATTACAAAGACGTTTTCGTCTCTGAGGATCTCTTCACGCAGGGCCTGATTAAGGGCGTCGCGTATCGTTAAAACTGCCATAATTATTCGTTTGGTCTAAGCGTAAACGTGAGTCATCAGCTCGCTCTCGTTTGGGAAAGGGCTCTCGTCAGCGAATTTGACCGCAGACGCGACCGCCTCGGCCGCTTCCTGTTCGATCTTTTCAAAATCCTTGTCACCGAACACCTTTGCCTCGCGGAGGCTCTCGCGAAACAGGACGATCGGATCGCGTTCCTGATACTTGAGAATCTCATCGCGGGTGCGGTAGTTTCCCGGGTCCGACATCGAGTGGCCCATGTAGCGGTATGCTCGTACTTCGAGCAACGTCGGCAGACTCTCTGTGCGGGCCCGTTCGATCGCCCGCTGAGCCGCTTCTCTCACTGCCATTACATCCATACCGTCGACGAATTCATTCGCCATTTCAAAAGCGTCAGCCTTTTTAGCGATGCTTCGCGAACTCATTGCACGTTCCTGCGAAGTTCCCATGCCGTACTGATTGTTCTCGCAAATAAAGATGCAGGGGAGTTTCCAGAGCTGGGCCATGTTGAGCGATTCGTGAAAGATACCCTGATTTACAGCCGCTTCGCCAAAAAAACAAAGCACGACCTGTCCTGAATTCTTGTATTTCGCGGCGAATGCCATGCCGGTGCCGACGCCGATCTGGCCGCCGACGATCCCGTGGCCGCCGTAAAACCCAAGGTCCTTAGAGAACATGTGCATCGACCCGCCTTTCCCGCCGACGCAGCCGCCCTCTTTGCCGTAGAGCTCCGCCATTACTGATTCGGGCGTCATTCCCTTGATCATCGCCTGAACGTGGTCACGGTAAGAGGTGATGACCATATCGGCCGGCTCGAGAGCCATGATGGCCCCTACGCCGATAGCTTCCTGGCCGATGTACAGATGGCAAAACCCGCCGATCTTTCCCATTCGATAGACCTCGGCGCACTTCTCCTCGAATCGACGGCCGAGCACCATCTCGTAGAGCATGGAGCGAAGAAGCTTTTTGTCGATCTTTTTGATCGACTCAAGCTGCGAGGCTCGGCGAGCCAAAAACTCGGCGTGGGCATGCTCAACCTCGACGAAATCAATCTCTTGATGAGACTTTATTATCGACTCCAGCGTGTTGCTCGTGGCGGTCACGGGCGTCTTTACATTCTTGACTGTCTTTTGTCGCGTTGCTGCTTTTGGCAAATCTAGATCCTCCGAAACGCTATATCGATGAAATTCAACAATTAATGTAGAACAATGATTATAAGCGAGTGGGAAATTTTCTGCAAAATATTGGGTTCCGGTTTCTGTTCTGCTGAAAATAGAAAATGTTATAGTTTGATTTCGGCGCGCGCGATGAAATTAGCGAGACATTTTCTTTACCTTGCCCTGACGGCTTTGTTGCTCTCATCGGCGGTTTTCGCCCAGGATCCGGCGAAATGGACGCTCGGCGCGGACGCGGGCTCCAAGCCGTTAGAGGCGGGCGATAAAACAACCGTAACGCTTAAAGCGGAGATCGAAAGCGGATGGCATCTTTACGCACTCGAACAGCCCGAAGGCGGTCCGATCGCTACATCGATCAAGGTGACCGAGGGCAAACCATTTGCTCTGGATGGAAAGATCGATTCGCCTGCGCCGATAAAAAAGAGCGATCCGTTGTTCACCGGAACCGATCAAAAACCGCTCGAAACGAAATTTTTCATAAACACAGCAGCATTCAAGTTGGTACTGAAAGCGACGGCACCCACCGGAATCGAAGCACTCTCGTTGGACGTTCGTTTCCAACTGTGTAACGACAGGTTCTGTATGCCGCCGAAAACCGTCCGAGTTTCGACGGTCGGCTCCGAAGATGTAAAAAAGACACTTTCGACGGCTGCTCCGCAAGCTGAGGTCTCGCCCGAGACTACGGTCCAGAATTCTCCGAAACCGCAGACGCCGGATGACCTATGGCCCTTTATTTGGCTAGCCGCGTCGCTCGGAGCGCTTTCGCTTTTAACGCCCTGCGTTTTTCCGATGATCCCGATAACGGTCTCGTATTTCACGAGCCACTCTGCCGGACATCGAGGGCGGGCGATCAAGCTGGCGACGGTCTATTCGGTCGGCATCGTCGCGACATTTACGATCGTCGGCATGCTGCTCGCATTTTTTGTCGGAGCGGCGGGCATCAATCTATTCGCCGCAAATCCTTGGATCAATCTGCTGATAACGGGCGTCTTTCTTTTCTTTGCATTTAATCTTTTCGGGGCTTACGAGATAACCATCCCGAGCGGAATATTGACGAAACTCGACGCGATAACGCGCAGCCGGGAGGGCGAAGGCAGCGGCGTTGTCGGAGCATTGCTGATGGGATTGACGTTTACGCTAACATCGTTCACATGTACGTCGCCCTTCGTTGGAACTATCCTGGTCTCAGCCTCGCAAGGGAACTGGCGAATGCCGCTTCTCGGAATGCTCGTCTTTTCGACCGTATTTGCGTTGCCGTTCTTCGTGCTCGCGCTGGCTCCGCATCTGATCTCTCAATTGCCGCGAGCGGGCGGCTGGATGAATTCGGTAAAGGTTGCGATGGGCTTTCTCGAGGTCGCGGCCGCGATGAAGTTTATTTCGAACGTAGACCTCGTCTGGAAATGGGGCATCTTCACACGTGACGTCGTTCTTGCGATCTGGATCGCGATCGGTGTGGTTTTGACCGCGTATCTTTTAGGTAAATTTCAGCTGTCGCACGATTCAAAACCCGAGCGGCTCGGGGCGTTTCGCGTTTTCGCAGCTGTCGTTAGCCTTGCCGTTAGCTTTTATCTGCTAACGGGACTATTTGGTGCAAAGATGGGCGAACTCGAATCTTTTCTGCCGCCGGATTTGAACAACTCTTCGACTCGAGTTTTTGGCCGTTCCGAAACGGAGATGAAATGGATCGAGAATGACCTTGAGGCAGCTGAGAACAGGGCCAAGGCCGAGAACAAACTCGTTTTCGTGGATTTTACAGGCTATACCTGCACCAATTGCCGATGGATGGAAGCCAATGTCTTCCCGAAGAAGGAGGTCGAGGCCGAATTGTCTAAGTTCGTGCTCGCTCGACTGTACACGGACGGTGAAGGGGACGTCTATACCCGCCAGCAGCAAATTGAGCAGGATATGCTCGGCACAGTCGCTCTGCCTTATTATGCTGTTGTGTCGCCGGACGGAAAGATCATCTCGTCCTTTCCGGGACTGACCCGAAATGTCGCGGAATTCATTGAATTTCTTAAGAACTCCCAAAAGAACAATTAGGTTTCGTTTGCCTACAACCGCCGCCACATCGGAGTGGGCAAAATGTAGAAATTTGGTACAATCATTCTGTTAACTATCCGCGATCGCGTCTACCCAAAAATGTATGGTCAAAGTAGAAAAACTTGTCGAGGGGCTTAAATCGATATCCGACGATAACTTTACTTGCGACAACGTTTATAGCTTCCTTGCTGATAATCCGGTTGATGTCTCATCGATCGAGCCGTACTTCTTTTGGGATCCTAATTTCTACACTCGAAATCTGGTTTACAAAGATGATCGATTTGAGGCAATGGTTATCTGTTGGGAAAAGGGGATGTCATCTCGTGTCCACGACCACGCCGGGCAGAAATGTTGGATGACCGTACCCGTTGGACGCCTTCGCGGCCAAAATTTTGCGATCGCCGAGATCGATGAGTCCACCTCGTTCTGTCGGTTGATCGAGACCAACAGTTTTGAACTCTCAGAATCTCTAGCCGCTAAGGTCGAACTTGAAGAGCCCATCCATCAGGTGCTGAATCTGCCCGATTTCGACGAACGCGCTGTAAGTATCCATATTTACTCTAAGCCATTCGACAATTGCGTGTCGTACTGCCGCGATAGCCACACTTTCAAGACGGTCCCGCTTTTCTACAACAGTATTGCCGGCAAGCTCTGTTAACGACCGCTAAATGAAAAGATCTCGGCTCTTTCAGGTCGTGGCAGTGGCCATTCTGTCTGCCGTTTACACGGCGGTACGGATGTGGCGTTCGAGTGCCTCTTGCCTTTGGTTCGACGAGATATTTAGTGTACACGCCGCGGAACATACGTGGGGCACGATCATCGCATTTGTAGCGAAGGACTTGATACATCCGCCCCTTTTCTATTTTTTTCTAAAGATATGGATCTCGATCGGCGGCGAAAGCCTGTCTTGGCTGCGACTGCTGCCGGTAGCATTCGCGGTGGCCGCAATTGTACCGTTCCTGTACCTTTGTCGCGAGTTGAGGCTGGCAGTTTGGTCACAGTTGGTCGCTTTTCTGCTCTTCGCTGTCAATGGCTCGCTGATCAAATATTCTCAGGAAGTGCGAATGTACAGCCTTATGCTGTGCCTCTCGCTATTTTCGATGTGGCTGTTCGTTCGATACTTTCACAAAGGAAAAGGACTCGCTCCGCTAATTATCGTCAACATCCTACTTATCTATTCGCATTATTTCGGATGGTTCGTCGCATTGAGCGAGGTCGCCGCAATAGTCATTTTCCAGCGCATCAAGATACGTGCGATCCTTATAATGCTTGGCGCCTGCGCGGCGTCTTACATTCCGTGGATGATCGCTGTGTGGACGGCCGTTCGCGAGGGATCAAATGTTGGCCAAAACATTGGCTGGATGCAGCGGCCGCAAATTATTGACCTCGTTAAGCTCGTTGTAGATCTCGCGGAGCCATTCTATTTTCCCGCGAGCAATGCGGAACCATTCTCCGTTTTCGCCGTTTCCGTGCCGATCATTATCGTCGTGGCGGGTGGCTTGGTGGTCGGCGTCATAAACGACCGCGCTCGCGAAAGCGAACGGTTCGAGACAAAGCGTTTGCTCGCGATCTTCATATTGCTCCCGGTGCTCTCCGCGTTTCTGGCGAGTTGGTTCCTGCCATATTCGATCTGGGGGACGCGGCATCTGGTAGTTGTATTTGTGCCAGCGTTTCTGCTAGTTGGCGCTGTTATTGGACGGATCAAGATCGCGGGACTGAAGATCGCGGTGATAGCGATACTACTGCTGATCTCCGGATATGCCTTCGCGATCCAGGCTCGTCGTGAGACGCCAACTTATATCTGGTGTGCATGGGAGCCGCTTGCCGCCGATGTCACGAGCAGCGGCGTCGAAAAACTATATGTGTTTGAGGATCTCGTAGCGTACCATTTTTGGTTCGCTCTGCATGAGAAGGGAAGCAGGGTCGAGGTGGCAAAGATCAGGTCCGTCGACGGCGTTACCGAAGATCCGGCCTACTTTCTGCCGCGAGGATTCGATGATATCGCCACGATCGATCTGCCGGAGGCTGACGCTCCGCGATTTTGGATCGCGTATCGCGGCGAACGGATCGACGAATCAAAGGGGCCGCTGTCGGCATTTGTGCAACGCGGCTATCATATCGCCGACCGCAAGGTTTATGCAGCCAGCGGTGATAGCGCGATCTTGATTTTGCTCGAAAAGTAACTGCGGATCACTTCCGTTTCCACCTCACGCCATCACGTGTGTCTTCGAGAATGATATTCTTTTCGGCCAACAGGTCGCGGATCTCGTCCGATCGGCCAAAATCACGATTTCGGCGAGCTTCCTGGCGTTCCTCGATCAATTTCTCGATATCGTCGTCGAGGATCTCGCTAACTTCCGTGCCGAAAATACCGAGCACCGAATCAAACTTTTCGATCGCATCCAACACGGCCTTTTGATCGTCCGCCTTCAGTTCATCTTTCGCGAGGGCTGTATTCACTTCGCGTACCATGTCATGCATAGACGCGAGCGCCGAGGCCGTGTTTAGGTCGTCATCCATCGCCGCCTCGAAATCGGTAAGTGCCTGGGCAACATTCGTTCGTATCTTCTCGTTTGAGCCGTTCGGTACATTCGCTTCGCCGACAAGCCGACGGAAATTACGAAGTCGTTCGACCGTCGTCTCCGAGCCTTGCAGCCCTTCGAACGTAAAATTTAGCTGCTTGCGGTAGGGAACCGACAGCAGCAGGTAGCGTATCGCGAGCGGGGAATAGCCTTGCTCACGTAGGTCCCGGAAAGTGAAGAAATTTCCCTTTGATTTGGACATCGTCACGTCGTCGATCTTAAGAAACTCGCTGTGTATCCAATACTTTGCGAAAAGCTTGCCGGTCGAACCCTCGCTCTGGGCGATCTCGTTCTCGTGGTGCGGAAACTGCAGATCCATGCCTCCGCCGTGCAGGTCGAACGTCTCGCCGAGGTATTTCATCGACATCGCGGAGCATTCGATATGCCAGCCCGGCCGGCCGCGGCCGAATGGAGCGTCCCAGCCAGGCTGGTCGTCTTCGCCCACAAGTTTCCATAAAGCAAAATCCCGCGCGTCCTCTTTGTCGTACTTGTCGGTGTCGATCCGCTCGCTGCCGCCGTGAATGTTTCCCGCAAAGTTGATCTTTGATAGTTTGCCGTATTCAGGAAAGGCCGTGATTCGGTAGTATATCGAGCCATCAGACTCATAAGCGTGACCATTTGCCAGCAATTTCGAAATGATCTCGATCATCTCCGCGATATGATGGGTCGCTCGCGGCATGACCTCGGGACGCTGATTGCCAAGAGCGTCGAAGTCTTCCCAGAAGTACTGGATGTACGGAGCGGTGAATTCGTCGATCGTGATGCCGCGGGCATTCGCCTCGTTAATGATGCGGTCGTCGACGTCCGTCAGGTTGAAAACGTGAGTCAGGTCATAGCCTTTGAACTTCAAATAGCGCCGCAAAATATCGCCGAAAATGAACGTGCGAAAATTACCTATGTGTGCGAAGTTCCAGACCGTCGGACCGCATATATACATGCGGACATTGTTCCCATCGATAGGCTGAAACTCCTCGATCTGACGCGATAGTGTATTAAAAAATCTAAGCATTTAGTAGTTGACGAATCACTGCGCAGGTTGCCCGTATCTAACAACGATCACGCCGGACCGGTTCATCGGTTTTCCGCTTTTGTCCTTGTACGGATGAAAGTACCAGGTTTTTGCGATCGATTCTGCCGAAGCTCTGATCAATGGATGACCGCCCAGCGTTTTGCTGAATACGACGGCTCCCGCGGCATTTACGATTATAAAGACCTCGCTTTCCGTTCCGTCGACGCAGGCTCTTACGGCTTTCGCCGCTGCCGGGCATTCGGCCTCAGGTTCGTAGAGCACAGATGTGTATAGATCCGAGGTGGCAGTACGTATCGTACTTGACGCGGGAAAGTCGGAAAATTCCACTTGGTCGACAGAAAGGTCCGAGGATGGAAGCGGCTGTTCGGTACACTTCAGCGGCCGAAGCATGAAAACAACCGTGGGCTCGGCACGGTAACCACCTTCGCGGATCCAGATCTTGGATTCGTAGCTGTTTCCACCGTAGGTAAATGCCTTGTTCACATTCGTCGACATTTCGCTCAGCTCGCTTATTTTGGACTTCTTGCCGCCGTAGACAAATATGACGCCCTGCGATTCCGGGTGCTCCCTCAACTTGTCTTCGAAAAGCTTTGCATGGCCTTTCAGGTCCTGCGGCGTCGTAAAAACAAACTCATCAAAGGTTTGTGCCGAAGGTTCAAAGCATTCAGGTTTTGCGCTCTCAACGTCCTGAGCAATTCCGCGAAGTGCGGCCAATACGAGCAAGCCGACTAAAATTGATGGTGAAATTCTCATATCGATCTCCCCGAATTTGTCCCTTGTTATTAGACGCTATGATGTTGGCCAAGTTCAAATCGTTACGACAAGGACGTTATATTCTGTATTCGAGTCGTCGAACAGATATCGCCATCGATGAACCTTGCCCTCGCGTCGTCGGAAAACAGAAGATCGCGGCTGTAAAAATTGAGCGGATAATCTTTATCGAAAGTGGCGACGAGCTCATTGGCCTTTTCGGTCAGCGTCCAGCCCGCTTTTCTTTCGGCGAAATCCTTGACGGTCCGCATCCAGAACACGGTCAGTGTCTCGTGATACGGCATTTCTTTTTTAGTATCCACGCCGAACGCCTTGAGAAGTTCGAATATCCCGCTCCGCATTTTTTCCGTTGCTGTGTCGAGTTCGTGGATCGATAAATAGTGCAATGCGACCGTCAAATGCTCGGCGTGTCGCCACGCATCACGAGAAATAGTCGAAGTCTCAAAACTGTGTACCAATTCAACGATCTGGTTTTCATTAGTAAATCTTTCCATCGTGAATGCAGTTGTACGGTACGAGCCGCTCGATGTCGGCCCTAACGCATTTAATTTTATCGATATGTGCCTGCGTGTTATCCGGTAAAGACCAGCCCGCTGCGTCGCTCAATATCGATCGTGAGCTCCGCCCCGGTGATCTCGATGGTCGCTCCGGTCGTAACTTCGAGGCACGTTCCGAGAATAGGAAATTCGGGAATTACGCATCCGGAAATGTCTTTGTCCGATAGATTCAAAACTACTGCGATGCAGTTTCCCCCGTCGCCGAAGCGCTTGTAGCAAAGCACGCCCGCGACCGGGTCCTCATAAAAAAAGTCGATCGCTGCGGTTCGAAATGCCTCGTTCGATGTTCGTACACGGACAAGCCGTCTGTAGTATTCAAGCAGATCCTTATTGTTTCCGTTCTCGAGCAGTGTCCAGTTGATCTTGTTGCTCTGCTCGGACATCGGCACGTATTCACCAAATTCTCCGCCCATCCAGATCATCGGCACGCCGACCGCCGTCAAAAGGATCACTGCACCGAGCCGGGCCCTTCTATACAACTCATCATCGAGAATGCCCTTTTCACCAAGCTTTCTGAACAAACGGTTCTGGTCATGATTGGCCAGATAGTTCGTGACACTGGTCGCACCCACGAATCCAAGCCGTGACGGATCGATCGCATCCTTGAGCCGCTCCAACTCGAGTGGATCGCCAGATAGATAATCGACCACTGCGTACATGAACGCATCATTCCAGCAGCTTTCGACCGGACCTTCGGGCTCGGTCACCTCAGGCGAAGGCGGAATAAACTCGGCGACCGTGAAGAACGGTTTCATCGCCGACATTTCCCGGGCGCTCGCGACAAATGTGCGGAGGGCGTCGAAATTATCTATCTGTTTTGCGGCATCGAAACGTACGCCGTCGATACGGTATTCAAAGATCCAATATTTTATCGAGTCAGTTATAAACTTCAAAGCCGGAATAATGCCGAATCGCTCGTCCAGAGTCTCGTAGTTGAATTCCGGTCCCCAGTTTTGCTCAGGATCCTTACCCTCGTGACGGAACCAATAATCGTGATCGATCTGGGCGAGGGCATTGTCGGTGCTCGCGTGGTTGTAAACACCGTCGACGATCACTCGGATGCCAAGCCCGTGGCATTTGTCCACTAGTTCCTTGAGCTCGGCGGTCGTGCCAAAGCTCGACTCGGGCGTAAAATAATGAATTGGCGAATAACCCCAGTTAAAATCGCCCGGGTTGGATTTGAGCGGCATCATCTCGATGGCGTTGACGCCCAGTTCGGCGAGGTAATCGAGTTTCGCGATCACATCCGTGTATTTTCCGCGTGTAAATATATCGCTCTCGCCGCCCGAAAAATCGCCGACGTGCATTTCGTAAATAACCAAACGGTCGTTTGTCGGCAGCGGCACGTCGTCAGATTGCCAGACATATTCGTCCACGACCTTTTTGCCGTCCTTGATCACGAGGATCGAATTCTGCGTTTCCGGGTCCACGTTGGTCGCGTATGGATCAGATATCGTTTTCCATTCGTCCGGCTCATTGAACCAGCTTTTCGACTGGATGTTGAATTTATACGCGTATGATCCGTCGTCGACTTCGACCGTGGCGGTGAAGTTTCCGTCGTCGCCCTTGACCATGGGAATACCTTTCCAATCGCTAAAATCTCCGATCAGACTGGCGGCTTTATTATTTGGGGCGAAAAGGCTGAAGACGTATTTCGTCTTTACCAAGCTTGCGGTCATAAGGTTGGGAACGATATACGATCGACGGGTCATACGCCCGCCGGTTTTAAGCCGCTATCGCCTGCGGCAGGATGTCATCGAGTTCATCCATGAAAAGGTATTTTCTCCATTCAGGACGGTTTTCGGCGTAGTGGCATAGCAGGACATGGTCGAGCCCCAGCCGCAGCAGCTTTTGCGAAGTTAGGAGCGGCATACGTGCCTGTTCCGGAGTGCGGTTGCCCTTACGTTGGTTGCATTTTACGCAAGCCGACACGAGATTGTGCGGAGTGCTCTCGCCGCCCTGCGCACGGGGGAAAATATGATCAAGCGTTAGGTCCTTGGCATGTTTGTTCTCACCGCAGTACTGGCAGCGGTAACGGTCGCGGATATAGATCCGAGCACGCTTCATAGTAGTTTCGCGGCTGTTGCGACGAACATGGACATAGTGTCGAAGGCGGATGACCGAGGGCACGGGGAAGGTCGTTGACGGTGAATGAAGCACATTGTCGCCGTCGTTTTCTTCGATAAAAACGGCGCCCCGAAACCATAGACAGACAGAACGAGCGACGCCGACAGTACCCAGCGGTTCGTACGAGAAATTTAACAGTAAAACACGGCCTGTAAGCAACACGCGCTCCTCCTTATTCGTATTCTTAGTAATGTAATATCTAATCACGCTAAACGCAAGTAATATATACAGTTGCGTTAACGATCTGTAACTAGTTGAATTGACCTATTGAACTAACGCAAACACCCTCAGGAACCTGGTTGGATAAAGTGGGTGTGAGATTAATTATACATGATGGATACGAAACATTTGGTTATTAGCGTGATGCTCGCTGTTGCCGACGCACAAGCCGCCGCGGAGTGGTATAAAAAAGCACTCGGTGCGGTTGAATTGTGGAACCTTGGTTCAGTTATAGGTCTTGAGATCGCTGGTTCGCCGTTTTTCCTCGGCCAGCCACAGAACAACGGCTGGGAAGACCCGGAAAAACTCGGGACGACGACAACGCGGATCGAAGTTTTCTGTGATGATCCAAACACGTTTATCGAGCGGGCCATAAACGCCGGTGCGAACGGTAGTATAGACCATATCCAAAACCACGAAATGCCGTGGGGAATTCATCGCCAGGGAAGTTTTTTCGACCCATTCGGCCACAAATGGCTCGTCGGTGATCATTCGCCGCTCCACTATCATCAAAAGATGGAAAACGATATAAAAGAGAGACGCTTGATCACGACCGGCGTCGATGGCAATGGAAAAAGTGTGGTGATCAGCGATAGCCTGATCGAACCGCGAACCGCCGAGGCCGTTCCGGGGTATGGCTGGCACCGGCTATGGAGCATGGACGAAATTCCTTGTGCTCCGAACGATGGCACCGAGCCCGGCGGACCGGCACATTTTCCCGTTCCAGGCGGCTTACGATTTATCGCATTTACAATTCCGCCGAGTTCCAACAAAGGTCCGATCGATCTAGATATGAATACGGCCATGCTGGAGCTGGAAGAAAAATTCCCCGGCCGTGCGGCTCATATGGAATCCCATCAGGCCGGCTTGCATACGACTGCGACGATCGACTTTATTTATGTCGCGGATGGCGAGATATGGCTCGAACTCGATGATCAAAAAGAGGTCCACCTGAACACCGGCGACAGCTTGATCCAAAACGGCACCCGCCACGCGTGGCGAAATCACAGCGATAAGCCATGTACACTGGTCGTGACGATCGTTGGAGCCAAAAAGGCTTTGTAGCTATAAAATGTAGCGGTGCGATTTTGAAGGCCTGGCCGGTCGCTGGTTTGATTGGAATTCCCAATTCAGTATGCTCCTGGAAGACATGAACTCGCTCCTCGAAAAGATCAAGCATGCCGTCATGAGGTGCGACGAATCGCAAATGCAAAGCTGGGGCATCGTAGTAGAGGTCACCATTCCGAGCGGAGCTCCGCCTCATTCTTGTGAACCGCGGCATGCAAGACCCGCCGATGGGTGAGCAAAAAATGCCGTGACCCGTTTGAGATCGAAACGTTTTGTTAGCCCACTACGCTTCCCGCGTTTTTGGAGAGAGATATGAAGATCGCTATTAACGGTCCCGGAGTCGCTGGCCCAGCACTCGCATATTGGCTGCTTAAGGGCGGTCATGAAATATTGCTGGTCGAGGAGGCCGCCGAGCTTCGCGGCCCGCTGGACGAACGCCGTTTAAGAATCGAGGGCGTATCACGCTCGCGGTCTGGTCGCTGGCGGTGATCGGAAGTAAGTGCTCGGCGGCCCATGGCCTTTACAACTTTTCTTCGGCCTCGCGGCCGATCTCACACAGAGTGGCAAGTGTGCGCTTGGTTCGGGCAATGTCATCGGCCCCGACATGTGCAAGCAGCTTTGAGTCGATATCGTCTCGGGCTTCCGACTGCGTTGTAGCGGCGGCGATGCCGCGTTCGGTAAGGTGGACGGTCAGTTTGCGGCGGTCGTCGTTATCGACCGTTCGAACGAGGTAGCCGCGATTGACGAGCGCGTCCACGAGATTGCCTGCGGCTTGCTTCGATATTCGCAATTCCTTTATTAGCTCGCTTAGCGGGGTTTCATTTTCGCTCAGATAAAGGCCGCCAATAACGTACAAACCGTTTCCCGGTATGTCGTCAAACCCTGCGTCCTCAAGCGCCTGCCGCATCGCAATGCCATACGTGCTCCGCGCATGCCGCAGCAATGCCGGTATCGGTACGTCCTGAAACCATTTATTTTCGTACTGTGTGTCTTCCATGAGCCTATTATATAGTCAACAAAACAGAATAGTCAAGAAATATGATAGTCACGATAGCGTACCACAGTGATGTTGGTGGAAATGATTTGTATCCTAGATCATGTAGAGTTTGTCACGTACCATACAGATCCTGTCCGATCGACGTTTGTATAATTGATTTTCATAACGTTAAAGCGTTTAATTGGCTGGAGTTCATATGAAAGTAAACGTATTGCTCGCGTTGGTTCTTGGGTTAGCGGTGACATGCGGCATCGTCGTGGCGACATTTTCGGCGGGCAGCTCGCCGGCATACGCGGTGAGCCCGTCTCCCGGTTCCGCTCCTGACCCGTATCGTACTGTGACGCCGACGCCGGAGCCGACTGCAACTCCGATGGACCCGAAAGTAACGCCGACACCCGTTGATCCGTCGGATCCGACCCCGACCCCGAAACCGACTCCGACTCCACCAAACCCTTCGGACCCAAAGCCATCTCCGACTTTCGGGCCTGGTTCGACACCAAAACCGGCACCGACGACCGTCCCTTAACTGGGAACAGGATATTCACGTGTTCACTAGATCTCGACCAGCGTCGATTTTAGGGGAAATTTCATTTAGATGCGGGCCCAATCGCCGACCCACTCACCATTATTTGGAGAAAGGGAATCCTGGAAACAAAAAAGGGCCAATTGTAAACAAGCTGACATTTAATCTGAGCTAATTCCCTTTAAAATATTGCTCCTATGTGGAGGAAATATGGGACAGTCATCAGCAGCCGCAACCGCCGAAACCGTTCTTGGAGCTGAGTATTTGCGCGAACTTAACGCGGAGGAGCTGACATTCCGCGATGGATCCAATACTTGATCGAAAAGAACGGCATAGACTTTGAGACATATGAGCAGTTCAGAGCACGACGACCGATGTACTTGTCTCGCATTTTGAAGAGGGAATGGAAAACGCCCGAACAGCTCTTGAAGACATGAGGGGCGAGGATCTGACAAAAGAATTTGTATTGGGACACGGCGACAATGTGATGATGAGAACGCAGCTCGGCGAGACCATTATCACGACCATCAACCATCTGGTCCACCACCGTGGGCAGCTTTCGGTATATCTTCGGTTGAAAAACGAAAACGTGCCTTCGATACACGGACCGTCAGCTGATACCAAGGGTTTCTAGCGGCCGCGTTTTAATGTCGGAGGCGTTCGTCAAAAATCGCTAAAAATGCAATTTAATAGTACGCCCTTAACCGGTTGGCGATCGCCTGCTTCGACTGAGCGCCTACGATCCGGTCAACTTCCTTTCCATTGTTGAAAATAATCATAGTAGGAATGCTCTGTACCTGGAAACGTCCGGCGGTCCGCTGATTGGCGTCAACGTCGAGTTTGCCGAAACGCACCTTTCCGCTGAGCTCCTTTGCCAGTTGCTCGATCAAGGGACCGACCATGCGGCACGGCCCGCACCAGGCTGCCCAAAAGTCTACTAAAACGGGCAGCTTCGACCGCTCGACCTCTTCAGCAAAGTTCAGATCGGTCACGATCACAGGATGTATCTCCGCCATCAAAGGCGATTTGCACCGCCCACAGACCGGTTCACCCGACGTTCCCAACACGATACGGTTCTTGGCTCCGCATTGCGAGCAACTAATGACTTGAGCGTTAGCAGATGTACTCATAGCATTATTTTAACACCGAATTCCCGTTAGAAGTGGCGATATCCTTTGGGTTTAAGAACAGATGATTTGCCGCCGTGTACAAGCTCGATGACACCAAGGGTTGCCGTGATCTCGCCGATATGTGTAGCCCGTACTGTATCGGCAAGCGAAAGGGCTGTTTCGCGGCACGTGAAGAGCAACTCGAAGTCCTCACCTCCGTTCAGCGCCATTTCGAGCCGTTCGTCGGGGCCGAAATGGGCGGTCAAGTTTGGGTCCACTGGCAACGAATCGGCATAGATCAGGGCTCCAACTCCGCTTGAACTGCAGACGTGTCCGAGGTCCGACGAAAGGCCGTCGCTAACATCGATCATCGATGTTGCAAAGCCCAGGGTTTGCAATGTCTTAGCAATGGTAAGCTGAGGTCGCGGTTCAAGCTGTCGCTGGATGATTTCGGCCGCCGATGGTTCGGACGAGTGGGACGCCTCGAGCAGTTTCAAACCGCCTGCGGCACCGCCGAGCGTGCCTGTAACGTATATAGAATTGCCTGGACTTGCGCCCGAACGAAGGATCGCCTTGCCGCGGGGCACAATTCCACCGACGATCGAATCGATAATCAATGGGCCGCCCGTGCTCGATATGTCGCCGCCGACCAGTTCGACACCGTATTCACGTGCAAGTGCGAGCCAACCCTCGTAAAATTGGTCCAGGGAGCCGGAATTCCAAAGATCGTCCGGCACGGCAATTGACACCATCGCCCACTCAGGAACGGCGCCCATCGCCGCAATATCCGAAAGGGAAACTGCGAGGGCCTTATGGCCCAGTGACCGAGGACTAGACCAATCAAGCCGGAAATCCACGTTTTCGACCAGCATATCGGCTGTCACGACCAGGTCGGTCTCGCTGTTTTGGGGCAACACCGCGCAGTCGTCGCCGATGCGTTTGAGACCGTGCCGCTTGGTAAGTGCGGAGATGAATTCAAATTCTGTTGGCATCAGTATCTTGTTGACACAAGTTTATTGAATACATACAATAACGTCTGATCGGATTACACAAAACTTTAACACAACGGCAACCTTAAATGGCAGAAGAACCTGTAGTAATACCTGAGAAAATATACTTCAAGATCGGTGAGGTATGCGAACTGCTGGACGTGCAAGCTCACGTGCTGCGTTACTGGGAAACCGAGTTTGCCGTGCTGTCGCCGCAGAAGAATAAATCTGGACAGCGTAGTTATCGGCGCCGCGATGTGGAGATCGCACTTCGCATAAAACGGCTTCTTTATACCGAGATGTTTACGATCGCGGGCGCCCGAAAAAAACTCCAGCAGGAGGCACGCGAAGGTAGCAAGCCAAAGATGGTCGCGGCCGCTCCGGTCCCATCGGCGGCAGATGAGTCAAGTCCCAAGGCTAACGCGAAGCCTGCCGGCAGGTCGACACGAGCAGAAACACCGATGCTGTTTGACGCGGGCTTCAAACGCCCGGAGACACAGCTGGAACCGCCGTTGCCGTTTGAAGTGACCTCACAGGCAGATGGGGCAAAAGAGGACGCAATGAGGGCCTTGGGTGTGCAGCTTCTGGAGCTTCGGGAAATGCTTAAACCCAAGGCTCCGGCTGTTCTTTCCGAAAATCGCTGAGTTTGACAATTGGCCGGGGTAAAACTAATCTAACAATTCGATATTTCGGGACGTAGCGCAGTCTGGTAGCGCGTTCGCTTGGGGTGCGAGAGGTCGC
>JBDTZO010000031.1:0-4290 GCA_040005135.1 Acidobacteriota bacterium | reverse complement strand
ACCCCGTTTTTCGTTTCTCGACAATCGATCGATGATACTCTCTCACTCAATTGCTATGGTCAAAAGAATCGACATCAAAGCACGCGATCCGTATCTTTCATAATCGATTAAATCCACATGAAAAATAAGGCAACGCTGCTAACAACATAAAGAGTGCAGAGAGCTGTGTTCCTTCGTCGCCTACCTTTCGATTCTGTTGAAAGGGTTCTTGCTATGTCCTGAAATTTATTATTCCGAACAAATACTAAATAGCCGATCAATACGATTATCATTCCCAATGTTATTGCGTGAAGAACAGACCAACCTAGTAATGCAAACAAATCCCTTCCCAGAAGGCGGCCGATTACCGACATTCCTAGATAAAAATTAGAAAATAACAAAAGCGAGATTGCGAAAAGTGCATTAAATTGAGGTATATCGCTTTTCCCCCACATTCGATGGTTCCAATCATAAAGGCGGTAATATAGATATTTAAATGCAAGCATCATGGCTGCTAATTCGGTCAAGATTGGGTTCGCACCTGAAATGTTGCAATTCTTTTCCTACAAGACCGAGACTGCCCCCTGACGACATCTTCCACCTCGGGGCCGGCGACCATTTTGGGATCGCGTACACGCAAACGCCCCTAACGGTCCTGCTCTGAGGATTGTCGCACGTGCCGCTCTCAAACTCTCACGCTTTTCTACCAACATAGGTCGTTGTTCGGAGGTCTAGCCGCAGAGTGCCGTCCTCGAGGACCTCGGGGTCCTGGAAGGCGACAGCGCGGTCGATGCGGATCGCGTAGTGGCGGCAAAAGGACGTGATCGAGATCGAGCGGTGCGTTTTGGCCGTGACCGTTACCGGAAAGGTGTTCTTGGCCTCGGACGGAGCGGCGCGGACGCCGATCATCGAGTTTCTGCGGTCATACAGCAGCACGGCCCGCTCGGGGCAGCCGATCTTTTCGAACGTTGTCTGGTTGAACATTAGAACAAAGCGGGTGTTGAGCGAAACGTACAGACGCTCGCCCGGCGGCCTGGCCTGCCCGCCCGGAAACTCTTCCCAGTGATTTATTAATGAACTTTCCATATCTCTTTTCCAAGCCGTAAGAGACGGCGAGTATTTGTATCATACACGAAACGTCACACCTTTCGCAACACACGAAGCGACCGTCTGAACGAAATTCCGCCGGCGATGCGGAATGCCCGAAATGATGGACGAGATCGACGAGACGACGAGATGGATGAGATCGACGGGAACTATTCGGAAAAGGACTGTACCAAAACGGGCAAAGTACTGTACCAAAACCGGCATATCACTGGCGCTGGGCCGGCGTCGGGTTGGCGCTGACGGTACGTTTCGGATGGGTCAGGTCGAGTTTTGGTTGATGAATGGTCGAGAGGTATTGATGGGCGGCATTTAGAGTTTTGAATTGAAATACTGTAACCTTTTGTCTTCGCCGTCGACGGGCAGTGTCCGTCGTAAAAATTTGCGGCTTCGAGCTTCGAGCTCTCGTTAACCGATCTTGCGAAAATACATAAAATTCATTGTCCTGGCTCTGATCGCGGTCCTGATCATCTGGTTCTTTGGCCGAAACCTCGATTGGGAGCTGGTCAGCGTCAGCCTCAGAAAGGCCAACCCGTGGTATCTCGGGCTGTCGGTGCTGATCATCTGCCTCGGCTATCTGCTGCGTGCCGTCCGCTGGCAAGTGCTGCTCGAGCCGATAACGGAAAGCAGCCTGAAAGAGCTGTTCGCGACAACGACCGTCGGCTATGCCGCCATATTCTTTATCGGCCGTGCGGGCGAGATCGTCCGCCCGATGTGGCTGCCAATGCGGGACCGCCGCGTACGTCCATCGGCCGCTCTCGTGACGCTGGGGCTCGAGCGTATCTTCGACATGGCGTCGCTGATCTGCTTTTTCGCGTTCAATCTGCTCTTCTTTACGCCGCAGGCGGGCAGGGAACACGAGTTTGAATTGATCGAATGGGTCGGCTGGCTATTGCTCGCTGGTGCGGTCGGGGGCTTTGCCGCTCTCATCGTTTACCAACGGATATCGGGCCGCGTGATCGCGTGGTTCGACCGCGTGACCACACGCACATGGATCCCGAAACGGCTGCAAAAGATATTCATAAGCGTCCTCGAACAGCTGTCGTCCGCCCTCGCGATACTCCGGGATTGGCGGCAAACCTTCTGGGTCTCGTTCTGGACGCTGATGCTCTGGTTCGCGATCGCTCTGCCGACGTGGTTCGTGCTGCTGGCGTTCGGGCTGCCGATATCATTCAGCGATTCGCTGTTTATCATGGGCTTTGCAGCAATCAGCTCGGTCGTGCCGACGCCCGGCGGAGCGGCAGGTGCCTTTCATTATGCCACGGCCGCAAGTCTTCTATTTCTGCGGCCCGAAACCAAACATGAGGACGCGGCCGCCATGGCGATCGCAATGAATCTCGTCTATTTTGCCCCGGCGGTGATTTTCGGCTTATATTATTTCTTCCACGGTGATATAAGTATCGAGCGGTTCCGAAGTTTACTGTCGAGCGAAAACGCCGAACGCGAGATCGAGACCGACTCGCCGGATTTTGTGCCGGAACACTGACCATAATTTATGCGCTGTCCGTATTGTGCCCATCTGGAAGATAAGGTCGTCGATTCGCGTGAATCGAAGGACGGCGATTCGATCCGCCGCCGTCGCGAATGCCTGGGGTGCGCGCGGCGTTTCACTTCGTACGAGCGGATCGACGAAATTCCGTTCATGGTGGTGAAAAAGGACGGAAAACGTGAGAGTTTCGACCGCAACAAGGTCCTCGCAGGACTCTTTCGGGCAAGCGAAAAACGGCCCATTTCGACGTCCCAGCTCGAGGAGATCGCCGATGAAGTCGAAAAGAACGTGCAGGATTCGCTCGACCGTGAGCTCGCCACCACCGAGGTCGGAAAGGTCATTATGCGCCGCCTGAAATCGCTCGATAAGGTGGCATATGTCAGATTCGCCAGCGTATATCTGGAATTCGCGGACGTCTCGGAGTTCATGAACGAGCTCAAGGTCCTCGTCGGCTCACAAACCCGCACAACCGTTAAAAAACAAAAGAAAAGCAAGAAATAGTGATCTCGTCGCGAGCGTGGAAACGGGTCGCTCACGCGGCTTTTTTCGCGTAATTGCCCTTTTGTGCCTATTTCCCTAACATAGGGGTATGGACGAGATCGAAGACTTTCCTGTCGTGCTGGCAGATGCCGACATCACCGAACCCCTAATTCAAATACCTCCGGAATTGCCTGTCCTGCCGCTCAGGGACATCGTGATATATCCCTTTATGATCGTGCCGCTGTTCGTTTCGCGTGATCGCTCGATCCGTGCGGTCGAACAAGCTTTGGGCGAAAATCGGATGATCCTGCTCGTATCCCAAAAAGACGTCAACAAAGAAGAGCCGGAACAGGACGACCTATATAAAATGGGCACCGTGGCGATCATCATGCGAATGCTCAAGCTGCCCGACGGACGCATACGCATCCTTATACAGGGGCTTTCGAGATGCGTGGTCGATTCGGTAACGGGGAAGGGCGAATACGTGAAAGCCGAGGTCACGGCGATCTCCGAGCCGCTGGCACCGGAGAATTCGCTTGAGGTCGAGGCCCTCGTCCGCAACGTCCGCGGCTCGATGGAACGCGCCGCGAGCCTGGGCAAGAACATTTCGCCCGAGGTGCTCGCCATAATCGCAAATCTCGATGACGCCGGCCGTCTGGCGGACCTCTCGGCTTCGAACCTCGAATTAAAGGTCGAGGACGCTCAGCGGATATTAGATATTTCGGACCCAGTGCCGCGCCTCCGCCGCGTCAATGATCTGCTAAATAAAGAAATAGATGTACTTACGGTTCAGCAGGAAATAAACACTCAAGCCCGAGCCGATATCGATCGCTCGCAGCGGGAGTACTTTCTCAGGCAGCAACTCAAGGCTATCCAGAGTGAACTCGGAGAGGGAAATGAGCTTTACGAGGAAATTGAAAGCTATCGTAATAAGATCCTGAAATCCCACATGCCCGAAGGCGCTGAGGAAGAATCGCTCCGACAGCTTAAAAAACTGGAACGAATGCACCCCGACACCGCCGAAACGGCGACGCTGCGCAATTGGCTCGACATCATGACCGACCTACCATGGTCCGTGGCGTCCAAAGATAACCTGAACCTCAAAAAGGCCGAAAAGATACTGGATGAAGACCACTTTGGGCTTGAAAGGGTAAAAGAGCGAATCGTCGAATCGCTTGCCGTGCGTAAACTCCGTGAAAAACCAAAAGGCTCGATCCTCTGCCTCGTCGGCCCTCCCG
>JBDTZO010000005.1:0-14580 GCA_040005135.1 Acidobacteriota bacterium | reverse complement strand
AAGGACAATGGGAGCCGAGGGCCGCAAATTTGCCGAACAGAATTTTGATCTAAAAGATCAGGCCGATAAGCTGGCGGAGGTGCTAAGGACCGCCGCTGCCGCCGATTAGACGTGCATATTTAAAAGTGGGAAATGCGAATTCAGGACAATTGTGGGGAATACCGACCGATGCGCTGGTCGTAATATTTCTTGCGCTGATCGCGTTGGGGATCGCGGCGGCGACCGATCCCGATGCGTTCGCGACGATCGCGTTGGTCCTCGTATTGTCCGCACTTTTCATCGCGGTCTTTCGGAACTTTACGGACGAAAAAACCTTTGTCACCCGCGTTTTCCTTTTGGCTCTCGCCGCCCGGATGGTATTCGGCATTCTCATGCATGCAGCGGACCTGCGCGAGTTTTTCGCGGGCGACGCGAACACTTACGATTTTTACGGGACGATCCTTCGCGACTATTGGTTTGGGACCACAACTGCTCCTTCGTGGGCGATCCATCGGGCGTCGGATATGTCCGGGTCGGGCTGGGGAATGTTTTATCTAGTCGCGGGGCTATATACGGTCTTCGGCCGCAACATTCTCGCCGCACAGTCGTTTTGTGCGGTCGTCGGCGCGGCGACGGCGCCGATGGTTTTCTACTGCTCGCAACGCATCTACGGGAATCTGCGGTCCGCGAAAGCAGCGGCGGTCATCGTCGCGGTTTTCCCGGCGTTTGTTATCTGGTCCGGCCAATTGTTGAAAGACGGCCTGATCATCTTTTTGCTCGTGCTCGCGATGACGATGGTCCTAGTGATGCAGGAAAAGATCCGTGCCGGAGCACTCGCGATCTTGGGCATCGCTCTTGCCGGAATACTCACGCTCAGGTTCTACATCTTTTTTATGGTCGTGGCCGCCGTTGTGGGCAGCTTTGTGATCGGCGTCACAAATTCGGCTAGGTCAATGATCGCCCGGACGGTAATACTCGCTGTATTGGGACTCGGGCTGACGTACATCGGCGTTACCAGCATTGCGACCGGCGACTTTGATCGGTACGCGAATCTCGAACAGCTTCAGAACAGCCGTTTGGACCAGGCCCGCACCGGGAAATCGGGGTATGCCGCGGACGCGGACGTGTCGACCACCGAGGGCGTCATCACGGTATTGCCGGTCGGCTTTGTCTATCTGATGTTCGCCCCGTTTCCGTGGGCCGCGAAAAATTTGCGGCAGGCGATCCCGATCCCCGAGGTTTTGGTCTGGTGGGCGATGATGCCTCTGCTTTTTTCAGGCCTCGTATATTCACTGCGGCACCGTCTGCGAAAGTCGCTGCCGATACTGCTGTTCAGCCTGATGCTGACGCTCGTCTACTCGGTCTCGCAGGGAAACGTTGGAACGGCGTATCGCCAGCGGACGCAGATACAGGTATTTCTTGTGATCATAATTGCAGTCGGCTGGGGGCTGTATAAGGAAAAGCAGGAGGACAAGCGGCTGGCAAATCTGCACCATCGTGCATTGGTCGACGCGGCGCTTCGCTCGAGGATCGAGGATCGCAGTGAGCGGATCGGATAAACGCGGACCTTTCGATATGTGCTCCGGAATGGGATAATGAGCGTTGGTTAACACTTTACGATGTGTGGAATTGTTGGATTTGTAAATAACGGCGGGCGGGCGGCTGGGCGGGACGTGCTTGAGGCGATGAACCGGTGCATTGTGCATCGGGGGCCGGATGACGATGGGTTTTACGTTGAGGGCAGCGTGGGCCTGGCGATGCGGCGGCTCGCGATCATCGATCTGGCGGGCGGCAAGCAGCCGATACATAACGCGGACCGCACAAAATGGATCGTCTATAACGGCGAGATCTATAATTACCGCGAGCTGCGTGAGGGTTTGTTGGCACGCGGCCACAAGCTTTACACCCACTCGGACACAGAGGCGATCATTCATCTGTACGACGAATACGGCGTCGATTGCCTCAAGCATCTGCGAGGAATGTTCGCGATCGCCATTTGGGACGAGACGGACAAATCGCTCTTTTTAGCACGCGACCGCGTCGGTAAAAAGCCGATCCTTTATTCACATCAGCCCAACGGCGATCTGATCTTCGGGTCGGAGTTTCGTGCGGTGCTGAAACACCCCGCGGTTTCGCGTGACGTCGACTATGCCGCCATCGACAGCTATATGTCGTATCTCTGCGTGCCGGCGCCGCAGACGGCGTTTAAGCAGATCCGGAAGCTCGAGCCCGGACACTGGCTGCGTTGGAAAGCCGGTGAGATCGAAACGCAGCGATATTGGCTGCCCGATTTTTCGAAAAAGATAAAGATCACCGAGGCCGAGGCCATCGACGAGACGACACGCATCCTCCGCGAATCCACAAAAATGCGGATGATCTCAGAAGTGCCGCTGGGAGCGTTTTTGTCGGGCGGCGTCGATTCGTCGGCGGTGGTCGCGCTGATGGCACAGGAGAGCTCGACGCCGGTCAAGACGTTTTCGATCGGATTCGAAGAGCAGGATTTTAGCGAGCTCAAATACGCTAAAAAGGTGGCCCAACACGTCGGTGCCGAATATAACGAATTTATCGTTCGGCCCGATGCTCTCGAGGTGCTTCCGCTGCTCGTCGATCATTACGGCGAACCGTACGCCGATTCGAGTGCGATCCCGACGTACTATGTGGCAAAAGAAACGCGCAAGCACGTGACCGTCGCGCTCAACGGCGACGGCGGCGACGAGAGCTTTGCGGGTTATGAGCGGTACATGGCGATGGAGATCGCCGAATATTACAAGCGGATCCCGGGCGGCATTAGAAAAGCCCTCATCGAGGGTCCCGTCAACATGCTGCCGACCTCCGAAATGAAAAAAAGCCGCGTGCGCGACGTGCAGCGGTTTTTCACTTCGGCAAACGAGGACGTGCTGCCGCGATATCATCGTTGGATGTCGACCTTTAAGCCGGCCGTGCGGGCCGAAATGTACACCGCCGAATTTAAGGCAAGCCTGAACGGATCAGATCCGGCCGCAGTGCTGGGCAAGTGGTTCGAGCGTTCGCAAGGGCTCGGCGTGCTCGATTCGACGCTGCTGACCGATCAGATGACCTATCTGCCAAATGACCTGCTAGTCAAGGTCGATATCGCGACGATGGCAAATTCGCTCGAGGCGCGGTCGCCATTCCTCGATCACAAGATGATCGAGTTTGCCGCAAGCCTGCCCGAAAATCTGAAGATGAGCCGGTTTCGGACTAAATCGCTGCTCAAGAAGGTTGCCGCGAAATTGGTGCCGCCCGAGGTCATCTACCGCCGAAAAATGGGCTTTGGCGTGCCGGTAGGGAAATGGTTTCGCGGCGAGATGAAGGATTTTGTCCGCGGCGTGCTGCTTTCGGAAACCGCGCTTGGTCGCGGGATAATCAAGCCCGAAGTAATTCAAAAATACGTCCGCGAACACACGAGCGGCGAACAGGACCACGCATTCCAGGTATGGACGTTACTCATGCTCGAACTTTGGTTTCAGCGGTTTATTGATTAGCATTAAAAGTTTATGAAAGGTGTCGTATTAGCCGGCGGGCTTGGGTCGCGTTTGAGCCCTCTGACGCGTATTACAAACAAGCATCTGCTGCCGGTTTATAACAAGCCGATGATCTACTATCCGATCGAGGCCCTGATCAACGCGGGTATCGACGATATTATGATCGTGACGGGCGGCAATTCGGCCGGCGATTTTTTGAAGCTCCTGCGAAACGGCAAGGATTTCGGGCTCAAGCATCTAAACTACACATATCAAGAGGGCGAAGGCGGGATCGCGGATGCGCTCGCGTTGGTCGAGCACTTTGCCGACGATGGGCCTGTTTGCGTGATCCTCGGCGACAACATTATCGAAGGCAATATTCGGGCAGCGGCCGATGAATATCGCACACAAGGCAGCGGGGCCAAGATACTGCTTAAGCGAGTTCCCGACCCGCAGCGTTTCGGCGTTCCGGAATTAGACGGCGACCACGTCCTGAATATCGAGGAAAAGCCTGCCGAGCCAAAGTCCGACCTCGCTGTCATTGGAATTTATTTTTATGATCCGACCGTCTTTAACGTGATCAAAACGCTGGTTCCGTCGGGCCGCGGCGAGCTCGAGATCACGGACGTCAATAATCATTACATCCGACGCGGCGAAATGACTTGGAATGAACTCGACGGCTGGTGGACGGACGCCGGAACGTTCGAGAGCCTTCTGCTGGCATCCAACCTGGTCGCCAAAAGTGGAGCGAACAACGTTTAGTTTGCGGCGATCAATAGTGTTACGCGCAAGTTTCAACGCAAGGATCTCCGGCACATTTGGACAAGAGAGCTGTCTCATTTCGAAACTCTGAGGCCTCAGAGAACGCCGCGTTTGATACGCGCAGGGCAGTATATTCAATGAATTATTATGAATGAAGCTATGACTGCAAATGCAGAATTCCGCGATGCGGATATTAACGACGTGGTGGTTTATCCGCTAAAGAAATTCCATGACGATCGCGGTTGGCTAGCAGAGCTTTTTCGGCATGATGAGCTGGATGCTGAGTTTTATCCGGCGATGTCCTACATCTCTTTTACGACGCCAAACGTTGCCCGCGGGCCGCATGAGCATGTTGACCAGGCGGACCTATTCTGCTTTATCGGGCCATCGACATTCAAGATGCGTATGTGGGATAACCGGCCCGATTCGCCGACGTTTCATTGCCGAATGACGCTTGATGTCGGCGTCGATAATCCGATGGCGGTCGTCGTCCCAAAGGGTGTCGTTCACGGCTATAAGAATATCGGCGACACTGACGGAATGGTGATAAACTGTCCAAACAGGCTTTATATGGGCGAGGGAAAACGCGAGCCCATCGACGAGATCCGCCACGAAGACGACGACGACACGATCTTTCGAATGGACTAACGGCGGAAAAGTTAATAAGTATCGACGAACATCCTTACCGATTTCGACGGAGAGCAGCGGCACCCCGCACGACCGTTCGGCCGCAGGCCTCGAAAGACGAGTTCTGACGACGTCCGCGGCCGCTCTCCGTCGGCCAAAGATCAATCCCCGATGAAGATCTTCAGAATAATCGCACGCCTCAACGTCGGTGGGCCCGCACGCCATGTCGTCTGGCTGACTGAGCGGCTGCAGAATGACGAATTTGAAAGCCGGCTCATTGCCGGCACCGTTCCTTCAGGTGAGGAGGACATGAGCTACTTTGCCCGCCAGCACAACGTCGAGCCGATATTTATTTCCGAACTTAGCCGTGAGCTATCGGCTAAGGATGTCATATCTTTGTGGAAGATCTATCGCGAGATGCTTTCATTCCAGCCGGACGTGGTCCATACCCACACTGCTAAGGCCGGAACGATCGGACGCATGGCAGCATTTGTTTACAAGTGGCTGACATGGCGAACGCTGATCGCGAGACCGCGCCGCGTGGCGGTCGTGCACACGTTTCACGGGCATGTGTTTCACAGCTATTACGGAAATGCGAAAACAAGTGTTTTCCTGATGATCGAGCGAATTCTGGCCCGTTTTGCGACGGACCGGATCATCACGATCTCAAACCAGCAATTTCACGAGATCCACGAACGTTTTCGTGTTGGCCGTAAGGAGCAATTCAGTATAATTCGGCTAGGTATCGAGCTGCCGGACGCCGATCAAATAGTCAAGTCAAGATATTTGCTGCGAAACGAGATCGGAGCGGCCGACGGCGAAACGGTCGTTGGTTTTGTCGGGCGCCTCACCGCGATCAAAGATCTCCCGACGCTGCTCGAGGCGGCGGAGATGGTCGTAAATGACGGATCTGCTCCTCCGGTCCGGTTCGTCATCATTGGCGATGGTGAATTGCGAGGCGAACTCGAGCAAATCGCTGCAGCACGAGGATTGAGCACCATTGTTCACTTTTTGGGTAACCGCGAAAACATTGCAGACCTGCTGCCCGGGATGGACATGATCGCTTTGACATCGGCGAACGAGGGAACTCCGCTTTCGCTGATCGAGGCAATGTCGTTCGGTGTCCCGTTCGTTTCGACTGCGGTCGGTGGAGTCGTAGATCTTGCTGGAGACATCAAAGACAGTCGTGCCGGGTTCGATATCTGTGAACGCGGAATAACTACGGAGCCGGGATCTGCAAGTTCATTGTCTAAGGGCTTGATTTATCTGGCCAAAGATGAAAAATTACAATGCGTTCTCTCATCTAACGGCAAACAATTTGTGCGGGAGCACTATTCGGTCGAGCGTCTCGTCGGCGACGTTGAGGAACTGTATCGAGAGCTTGTTTTCGAGACAGAGGGTTTGTCCGGGCCGTCAGCGGCTGAAACTTCGGGCAGAGCCTGAGTAATGGAGTATCTAACGACAAATTTCCTGCTTGTGCTTGCCGCCAGCTTTGTTGCGGGCATCGCCATGACCCTGCTGACCCGGAGCGTGGCTTGGCGGCTTGATTTTGTCGCGAAGCCCAAATCGGACCGATGGCATAAGCGTCCAACGGCGATGCTCGGTGGTGTCGCGATATTCGTCACGACCATAGTGATCTACCTGCTGCTAGTGCCGCATACACGCGAATCGATAATTCTCATCGGCGGCAGTTCGATCCTCTTCATCGTCGGTCTTGTCGACGACCTGCTGACGATCCGCCCATATCAGAAGCTGATCGGACAGCTCATCGGGGCAATATTGCTCGTCCAGCTTGGTCTCGTCCTTCCGCTAACCGGGATCGAGATCCTCGATTATTCGATCACCGTGTTTTGGATGATCGGGATCACGAACGCCGTCAATCTGCTCGATAATATGGACGGCCTTGCGGTCGGTATCTCGACGATCGCCGCAATATCGCTCGGCATTAGTTTCGCAGTAAACGGACAGACGAACGAGTTGCTGCTTATTGCCGCTTTTGTCGGCGCACTGCTCGGATTTCTGGTGTTCAACTTCAATCCGGCGTCCATCTTCATGGGTGACTGCGGTTCGCTGTTCGTCGGCTTTTTTCTCGGTGGTTCTGTGCTGCTGAACCAAACCGGCGGGCGTTCTCGCGGGATGGTCCCGATCCTCGCCGTGCCGGTCCTGATCCTGCTGGTTCCGATCTTCGACACGACTTTTGTCACGCTGATCCGTAAGCTGTGGGGCCGCAGCGTCTCGCAGGGCGGACGCGATCATACGTCTCACCGGCTGGTCGCTCTCGGTCTTTCGGAACGCTCGGCGGTGCTGATGCTCTATGTTTTTGCGATCGCTGCCGGAGCTCTCTCGCTGGTCGTCAGACGCGTAGAGCTTACCGAGAGCCTCGCACTCATCCTCATCTTTACCATCGTCCTGGTGATCATCGGCGTTTATTTGTCCAAGGTCCGGGTTTACGACGAAACCGATGAGGAACTTGCAGCAAATAACAATGCCGTTTTCGCCTTTCTGGTCAATTTCTCACACAAACGACGCATTTTTGAGGTCTTTCTCGACGTTGCCCTGATCGCCCTCGCATATTACACGAGCTTTTTCCTCATCTTCGGGCCCTTCGAGGCAACCGTAAACTGGGACCTGTTCCTCAAGAGCCTGCCGCTTCTGATCCTCTTTAAGCTAGTCGCGTTTCTAGCGGTCGGCATGTACCGCGGACTTTGGCGATATACCAGCGTCGGCGACCTTGTGACCTTTGCCAAGGGCGTCGTGCTCGGTTCGATATTGAGTGTTCTTGCGATACTGGTCTTGTATCGATTTGTCGATTATTCGCGAGCGGTGTTCGTCGTTGACGGCATGATACTGCTAATTCTGCTGATCGGCAGCCGGATGGCGTTCAGGCTGATCCGGATCGTGATACCACAGCGATCTTCGGACGATTCACGCAACGCTCTCATATATGGGGCCGGCGATGGTGGCGAAATGATCCTGCGTGAGCTAAAGAACAACCCGGAATGGAGATATACTCCGGTCGGCTTTGTCGATGACGACCCGCTCAAGGCCGGCAAAGTTATCCATGGACTGACAGTTTACGCCGGCAACGGATCATTGCCTGATCTCTGTAGAAAAAAGGAGATCTCAGAGATCCTGATCTCGGTTCGCGAATTTCCGCCGGAACGATTACGGACGCTCAGGTCAATGTGCCGGGAGCTTGACGTAACGCTAAAGCGGGCTCGCATGACCATTGAGCCGGTCGACTTTGAATAGTTTAGAGCGATGGCACTTGGCATAATCAGATTGGCCTCTGTATCGGCACGTGCGGTCGCGTCCGCTTGTTTTGTATTCGCGCTGATCGTAACGCTGCTGTTTGCGAAATGGTGCTTCGCCAATGCGCTTTCGACCCATACGGCCGAAAGGGACGCTGCGGAGCTCGCGCTTGCCCTTGGGCCCGACGATCCACAGACGCATTATGCTGTGGCAGTAATTGACGAAAAAACGTTCGATCCGGCCGACCAGGAACTTTCCATTGCCGAATTTGAAAAGGCAGCCGCACTTTCGCCTTACAACTTTCTTTCCTGGCTTGCCCTTGCCCATGCTCGCGACCGTCAGGGTGACGTAGCCGGAGCCGATCGGGCGTATTCGCGAGCGGCGGAACTTGCTCCCAACTACTCTGAGGTCAAGTGGGCCTACGGCAACTTTATGGTCCGGACCGGCCGCGAAGAGCAAGGTTTTTCGCTGATCAGCCAAGCTGCGGCCTCGAGTCCCACACTGATGCCGAACGCGGTGACGACGGCCCTGTCCTTTTTCGATGGCGATGTCGTCAAGGTACGAGATCTGCTTGGAAACACCGGCTTGGTAAATATATGCGTTGCCAAAAATGCGGCGGGTAAAAAGGACTTTGTGTCCGCGTACAGTTCCTGGAGCCTTATTTCCGTCGACGAGCGACGACTCGATTTTCATGATGATGGGATAGCCCTCTCGGACCAGCTCGCGCAGGCCAGACAATTTCGGATGGCCGCGATGGTGGTTAACGACGTGGCCAGCGATACTGCCGAACACGTCCGCGTTGGCGAGATCACGAACGGCAGTTTCGAAAAGCTCGATCAGACGAACAAAAATATTTTTGACTGGCAGATCGGCAGCGGAGCGGGCCAGCAGATCGGTCTCAATACAGAGCGCAGGACAGAAGGCGAATTTAGTCTGTATATGGTCTTTAATACGATGCGGGCCGACGAGTTTCGGTCCATTTCGCAGACCGTCGCGGTCGAGCCCGGCAGCACGTATACGCTTTCGGGTTCGTACCGATCGGAGCTAAAAGGCGGCGTCGCCTGGGAGGTCGCGGACGCGGCCGACTCAAAAATGCTTGCCAAAACGTCCATTTCCGGCACCTCGCAGGACTGGGCCCGCTTCGAGGTTCACTTCAGCGTTCCCGCGGCGAGCGACGGCATACTTTTACGATTGGTCCGAGACGGATGCTCATCGGCTGTTTGCCCAATCTCAGGCAAGCTTTGGTTTGACGGCCTGACATTAACGAGGCAAAACTAACAAATGTCCGATCCTGAGATCCACACTGAGATCGCGCCGTGGTTTGAGGCCATCGAAATCGGTAAACGCAGTTCCGCTACAAGCAAAGCGATATTCGTACTTCTATGCGCGACGCTTATGATGACGACGCTGCTGTTCGGCGCGGTAGATCATGCCACTTGGGTGATACTGTCATTTACCGGGCTGGCGATCGCCGCCTTTTGGCTTTATGATGCCTGGCGGGCACGGGCCTTTCTTCTGGATGCGAACATTCTGCTTGTTCCGCTTGGGGCGCTGATCGGCATTGGAATTATCCAACTGCTTCCGCTGTTCTCGCCCATTCTCTCGTCCGACCTTGTTCCGAACGCACCGCGGTCGGCGATCTCGCTTGACCCGTATTCGACACGTCTGTTTATCGTGCGGCTGGTGATCTACTTAGTATTTTTTGCGGCGGCGCTCACGTTTGTGAATAGCAAACCCCGGCTTAAAAAGGCGGTGATCGGGATCATCTGTTTCGGTTCGTTGATGGCAATATTTGCGATCCTGCAGCGGCTCGCTCATGTCGAATCTATTTACGGGATGCGGGACACGCCGCAAGCGATCCCATTCGGGCCATTCGTCAATCAGCATCATTTTGCGGCATTTATGGAGATGACGGGCGGTGTGACGCTCGCCTTTCTGTTTGCCGCCGGGGCCAGACGAGAGGTACGGATCGTGCTCGGCCTCGCGGCCGTCGTGATGGGCATTGCTGTCGTAATGACAAGTTCTCGTGGTGGGCTGATCAGTTTTGTGGGAGTAATGTTATTCACAATCGCCGCAAGCAATTTCGTTGGACGGCGATCCAGATCGGCAGCATCGGGCGTGGGCGGCCAGCAAAAGCTTGCTTTGGCCGCCGCCGCGATCGCTCTCATCGTGCTGATCGTGGGCTCCGTGCTTTTCCTCGGGGCGGACTCGTCGCTGGTCCGGGGAATAGGCCTAGCGAGCAGCGGCGACATTACGAACGGTAGGACCCATTTTTGGGCGATAGCTCTCAGGATCTTTGCGGATCATCCCTTGTTCGGTGCCGGTCTCGATGCTTTTGGCTCGGCGTTTACGAAATACGATTCCTGGCCGGGCACGTTTCGGGTCGAGCAGGCACATAACGATTACCTCCAAACCCTGGCAGACGCCGGAATTGCCGGTTTCGCGTGTATTGCGGCATTTATCTATTTCTTGTTCAAGAAGGGCCTTACTGTGATCACATCGACTGGAGATGAGTTTCGAAGATGTTCCGCGATCGGAGCGTTAGCCGGATGTTTTGGAATTGTGATCCACAGCTTTTTCGATTTTCCTCTGCGGACGCCGTCAAATGCATTCTTCTTTTTAATGCTCGCCGCGATCGCCGTAGTGGGCGTTAAGTCGCAACATCGTCAACGTACGGTGACCGGAAGCTCTTTGCGGCCGCACGGCAGCGTGAAAGTGACCTGAAAACTGCCCGTTTGCTCGGTCACCGATCGCAGAATAAACAGAGATCTCGCGATGATCCCATCTATCGCTTCGCGGCGAATTTCAACGTTCTTGGGGTCGCTCGACACCGCGGTCAGGCCAGTGAGATCACGATCATCCTCGGTGCCGACGATGACCGCCAGGTCGCCACCCTTATTTTGAAGCGTCAACGTCGAGTCGCTGAAAGTGAGCGTACACGGAGCCGGGGCCGTTCGTATTGCTTCGGGCTCAGTTTTCTCACTATTTAATGCAGCGGTTTTTGACGCGGGCGGTGGGATCGTGATCACGACAGGCGGAAAAAGCTCTTTCGCACCAACGCTTGGCGGCCTGATATCGACAAATGTTTTCGTCTTCGGCGTTGGCGAAGGCTCAGGACTCACTAAGGCAACGGCAGTCGTTGTTTCGGCGGGCGTCGGCTCTGGCTTGATCTCCGGCTTCGCTTCCCCGATTGTCGCCGGCGTCGGGCTTGGCTCAGGCACCGGTTCCGGTTTGACGTCCGGTGGCGTCGGCGAAGGGGTAGCCAATGCCGTCGTTTCGCTTATCGCAGGCTTAGGGGTCGGTGACGCCGCGGGTTCGGCTGCTTTTTCGAGAGCGGGCTCAGGTTTCGCGATCTCCGGAACCGGCGTCGGCTCGGGTGTTGGAAGCGGCGATGGATCAGGACTTCGAGCCGGTGTCGGATCGGGTGTTTGCGCGGTCGTCGGCTCAGGCGACGGTGTCGCCGACGGCGCCGGAGTGGCTTCTGGTGTAGCAATCGGCGCGGTTTCGACGGCGGCAGTCGGTGAAGGTTCTGGCTGAGCTGTTGTTAGCGGTTCGGTCGATCTAGTTTCGGGCGTCGGAGCGGGTTGAGGGTCACTCTTAGCCATTGCCTTGTTTGCGGCGGATGGGTCGGGACCGATCTTGCTTTCAAGGCCGTCGAGATTTCCGTTGACCCGCTGGTATAGCGTCGCGATAATGCTGTACCTGATCACATCGGGTGCACCGCTCGCATAACTGTGAATATATTGTTCGAGAGCCTCGGGTGCCTTACCTTCGGCCTCGAGGGCTGATCCGAGCCTCCAGCTGCTGCTTCGCCACCATGAGCTTCCCGTCGGTAAAATGCCGACCGCTCTCTTGAGGCGCGTGGCTGCCTCGGCCGTGTTGCCCATTTCGAACAATGCTCTGCCGGCAAGCTCTTCGATCCGTCCGCGCACGATATTCAGCAGCGTCGCACGTGGAATATCCGGCACACGGATATACTCACTGCGGATCTCCGCGAGGCGTCGGCTGTCGTAAAGCTCATCCGCCATGACAGCAGCCGAAGGACTCACGACCTCAAGGGCCGAACTTGCGTTGCCGATCGCGGCGCGGGCCAGTTCCGCAGCCTTGGCAACATCTTTTTTTCGGTCTAAAAGTTCTTTCGCCGCGAACAACTGACGATGGACACGCATATTATCGTCGCCGCGGGCGAAAATATCAGCCGCCTTAGCTAACGAGTCAGCATCGGCATCCTTTGCGTCCAGCTTCTGCCAAAGATCGAGCAGGTCTCGAAGCCTTTCAGCGGTTTCGGGTGGATCGCCGGCGATAGGCGCCGCGATGCTCGCACGTCGTTCGGGAGCGATCAGCTCCGCGAGATCTGTCGACTCGCGGCTAATTCGTCCGCCCAGCTTCGTACTCACAAGGCCGTCCTTCACCGAAAAGCTCTTCGCAAGTTCCTCAGCCGCCTCACGGTAAAATCCCGCTTTCAGCCTCGCCGACGCGATCTCGTATTCGAGCGTTGGGAAATTGCCGTAGCGCCGCGCGGCTAACAAAGTTCGCTCCGCGTCGAGTGGCTGCTTTTCGATCTCGTAACCGCGGGCGAGGGCAATATGCGACCAAATGAAACGCGGGTCCGTAGCTATCGCCTTTTGGGCAAATTCGATGGCGTTTTTGCCGTCTCCGTGAGCGCTGTACCAGTAAGCGGCACCGGCCAACAGCATGACATTGCCAGGGTTGCTGGCGAGCGAAGCGGCCATCTCACTTTCCGCTTCGGTTCGCTTTCCGGCCTCGAACAGCGACAGTATCAACCCTGTACTCGCGGGAACATTTTCGGCGTCCTTCGCCAGCAGCTCGCGATAGATCACGGCGGCCTCATCCGGCAGCCCGAGCGCACGCTTCATCTCAGCCAGTCCACGGCGGGCAGCCACGGATTCGGGGTCAAGCTCGAGCGCCTTGGCATAGGCGGCAGCGGAATCTTCGAGCTGAAAATCGACACGATCGGCAAGGCCGAGCGTTAGGTAAGCCCGCGACGATGCCGGCGTTTTGTCGATAACGGCAAGCGCGATCCGCTTGGCCTCGGCACCGTTCTCAACATTAAGGTAGAAGTCCGCGACCTTTAAGAGCTGGTCCGTGCTCGACTTCGCCTCAATTGCGGCAGCCGACTCAAACGCGGCCGCACGCTCACCACGCCAAAAAAGCGTTGTCGGAATTACGGATATAACATCGGTGAACATCTGGTCCGGGATCGGAGTCGGAGCGTCCTGGACCGCCGCCATAAACATTGCAGCGGCCGTCTTAGTGTCGCCGGACGTGAGACTCGCGTTCGCTGCCTCGGCCTCGCCCTTTACCAACAGCTCACGAGCCGCCGCCGCCTTTGCCGACTTAGGATGAGCACCAATGAATTTTTGAAGGGCTGCTATGCGGGCGGCGGGATCTGTGTTCGCCGCGGCTGCGTCGTATTCGGCGGCTTCGTCGGCGGTCTTCGTCGTCCTTTTCGGCGTCGGAGCGATATTGGGCTCAGCGGCACGGGATGTCACGGGGGATCTAGGTTCGAGCTCTTTTATTTTCGCCGCCCCGGAAAGCACTGGAAAGATCAATGCACCGAGCGATAGAAAAACTACTAAATACTTCATATTCTGACAATGGGCGAAACGCGGAAACCCTCGGGAAATCAGCGTCTTTTCACAAAATAGTATCACGAAACTGTCTTTTAGCCTGGACCGAGGGTATCCTCACAATATGACGGAACTCGACCAATTTTGGTCCGCAATGATCAAGCAGGCGACCGAAAAAGCGGTCGATTCCGGCCGTCACGACATCGTCCAGTACCTGCATTTGCGAGCGGTCAATGATGCCATACGCTCGGAGGGCGTCAAATGGCTTTTTGACTCGATCATCGAGATCGCATCGAGCGCAAATCGCAATAACGCTGCCATTGAGATCGAGACCCGCGAACCGCACAGCTTCACCCGCGGCAATTCAAATATGGTCGGTTCGCTGGTAAATCTCAGGCAGGGTGTGAGATGTCTCACTGTCGAGGCGGGTTGGACGCGTACTCCGGCGGACGGGATCATGCGCGGCGCAATGCTGGCGGCGGCCCGAATTTCACATTTCGGAATTAGCCGGTCCAATGCCGACCTTTCTCTGGCCTACTCTGGCGAACTGCCGATCTGGCACATCGATCAAGTTGATGACCGGCGGCGGCCGCTGCGGCTGGTCGATCTTAATGAACACTTTTTGACGTTTCTGGATCGATGACACAAAGTCAGAGCTTTTCTTAATATGCCAATGTAGGTTAGAATACAACTAATATACGGGATATATTTACGGGAGATTTTTTTTAAGTGAAAGCAGATCTTGATAAATTGATAGAATTGCAGAAGACCGACACCACCCTTCGCCGGTTAAAACAAAGCATAGAATCCGCAGAAAATAAGCGTGCTGAGATCGAACAGGAGTTTGAACAGCACGCTTTTTCTATTCGCGAGGTCCAGAATCGCCG
>JBDTZO010000150.1:0-14697 GCA_040005135.1 Acidobacteriota bacterium | reverse complement strand
TCGGCATAGCCACCGACACACCTGTGCCGGCCGACTATGACGGCGACGGACGAGCCGACATTGCGGTTTGCCGTACCTCGAGCATGACCTGGTTCATGCTTCCGTCGAGCCAGTCAGCAAGTCCCGACGGCGGACTCACGTCGCAGCCGTTCGGCGTCCCCGGAGACGTTCTGATGAACTACTAACCCCGGGTACCGCCGCATCACTGGCGATACCACTAACCAAAGAGGCCGGCCCGTTAACTCATTTAACGGCCGGCCTCTACTTTTTATTGTTTACGATCTAAAATGACCTTCCTACTTTTCAAATCATCAGCCCGACGGGCGAATGCCTGCAGCTGCCCGTCATCGGTCCTGCGACTGATTCACCAGCCGTGTCCCCATCGCTTCTCTAGGGCCGCCGGCCGCCGAACAACAGGTAAAGTTGAGTTTTTGAGAAATAATTTTAGATGCGCGTGATTTGCCTGTAAGATTTCGCGGAAAATAATCAATAACAATTGAAAGCGGATTTAACCGAACAGTAATCCGGATCTGATTTCGACTTTCACTTTTTGGGGGGAATCACTCACGACCTGTTGACCGTCGAACACAATACCGGCTCCAACGCCGAGAGCCGCAATCGTTGAGGACAAGCTCGTCGGCGATGGCGGAAAGAGGAAAAGGTAGTGAACAATTCCGTGAAGGGAGGGCCTTCCCACAGCTCTCCCGGATCGGTTCTGCGGTAGGATCGTTCATGGTCGCCTTACTCCCACTCGCGGGGCATTACATGCTCCGCATTTTTTTGTTCGCCGCCATCACTTGCTCATCCTAAAAGCAAGTGCGTTATCCCAAAGCATCCGTTAATCTCTGAAAGCGTCAAGATTGTGTTCGACCACTTAATGCAAACGTTTGGTTGGGACCGATCCCTGTTCAATAACTCTAGAAAAGCTCTGTTTCGGGAATTGGCGATGACGACCTGGCTGGTACATGCCTAGAGCCCATTCGCGGGCCCGCGTTGTGCTGCAGTTGCACCATCGCACGAGGGGCAACTGCCGATCGGATAAACTGTCACGTCGAGATAACTATCCTTTATATTTTCGATATGCTCATCGCACAGACTGCGGTGAAGTATTGTATACGACTCGCTCGGAGCCGGAACGTCGCGCGACCCAAGGATGCGATATCCAAAGCGGGCGTGCAGAGTCGCAGTGCGGCTGCAATCTTTCCATGAGCAAAGTTTCATCCTTGTAATTGAATCAAGCTAGACTCGTTCGTGGTATGAATGTAGCACTGCGGCCGACAAGGCGCAAGGAAAAATTGGGGCCGATTTTCAGACCATTCCTATGCGAAAAGCGGGACCTCCTTCCTGCCTTTGGCGAAGCGAAGTGGCCACCATTTTTCCGCCACGCGTGCAGTAACTATCAGAGTGAATTTCCGCCTGCTATTTCAAAAGTGAATCCAAATTATTTGAGCATCGCTATGCGGTTTAGTACACCATAGTACAAACTTGGTGCTGACTTTTGACAATACTAAGGTCAGGTCTCGGCGGCGGCATAGCTCGGCCGACGAGCACTTTAGAGGCAATAATAGGAGTAAATGAAATGAAGGAATCAAATTCGAAACATACGGATACGAGATCGGGGGAAGAATCACGGGATACAAACAACAAGCTGTTGTACTTACTGGTCGGGGGCGGAATTGGAGCAATAGTGGCCCTGCTTTTCGCACCTAAGCAAGGAAGCCAGCTTCGCGGAGACATTGCGAAAGCGACCCGGGATGGCTATGATTTGACGAAGGTAAAGGCCAGTGCACTGAAAGATCAGTCTGCTGAAGTCGTCCAAAATCTTCGCGAGAAGGCATCGGCGGCGTATGATTACGCAGCAGCGAAGGTTAGCACGGCCAGTGACACGGCGGCCGACGCAGTGACGAGCACGGGGGAAAAGGTTAAAAACGCCGCGGACGGTACCGCGAAGGATCTCGACAATCCAACCAGTCGTGGAGGCTCGTCGCAGATCTTTTAATTGATCTCTTTGCAAAATAGAGAAGCAGGCTGCGCGAATTGCGCAGCCTACTTTTTTTGCTTTCCGCTGAATCCTAATGCCGGTGCCGCAAATCGCCGCCATCTAAAAAGGGAGCGTCAAATTTGAAGCTCCCTGCAAAATATCGGTAAACTAGTCTCGCTACGGACGCCTTCCCGAAACAAGCTGGATGATCGCTACGATTACAGCTACGACTAACAGGATATGCACCAAAGCCCCGAGCGACGAGCCCGCAAATCCGAATCCAAGTGCCCACAAAACCAATAAAATTATTACGATTGTCCAAAGCATGTTGATTTTCTCCTTTTTATCTCGTCCGGCATTCAATGGCCGGAGCGTCTGTTTTTAAGGCGTTACCGGACTGCAGCTGGCTGTTCCTGCGTTCCGCGCGGATCCTGTATCGAACCTCTATTGCCTGAATAAATAAAAAATACAAGTGTAAGAATAATAATGATCGCAATAAAACTTCCGATCGAGATCATTGCCCAGTTAACACCACGAAACGCTTTCGCCGTATCTTCACCAACCACTACGTCTTCGCCGTGAACATGAATGACATCCTTAGACATATTTCCACCTCCGAAAATGGGAATGGCAGGACAGCCGTGTGAACAAGTGTTGGCAGGCTGTTCTGGTATGATCGGCTATCCTGCCAAATTGGTCGAAGCCTGAACCTCGACGCTCGCGTTCCCACGCCGCACGTAGCCGCGCGACCTGGAAAATACTGGTTTATGCCGCTGAAAGAGCCGGCTTCCGGCAATCAAGTTCGAGATAGCATCCGCAAGCCGTCTTTTCCATGCCCTTACGATCACGGATCACAATGTCGCCTCTCGAATAGTCAATAAGTTGTTGTTCACGTAATTCCTGGGCGATGCACGTAACACTGGGCCGGTAAACGCCGAGTGTGCGAGCGATCTGTTCATGCGTCAGCTTCAGCGTACTGTGGCCACATCGGTCGTGTACCATCAGCAGCCACGTGCAAAGCCGGCCCTTGACCGAATGGTACATGTTGCAGATCGCTTTTTGCGAGATCTGGCGGATGTAGGTATCGACCGATCGGCTAAGCTGTGTCCGCATGCCCTCGTTCGTCCGGAGCATTCGTTCCAAAGTGTATGTTCCGATCCTCACGGCCGTTCCAGCCTGCGAAACCTGCATGCAATTTGCAGCTACATGAGAATCTGAAAACATCGATGAGAGGCCGATCGCACCTTCTTTGCCAGTTACTGCGATCTCGACCATGCGGCCGTCTTCAAGGATCTTGAATTCAGAAACTACTGCGGTTATTGGAAAATAGATATAATCGAGCGGATCATCTTCCTGATAGATGAATTTGTCCTTACGAAGTGAAACAGGCTTGAGCGACGGTGCGAGCATTCTCTGAACGTCAGGCGGCAGAGCATTTAAGATCATATTTGCCGATCCGATCGGAGCCGATATAGGCGACCGCGAAACATCGTTCGAATAAAATAGGTGAGCGCTGCTGTCTCCGTTGTACCTTATGTCTGTCAGTGCTGAGTGATCCATTTTCTTTTTCCCCTTTTTTGAATCTCAAATAAAACTTGATGCTTATTCAACCTTTGCGAGTGTGTTCGTTTTCACTTTCGCTTTTCAATAAGATGCGTCAAAAAATATTGAAAAATGGACCAAGGAACTCCCGCGTGGGGAGTTCCTTGTGCGTCCCCCCTTGATCTTCGGACAAGCGACCCGTTTACGACCGTCGCTCCATCACTAGCAACTTGATCTGACTGCTTGTCCGATGTATTGAGTATGGACGACTACATCCAACGTGAATATCGGGAAGTTCGGGAAAGTTTCTAAGGAAGATTGGGAGTATGTATAGGGGAAAACCCTATCTGCTCTGGGAATATGGTCGGAGTTGGTTATGGAACGTCAATGAAAGGCCTAAATCTAGGTGTCTTTGAGCCAGTCTTGGAGAATTGCGTAGCGAACGATATCTATCCGGCTGGCAATACCGAGCTTTCGCATTGCGTTTGCCTTGTGCGCCTCAATTGTTTTTACACTGAGATCCATCTGCGCACCGATCTCTTTATTACTGTAGCCTAACGATATTAGGCGAAGCACCTCGTTTTCGCGATCCGTAAGCTCTCCCTTGCTCTCGCCGCGAAAGGATGTCGCACGATTGATGTAACCACCCATGACCTTACGTGTAAGGCTTGCATCTAGATATGCGTTGCCGGCGGCGACAACGCGAATGGCGTTAATAAGCTCCGTCGGGGCGCTCTGTTTCAGAACATAGCCATTTGCTCCGGCGCCAAGCAGCTGCTGAAGATAACCGTCGTCGGTATGACGCGTGAGCATCAGGATCTTGACTTGTAACCCAAGAGCTCGTAAGCGTTTGGTTGCCTTGAGTCCGTTCATCGTAGGCATGGAAATGTCCATTACCAGGATATCCGGCGACAGTCTGACCGTCTCACGAATTGCTTCTTCGCCGTCACCGGTCTCGGCTACGACCTCCATGTCGTTCTGCGCGTTAACCAAAAGTTTGACGCCCTCGCGCACCGTCTGATGATCTTCTGCGATCAGCACCTTGAGCTTTTTGGCTGTATTATCCATCTTATTCCGATCCCTACTTTTCCGGAACGCGAACAAATATCGTCGTTCCTTTACCCGCGGCTGATTCGATCTCGACCTCGCCATTTACCAACATTCCCCGCTCCCGCATTCCAACGAGGCCAAGCCCGCTGCTCGATCCGGCCGTAATATTCTCGTCGGATGGATCAAAACCTTTTCCGTTGTCTTCGATGATAAGAATTACATTTGATTCCCGCTTTTCGAGAATGACTGTGACCGTGTTGGCATCCGCATGCTTGACGATGTTATTGAGTGCCTCCTGCGTGATACGGTAAAGGTGGGTTTCGATCTCATGGTCAAGACGCACATTCCCGAGGCCATTTGCGTGGAATTCGGCTTCGATCTCATAGTGCCGGGACCACTCGCTGACAAATGCTCCGACAGCGTCGACAAGTCCAAGGTCGTCAAGGGCTGTCGGGCGCAACTCCCAAGCGAGGAAGCTGACCTCGGAATCCAGTTTCTCGGCGATCTCCTGTAGCCGGCGGACCCGTGTCGCTATGGGCTCATATTGGGCTGAGATCTCGTGGAGCGATTCGATCTTCAGCCGAAGCGCGGTGAGCTGCTGCCCAAGTTGATCGTGCAGATCGCGAGCTATGCGGCGGCGCTCGAACTCCTGACTCGTCACGAGCCTCGCTAGGAGGTCGGCTCGCTGCCTCTCGGCGACCTCACGCACTTCCATTTCGCCGAGCAGTGCCAAATTCGCGTCAGCAAGTTCGCGCGTTCGTTCCTCGACGCGGACCTCCAGTTCGTCATGCGCCCGCTGCAGCTCCTCGGCACGTCGCTTTCGTTCGGTAAGGTCACTTGCGATCTTGGCATAACCGGTTAAGGTCTTACCCACGAATACCGGGATCATTACACCACTTGCAAAGAAGCGTGTCCCGCCCTTTCGCAGATGCCACCGGTCATCCGACGCACGGCCCGTCTCGCGTGCCGACGCCATCTCACGAAGATGGATCCCTTCGTCCACATCCTCTGGCGTAAACAGCACCTCACATCCAAGTCCCATCACCTCTTCGCGCGAATAGCCGAAAATTAACTCTGCACCCATGTTCCAGCTGTCGATCGCTCCGTTTCTATCCATGGAGAAAATGGCATAATCGGTGAGATCTTCCATCATCAATCCGAGCCGCTCTTCGCTCGACCGAAGCAGGTCCTGTGATCGCTTAAGATCCGTCAGGTCGTGCGTCATGGCGTAATAGCCATGAACCGTGCCGTCGACGCCAATGTCCGGCATATAGGAAATATTCACATACCGCTCACCGGCCCTCTTGTAGGACAAGATCGTTTCAAAAGTACATTTTTCGCCCGCCAGAGCCTCAGCGACGCGCGGTTTGAGAATGCGATATGCGTCTTGGCCAAAGACATCGCGAACCCGTTTACCCACGATCTTTTCGGGAGGCAAACCGAACCACTCAGTGAATTTTGCATTAGCGAAGCGCAATCGTTCAGAGTTGTCGACGTATGAAATGAGTGCCGGAACGGCGTTTGTGACAAGCCTGAGTTGGTTTTCGCTAAGTCTGACCCGTTCTTGAGCGTCCTTGCGCTCGGTGATCTCGATGTTGACGCCGTACATCCTGACAGCTTCTCCCGTGACGTCGCGGACCACTTTTGCTGTCGATTCGATCCAGCCGACGCTGCCGTCTTTCCTGATGATCCGGAACTCATCGTGAAACTGTTCCGTGTCGGATTCGCGAGTCTGCTTGAGATTGAGGATCAACCTTTCGCGATCGGCCGGATGAAGATGGTCAATCCAATACTTCTCATCCGGGTTGATATCGCTCGGCTCTTCGCCATAGAACAGAAACATTGATCTGGACCAGTATGTCTTGCCTGTGGACGCATCCCAATCCCAGACACCGACGCGGCCCGCTTCCTGGGCCAGATGGCTGCGTTCTTCGGATTCGATCAGAGCGATCTCGACGGCTTTCCTCTCACTAATGTCGCGGACGATCGCCATGACCATCCGCTTTCCGTCGAGATCCGCAGCATTCGCCGTGACATCGACGGGAAATGTCGTCCCGTCCTTTCGGACGTGCACGCTTTCAAAGCTAATGCCGTCGGTGTTTGCCTCGTGGATCTGCCGCTGCAATTCGACTGACGTCGACGGATGGCGGACGTCCGCGATGCTCATCGAGAGAAATTCGTCGCGGGTATACCCGTAATTTTCGATCGCCGCTTGATTCACATCCATAAAGCGCCCGTTCGAATCCAGGAACCAGATCGCATCGCGGGACCTTTCGGAGAGCATACGATACCGCTGGAGAAGCTCGGAAGCGAACCTACGTTCTGTGATGTCGCGGTTCGTTTCCAGGACAAGGAGCTTTCCACCCGACTCAAGAAGCTGTTGCCGCGTCTCGATCTTTAGTGTTCTCCCTTCCTTGGACACCTGCGTCACTTCACCGAACCATTGTCCCTGCTGCCTGAGCCTTTCCAGAAAATCCGTTAGAACGTCGGGGTAATCGGTACGAAGCAATTCGTTGCTGATTTGGCCTATGGCTTCAGATCGGCTGTAGCCGTAAAGCAGTTCGGCCCCTTGGTTCCACTCGACTATCCCGTCGTTTAGGTCCCAGACGAAGATCGGTTCCTGCGACAACTCGATCAGAGCGGCTTGGCGGCCGATCGCGTCTGCAGCGGCCATCTGATCGGTAATGTCAGTGCCCATCGGCAAAATAAAAATGACATTCCCATCTGCGTCCTTTATTGGCGAGAACGTGATACGGAAGAAATGTGCGTTTCCCGATGCCGAATTAATGAGAGCGTCAATGTTAAAATATTTGCCTCGCGACGCGTCAGCGACCCCTTGTCTAATGACCTCGACCATTTCCGGCGTATGACTGAACCAGAATATCTCCCAAAACGGTCGGCCGATGGCGTCTTCGCGTTTAGCGGGCCCAAACTCCAAGAGCGCCCGGTTTGCCTCGAGCAGCGTTCCATCGACGCTTAAAAGCCCGATGAATTCACTTGTGCCGTTAAATACCGCACTGAGTTTTTGTTGAGATTCGCGAACCTCCTGTTCAGCCTGTTTCCGAACGGTTATGTCGGCCGCCACGCCGCTCAATCGCGTAGCGGTTCCATTTTCCCAACGAGTGACTTTGCCGTAAGCACTGATCCAACGAAAGGTGCCGTCGAGACGCTGTGTACGAAATTCGGCATCGAGCGTCTCGCCGGCTCCGGCTGCCGAAGTAAGCCGAGATCTCAGGATGTCGACATCACGGACATCTAAAACCTTAAAAAATTCTGAAGCAGTAGTTGGATTGTCGAGCGTGGTCTTGCCCAGTACCGAGCTAGATCGATCGGTCCAGAAGACCATATCATCGGTGAGGTCCCACTCCCAGGTTACGAGTCCCGCCGCGTCGACGGCGATGCGGATGCGCTCCTCGGATTCGCGCAAGGCCGTTTCGGCCTGGACGCGTTCCGTGACATTGCGGGTGGAGCCGGCGACTGCATCGACTATCCCATCGGAATTGAAAACGGGATTAAAGATGTATTCATAAAACCCCATCTGTCCCGAGGGGTCGATGAAGCGTGTCTGATCGCGAACGGTGTGTCCGGTATCGAAAACCTCGAGGATCTGATCCGATAGCTTCTGCGCGAGTTCGGGCTCATAAGGCAGTTCAAAAAAACTCTTACCGACTATCTCGTCTGGCTCAATACCTAATAGATCGGTCAACGGCCGGTTGGCGTATGTAAATTTACCGTATTTGTCGAATGTGTAGGCAAAATCGGTGATCGATGTGAGAGTAGTGTCGAAGATCCGAGCCCTTTGTTCAAGCAGGGCCTCGGATTGACGCAGGGCGGCCTCCGCCTGTTTCCGATCGGTCGCATTCCTAAAATAGACCGTTATCCCGCTCGCCGAGGGGTAAGCGTGGACCTCGTACCAACGCCGATGGTCGGGATAAAAGGCTGTGACGGTGGACGCCTTCCTCTGTGCCATAGCGTCCACGTAAGCTGTTTCGAACGGGCTCTCCAGCAGGCCGGGAAACTCCTCCCACAACGAGTGGCCGACCAGACTGCCGGATTTGCGCTCGAGCAGGGTGTCGGCCTGTCGATTGACGTAGGTGAATCGAAATTCGCGGTCCAAAGCGAAAAATCCGTCGGTGATGCTCTCGATTATTTCCTGATTCTGTTCCGCGAGCTGACGAGCAGCATCTTCGGCTTCTTTCCGCTCAGTGATGTCACGCGTTGTACCGGCCACCGCCTCGACACGACCGTCCTCGCCAAAGACCGGCGTGAATATGTAGTCATATATCCGACGTCCGGACGTCCCGGCGAACGGCACCTCGCCGCGAATAGGCTCTTTCGTGTCGAAGACCTGATCGATCTCGCGATCATGCATCTCGGCGTGCCACGGCTCGTAACCCAATTCGAGACAGTTCTTGCCGATGGCCTCGTCCCACGTTCTGCCCCACATTTCGAGCAGAGCTCTGTTTGCATAGACGAACCGGTGGTCGAGATCGAAAACGTAAACCAGATCGGGCGTACTGGAAACGATCGTTTCGTAGAGCCTCAGACGGCGCTCGAGGTCGTTCTCGCCGGAGGGCGAGGTTACGGCAGATATCGGGCTGTCGTGTGGGCGAGGCATCTTAATTTTTTGATCAGTGTTGAGAACGCAGGGCATCCTCGTCAATGCTTAAGATAAGCAATAAATTATAGAACAAGGACGGCACGCAAATCTACGCAGCCGAGATCCGCCGGACTGCAAAAACCAGGACGATCGCTAATTATTCGCCGCTCTGCTGCAAGAGTTTGGCGACGAGCCCGGTCCAGCCCGTCTGATGATTGGCTCCCAGGCCGGCGCCATCGTCCCCGTGGAAATACTCAAAAAACAGTATATAGTCGGAAAAATGGGGGTCGCTTTGCAACTTCTCGACACCACCGAACACGGGCCGACGGCCATTGCCATCACGTAAGAAAAGCCGTGACAGCCGCCGTGACAGCTCCTGCGAGACGTCCCAAAGGTTCATCAAATTGCCTGATCCGGTGGGGCATTCGACTTTGAGGTCGTCGCCAAAATACCAGTGAAACTTCTGAAGTGACTCGATCATCAGATAATTGAGCGGAAACCATACGGGCCCGCGCCAGTTGGAGTTTCCGCCAAACAGCCCACTGGTCGATTCGGCTGGTTCATAATCGACGCGACTCTCCACTCCGGCGACATCAAGGACGAACGGATGATCCTTATGAAATCGCGAAAGGGCCCGAAGTCCATTGGGCGAAAGGAACTCGTTTTCGTCGAGCATAACCTTAAGTACCAATTCGAGACGTTCCCGCCACGCCACCGAAAGCAGACGCCGCTCACCCTCGCCCGGCGTCTTCATGCAAGACACGTTGGCTGTGAGGTCCGGCCTATTCTCAATGAACCAATAAAGCCGATTCTTAAAATCAGGAAGCGCGTCGAGCACCGCAGGCTCGATCGTACTGACGGCGAAAAGCGGTATCAGGCCCACCATCGAACGCACCTTCAACGGACGGCTGGGCTCGCCGCTTAAGGCCATAACGTCGTAATAAAAGCCGTCGTCGTCGTCCCAAAGCGAAATTCCGTCGCGACCGAGAGTGTTCATCGCGTGTGCGATGTAAATGAAGTGTTCGAAGAACTTAGAGGCCACGTCCTCGTATGTATTATCCACAGCGGCGAGCTCGATCGCGATCGCGAGCATGTTGAGGCAATACATCGCCATCCAGCTGGTGCCGTCAGACTGTGCCAGCCGTCCGCCTGTCGGGATGGGCCGCGAGCGGTCAAAGACGCCAATATTATCGAGTCCTAGAAAACCGCCCTCGAATATGTTCAATCCGCCTTCGTCCTTACGGTTGACCCACCACGTGAAATTGATCAGCAATTTCTGAAAGACACGGGCCAGAAACTTGATATCGCCCTTTCCGGTGTTTTTTCGGTCTATCCGAAACACGCGAAGCGCGGCCCACGCGTGCACCGGCGGATTTACGTCGCTGAACGACCATTCGTACGCCGGGATCTGACCGCTCGGATGCATGTACCATTCCCGAAGCAATAAGATAAGCTGCCCCTTGGCAAATTCAGTATCGATCAGCGCGAGCGGAATGCAATGGAACGCGAGGTCCCATGCCGCGTACCACGGATACTCCCACGCATCAGGCATTGAGATGACGTCCGCATTGTACAATTCCAGCCAGGTATGATTACGGCCTTCCCAACGCGACTCGGGCGGCTTTGGCATCGCCGGATCGCCGTCAAGCCATTCCTGGACAACGTAGTGGTAATACTGCTTCGACCAGAGCATTCCGGCAAAGGCCTGACGCTGGACGTTCCTAGCATCATCCGATATATCGGCCGGAGCCAGTGGTGCGTAAAACTCGTCCGCCTCCGCAATGCGCTCGGCAAAAACCTGATCGAAATCATCAAACGATCTTTGAAGGTCAGTTTTTCCGACGGCGGTCCCTACATCGTCCCTCGAAAACGCGGTGGTCGAAAGTCTAAGTCTAATTTCGGCACTTTCGCCCGCCGGGATCGTAAGAAAATAATTTGCGGCAGCCTTTGTTCCCGTGCCCGACGGATCAACGGCTGAGGCATTGCCGCCGACGATATAGTCGTTTATGCCGTCTTTAACGAAATGCTTGGCGTTTGGCGTTCCAAAGATGCGCTCGGTATTGGTCTCGTTCCCGGTAAATAAAAGCTCGGGCGCGCCTTCGCAAAACAAGCGATGCGTGTCGAGGCCATCGCACTCGATCTGCAGCACGCCATCGCCGGCAGTGCGGATAATTCGTCCTGGCTCGGACGCGTCCCAAGTCCATCGATTGCGGAACCACACCGTCGGAAGCACGTTTATCGGTGCCGCTTCGGGGCCACGATTTGCAATCGTCATCCGAATAGAAATGTCGTCCACATCGGCCTTGGCATACTCAACGAACACATCGAAATACCGGTCGTCGTCGAAGATGCCGGTATCGAGCAGTTCGAACTCGCGTTCCAATTTGTTCCGCCTTTTGTTTTCCTCGATCAGCCGCACGTATGGGTATTCGGCCTGCGGATACTTATACAAAAACTTCATGTACGAGTGCGTCGGCGTCGAATCGAGATAGTAATAAAGCTCCTTTACGTCCTCGCCATGGTTGCCCTCAGGGCCGGTTAGGCCAAACAGCCTTTCCTTCAATATCGGATCTTTTCCGTTCCAGAGCGCGATCGCGAAGCAGATATTTTGGTGCTTATCGCAAATGCCGCCGAGCCCGTCTTCATTCCAGCGGTAAGCACGCGATCGAGCGTGGTCGTGCGGAAAATAATCCCACGCTGAGCCGTCTGCCGAATAGTCTTCGCGAACGGTGCCCCAGCCGCGTTCGCTCAAATAGGGACCCCAGCGTTTCCAGTTTTTGGTTCGAGCGTTCGATTCGGCGATACGCTCAGCTTCGGCATTTTGAGGCATATTGTCCTTATTTTACAACTTAATACGAAGGCGAGTATATCGGGCCGCCACAACGGATTTCGTTGGATCGGCAATAGGAGTAGAATTTAGCTACTCCGATCGAGGCCTAATATGGACGTTTATTTCCTTTTATTTTCCTTGTTCTTTCCAAGGGTCGTGATGCTCGTGTATTTGTTTTTATATCCGGCACACTTTCCCGCAAACTCGGTGCCGCAATGGGCTGACCTGCTGCTCGGCGTCTTTCTGCCGCGGGTCCTGATACTCATATATATTTATCAAAATATGGGTGCGGACAACATCTGGTTCGCGGCTCATATGATCGTGATGATCCTCGCCTATTTTGGCGGCGGACGCGAAACACGGCGACGGCGGAGGCGGCGGCGTGAGGCGTAGGGGCCTGTCGGCGGTCACTGTATCTTGAACCGTTTGAGCGTCTCGAGCACGTTGTAGCTGACGATGAGCTCGATCCTGGTCCGCGGCAGCGTAGCGGCGATCGGGCCGAGGCCGTGAATTGCGACCGCGTTCACTGAGAGTTCGCGTGTGACTGGAACGAGGATATTCGCGAATATCCGGTTGCCCCGCGGAAATCGGTCTGCGTTGAGCATCGTGCGATCGATCCGTGCAAAGCCCTCGCCGACGGTCAGGTGTCTATTCACTTTCTTCTGGCCATAGACCGAAAAACCGTAGCCGGGTTTGGGATCGAGCCGTTCGTAATTCTCGAAGAGAAAGCTATCCAACAGTGCGAATTTCGGTACCGAAAACTTGACGCCCTGGCGAAGCGTGTCGCTGCCGGCCTCATAGGTATAATCTGCCGAGAATGAGACGCTTTTGTTCAACCGTTTTCGGCCCAATAGCTGATAATAATTAGCATTTCCGAGCCTGTGCAGACGCGCGAAAATGTTGGGGCGGGCGGTGTCGCCGATATAAGCACGCGTGAGCGATATCTCGTCAAAAAAGAGTCGTTTCGGCCGTGTGATCCGCACGCGTTCGCCGGTGAGGTAGCCGTCGTTATCGTAGGATGTGATCTCGGTGTTTTCGCCGTTATTGAACGCAAGGCCGCCGATCTGGATCTCAAGTCCGTTCACAGGTCTAGCATCGAAATACAGTTGCCGCAGAATCAGATCGTTGCGGGGCGCACCGGTTCCCCAACCCGTGCTATTCCAACCGGCATTGAACACATTTCCCGTCTGAAGCCCAAATCCGATGCTGTATCTGCCGCTCTTATCGAACTTAAATCGGCCGCGTGCGATGATCTGATATTGGTCCTGATTCGCCGCGATGGCACGATTGGAATCTCCGATATACCGATACCTCGTGCTCACGGACAATGCGTCAAGCTCGACAAATCGGCGGAATGACGAAAAGGGATTCGGCCGAGGCGGTGCCGGCGTCGGTGGCGGCGGTGACTGTGCGGCACAAATAAATGCGCCGGAGAGAGCAATGGCGGCGATCAAGAGGATTCGCGACAACGGTCTCAGATCTGGCTTTGCAGCGCCGAGGGTTCTGGGGTTCTGTAACAGTGAAACATGCGATTTGGTACAGCGAAACCCGTGTTTTGGTACAGTCATTTTTTCGGCGTTACTGCGAACGTGTTTTCCTGGTCCTGATGAGCGTAGCGGCCTCGACCAAACCGTCCATGTCGTCCTTCACGCTCAGGTGTCCGATCCGGTGCAGCCGAGCCACACTTTCAACTCTTGTAAAATGTCGGAGGCGTTCGATCTTTCCCAACATCGCATGCCGCCTTAAAGATCATAATAATCATAATAATCATAAAAAGCTTAATAAGCTTAAAAACCGCTATTTACTCTCCTCAACGCATTTGAGACGATCGTAATTGTCCGAAGCCCGGACATGCTCGAACGCTCTCCGATCCACAAGCGGAAATTTACAGGACGGCAGTCTCGAGAAATGTGATCGCCAGGTTATCCGCGTCGAACTCGGCCTCGATCCCGTACGGCAGTGTCATATTGTCGCGAATGTGCCCGAACGAGAGTCCGTACGCGAGCGGCACGCCGAGATCGCCGAGACGGTCGCGAAGCACATCGAGCACGGGCTGAGCGGTCTTGCCGGCGGACGCGCTGGTATCGTCAAAGACGCCGAGCGCGATCCCGGCGACGCTCCGAAGGTCGAGGCTTTGCCTGAGCTGGGTCAACATTCGGTCGATACGGTACGGCGGTTCACCGATCTCCTCGATAAATAGGATCTTGCCCTTGATATTATTGAGCGCGAATTTTGTGCCGGCGACCGCCGCGAGCAGCGAGAGGTTGCCGCCGATCAGCCGCCCACGGCATTTGCCCTTGACGATGACCTCAGAGTGAAAAAAAGGCGATTCGTTTAGCGCGTTATTTGGCGAAACGTCGACCCTATAGGGCGCGGTCGGCTGCATGAGCACGTTCATCACGTGCATCTTTGTATAGTCAGAGTAGGTCGAGGTCCCGACGGGCCCGTGAAACGTGACGAGCCCGCAATTTTGATTGATCGCGACATGCAGGGCTGTAATGTCCGAAAAGCCGATAAAGATCTTGGGATTTTTGCGGATCAGGCCGTAGTCGATGTCGGGCAGCAGCCGCGGGGCACCGCCGCCGCCGCGAACGCACCACACCGCCTTGACCACCGGGTCGCCGAACGCCGCATGCAGATCGTGCAGACGCTCTTTATCCGTGCCGGACAAAAAACCTCGGATCCCGCGGGCAA
>JBDTZO010000159.1:0-14705 GCA_040005135.1 Acidobacteriota bacterium | reverse complement strand
GACGTAGACCTCGCTGTTTCGCCGGAAACTTTTGATCGAGCGAACGGAATAAGCTCGACATCCAATGCTGGGAAGATCAACATCGACCTGCACCGGGGCCTTCGCCACCTCGACTCTGTGGGCTGGAACGACCTCTTCGAAAACTCTCGCCTGATCGATATCGACGGTACGCTTATCAGAATGCTGCGGCCCGAAGACCATTTTCGGGTTCTTTGTGTTCACTGGCTTAATGACGGCGGGGCGAACCGCGAGCGGCTTTGGGATATCTATTACGCGATCTCGAATCGTCCGACTGACTTCGATTGGGACCGCTGTCTTAGTGTCGTGAGTGCCACGAGACGCCGGTGGATCATTTGCGCTATTGGCCTTGCTCACAAATATCTTGATCTCAATATCGACGATCTTCCTTTTGCCGACGAAGCTAGGGTTTTGCCAGTCTGGCTCGTCAAGACGGTCGAAAAAGAGTGGGCGAGCGACGTCCGGCTGATGCCGCTGCAGATGTTCCTTAACGACCGAAAACAGTTGTGGAAGCAGGTAAAAAAGCGTATCCCGCCCAATCCCATCGAGTCGATCATCGAGACTGAGGGCAGTTTTGACTCACGCATTCGGATTCACTATCAGATAATAGCGGGCATGAAGCGATTAGGCCCGTCGATCGGGAAATTTTGGTCGATGTTTCGACGACGGCTGTTCAAATGACCGATCCAACCCCATCTATCACGCTGGCGATCGAAGCGTCTATCGAAGGCGGAAGCGTCGCGCTCTTCAACGGGTCCGATAGGATAGACGGAACTGTCGAATCAACCGGCGTGTCCAGGGCAGAAGATATTCTACCAACGATCGACCGACTGTTGTCCCGCAATGATCTGAATGTCGGTTCGCTTTCCGACGTTATCGTCGGGGCCGGGCCCGGCAGTTTTACAGGGATACGTATCGGGATCTCTACCGCAATGGGAATCGCCGCAGCGGTTAAGATCCCGGTCCGGAGATTCTCATCGCTAGAGGCTCTCGCCTGTGCGGCCGATACGGCGGGACCGCTGACGGTCGCACTGCCGGTGGGACGCGGGATGGTGTGCGTCCAGGAATTCAATGGGAATTCGGGCGGCGTCATGCCCACTACCGACCCGTTACCGCTGACGTACGAAGAGTTTGCTCGCCTGGTCTCAACTCAGCCCTTACGGACGTTCGTCGTCAGCGATTCGATATTCCAACGGTCCGACATACGAATTCGCGACGAAATGATCAACGTCGGCAACGACCTCGCCAGCCTTTTTGGCCGTTTTGCGGCGAAGCTAACAGACATCGATACGCCTTTGTTCATCGCTAAGGCAAAATAGTGGATAATTGCGAAATGGGCTTCCCACGCATCCGGCAGATCGAAAGCACGCATATTGCGGACCTTATTCGGATCGCGGAAGACACCAATCTAAATCGATGGACAGCCCAACATTATCTTGACGAATTAAAGAATCCCGTCTCAATAATGCTCCGGCTTGAGTTGGACGACAATTTAACTCTCGGATTTATCGTCGGCCGGATCGTTGCGGCGGCCAGCCACGATCTCGCAGTCGATGCCGAAATATATAATATTGGCGTTGATCCGTCTGTCCAGCGAAATGGCTATGGACAGATGCTGCTCGACGCGTTTTTAAGCGCCTCGCGAAAAAGTGAAGTCGGACGAATTTGGCTCGAAGTTCGGGAAACAAATGATCCCGCCGTCAACCTTTATGTGAAGAATGGCTTTGTCCCGGTGACGGTTCGAAAGGACTTTTACTCAGACCCCAGAGAGAACGGGATCCTGATGCGGTGTGACATCCAATGACCCCTCACCGCTTGCCGACCTAATACCAGGACTTGATAAACGAAGCGGATTTCGGCTAAGATGAGACTAAGCCCGACTCGCGAGAATTGGCCCGCGAAGGGGCGGTAACTCTTGAAAAGTGAGGACAAACGCTATGGATATGTCAGTTGCTGACCCGGTCAGAGACGAACTGCTAAAAAGTAATCATGCTTTCAGAGAACTGGTTAACCAACACGAAAGCTTTGAAAAACGACTAAACGAACTTGCACACCTTACCTACCCTAACGACGACGAGCAGTTGGAAGAAGTCACTCTCAAGAAAAAGAAACTCCAGATCAAGGACGAGATCTACTCTATGATGCACGATCCTCATGGTCACTGACCGGTCAACAAATTTTCGTTTCAATGCGGCCGAGGGAAATCAACGATCTCTCGGCCGCTTTCACTTTGCCTTGCAGCCCGCACCTCCGAACATATAAAGTGCTCCGTCGCTCAATACGCTCACCATCTTCGGGAAAACCGGTGTGATCGCCACTGCAACTTCGCCGAGCGGCAAAATTATCTGACCTGCCGACTTTCCGGTCTTTATCGACAACACTTGCACGGCCGAGTCGGCGATCGTTTGCACGACCACAGCGTCCGGACCCATCATTCGCATCGATTGAACGCGCCCTGATACTCGCTTTTTCCATATTCGCCGTCCGCTGCCGAGCGAAAGCGCATAAATAAAGTTGTCGTTCGATGCAGCAATGAGCAGTTCATCGGTCTCAAGAAGGGAACTCACTGCTGCGCCGCTCGTGAACTGCCATTCTACGTTCCGAAATAATGGCGAATAGGCCGTTATTTGCCCGCGTTCGTCTCCCGTGACTATGGCACCATCATCCGAGCGGACGAGGGACGTCAAAGCGAATGGGAACGGCGAAAAACCGGGCGAGAGAATGCCGGCAAGCGATATCGATCTAACGTTTCGGTCACTATATGCAAAATAGAGATCCGGGCCGCCCAACACCGTCGACAGCACGATCTCGGTAGGCGTCGAATGTGTCCATACGATCGAACCGCCCAGTGCATCGACGCCGCTGATCGAACCGGAACGTGAAATTACGACGATGGTGCCGCCCGACGGGACCAGTACAAATTCCTCTCCGGCCCGGAGAGTTGTTGCCCACTTTGTAATTCCAGTGACTGAGCTGAGAGCCACGAGCGAAGGCGGCGTTTCCGGGTTCACGGCCTTACGAACGAGGACGACATTTCCTCCGGCTACCGCGAGGTTTGAATCGATGCTCCCTCCGACATCAGTCGTCCAAACGAGTTTGCCGCTGTCCACCGCAATCGCGTCAATACCGGAAGATTCGCGACGAACGAAAACCGATCCTGAGTCAGACACGATCTGTGGACCGGCGTTGCCGGTGTAGCGGTATTCCCAGCATTTCTGTAGCTGAACTTCGCCTGAAAGCGATTTTTGAGGAAAAACGCACAATGGGAGGGCGATGAATATTATCAACGCCACTTCGCGAATTCGTCGGCCGATCGTGTAAGGCTTTTGTCGTGAGGTGGTTATCATTACCCTTTAGATACTCTGAGCGATCTGACACTTCGCGGAGAAAGAGGATTTTATCACACGCCTTGACCGTGATATATTGATGGCTATACTTAGTCAAAAGTTTACTTAATTCAGACGTAACACGAGGTTCTACCCATGTCATTTAACAAAATAATCGTCGTCGGCAATCTTGGCCGCGATCCGGAATTACGCTATACGCCGCAGGGGATCGCAGTTTGCAGCTTTACGATGGCAACAAACGAAAAGCGTCGCGATAAATCGGGTGAAATGCAGGATGTTACCACATGGTTCAAGATCACTCTTTGGCGTCAACAGGCCGAGAACGCAGCAAAATATTTGACCAAGGGAAGTCCCGTTTACATCGAAGGCCGCCTTCGAATCGAGGAGTGGACCGACCGTGATCAAAATAAGCGATATACGCTCGACGTTCAGGCGACCGATATGCAGTTCATCAGCTCGCGCGGTGACGGCGGCGGTGCCGAATATAGCGGCGGTCACGATGATCACGACGCTGGATTCACCGGCGGTTCGACTTCGGCCCCGTCACCAGGCTCAGCCGCAAGCTCCGGCCCGGCCGTGGCTCCCGCTGCCGACGACGACATACCATTTTGATCTGGTCGAAGTTTTGTTGTCTCGATCGAAATATAGAGGCGAGACTATAGTTTGACTCCATTTTTCGTTTTGATCGGTCACGCTATCCGGTGATCTAAGATCTAATTGTGAGGACAGTATGAATAAGATCTCTCGGCGAGACGCACTTCGCGGCGGATTATCAGCAGGTGCGGGTCTATTAGCATTCAACGGGCTCGCCAGTGCTCAAGCTACCGATATAGCGGCTCCGGCGTTTGGTTCCAAGCATTTGCCCAAGCCGCTCCCGTTCGACCCGGCAAAGCTTAGCGGCATCTCAGAGAAGCTTATTCGCTCGCATCATGAGAATAATTACACCGGAGCGGTCAAGGCCCTGAACGTCGTCGAACAGCGGCTAGCGGTCCTAGCCAAAGACAAAGACTTGCCCGTGTACCTCTATGGTGATCTCAAACGGCAGGAACTGACCCGCACGGGTTCGATCGTCCTGCATGAAAAGTATTTTGCAAATCTGGGCGGTAATGGCAAAGCCGACGGCAACGCCAAAAAGATCATCGAGAAGTGGTTCGGCAGTTTTGAAGATTGGGAGGCGGAGTTCAAACGCACCGGCAACTCACTGTCAGGCGGTTCTGGCTGGACGGTCCTTGCTTTCAATATGCACACCCGTGAGGTACACAACTATTGGTCGTCCGACCATACGACCAACCCGCCGTTCAGCGTCCCACTGCTCGTCCTCGATATGTACGAGCATGCATATCAAATGGACTACGGAGCAGCCGCAGGCAAATACGTCGACGCGTTCATGACCAACGTCAACTGGGAAGAAGTCAACCGGCGAGTGGAGAGCCTGCCGAAATAGCTCAGAAGCCGTCGCCGAGGTCGAAGTCCGGGCTTCTCTCTAAGTTGGACGTCCCATGCATGCAACAATCACTTCCACTTGACACGCGTGATAGAATTAGATTGGAAGCTGGATCTTTGAAAATTTATAGACTTACCAAGTTCGTTTTTCGACTCCACCGGTACGTGCAAACCCCGTTTCCGTCTGATGATCGAACGTAAAATAAAAGCAGGTGTATCCACTCGAACGTGTCATTTTTTCGAGATGACACACAGGAAAACGCTTTAACAAAATATGGTGGGACAGTGGGACAGCGACGAGTTATCTTAGCAAGATCAATGGGTTAGCCTGTCCCACCTTTTGTCCCACTTTAAGTCGGAGCGGTACAAATAATGCTTTGCCAGGCTGTGGTAAAAATCCGCGCCACTGGTTCAGGCCTACACCCATTCGCCCATCTTCCGGAACTTTTGGTAACGTTCGGTCAGGAGCTTATCCGTGTCCTTTTTGGCCAGGGAATCGAGGGCGGAGCTTATACTTTTCTTCAAGGATGCGGCGATCTTATCGAACGCCTTGCCGCGTTTGCCATCTTTATCGTCGCCGATCGTCCACGAAACGGGCTCGGAAATTATCTCGTCGATGATGTGGAATTTCTTCAGATCGTCCGCCGTTAGTTTCAGTCCTTCTGCGGCATCAGGAGCCTTTTCGGCCGATTTCCATAGGATCGCCGCGCATCCTTCGGGCGTGATAACTGAATAAACCGCATTTTCCATCATCAGAACGCGATCGCCTATCCCGATAGCGAGTGCTCCGCCGGAACCGCCCTCGCCGAGTACGACAACGACGATCGGGACCTTAAGCGATGCCATTTCCCGGAGGTTAAAGGCGATCGCCTCAGCCTGCCCGCGTTCTTCGGCGTCGATGCCCGGATACGCTCCTGGCGTATCTATAATAGTCACGATCGGCCGCCTAAATTTTTCCGCAAGCTGCATCACACGCAGGGCCTTGCGATAGCCTTCGGGTTTTGACATCGCAAAATTACGATAGCGGCGTTCATTTATGTCACGGCCTTTTTGCTGGCCGATGACAGCAACTTCGCGTCCGTCTATCTTTGCAAAGCCGGTGACCATCGCCGGGTCATCCGCAAAACGCCGGTCACCGTGGATCTCAACAAAATCCGTGAAAATCTCCGAAAAAAGATCGAGCGAATAGGGTCGATCCGGGTGCCGTGCCGTCTGTACTCGCTCAAATGCGGGTGTGGTCATAGATCAATAATACCGTCTTTCTGGTTAATGAGCCCAATCGACCACACATCCTATCGCCTCGAGCTTGCGCTGAAGCGCACGAGTACCTTCAACACGTGTTCCCGGAGCATGTATCTTAACTATCGCATCGTCAACCGGGAGGCTAACGAACACCTCGCACTTTCCGTGATGGGCACCAAGCGTTACGAAGACTTCCTCCAAAAAAGATTGCTCGAGACTGGTTTCAGGTATCGAAACTGTCATTGAACGTGCGGTCGTGGCAACTGACTCGTCGAGCGAGCGGATCTCGTTAACGATCAGCGTCGGCTCCTGGCCCTCGGTAGCTTCGATCCGGCCCTCGACTACGACCATCTCATCGTCCTTCAAAAGGGTCGTGAACTTCTGAAATGCCTCGCCCCATGCGATCGCCTTGATCCCGCCCGAACGGTCCTCCAAACGGAACATGCAGAATCGATTTCCTTTTTTGCTCTGCCGGACCGCAAGAGCAGAGATGATCCCGCCCATAGTCACGGTGTCACCGGCCTTGAGTTCGCCGTAGTCAGCAAAGTTGGAGATTTGCAGGCTCTGCAAAAGCTGTGTGTAGTTATCAAGCGGATGGGCCGACAGGTAAAATCCGATCGCCGCCTTTTCGTGTTTCGAAATTTCGGTCTTCGTCCACGGCGCCACCGCTGGCAGCGACTCATCGGACATTACGTCGTCGGTCTCTACAGCACCAAATAATCCGCCCTGCCCGCGGCTCTTGTCGGAAGCCATCCGCTGACCGTGGCTCAAAGCAGAATCGATCGCGGCATATAGACGCGGCCTCCACTCTCCCGAAGTCGAACCGTACGGGATCTGCGAATCAAAGGCGCCGGCGGTGACCAAGCTCTCGAGCCCGCGGCGATTGACGGCACCGGCTCCGAGTTTAGAGCAAAAGTCGTATAACGACGTAAATTTTCCGGCCTTTCGTGCTTCGACGATCGCCTGGACGCTGGCCGTTCCCATTCCCTTGATGGCAGTCAGCCCGTAGCGAACAGCTCCATCGCCAGGTGTAAAGCCCTCATCGCTTTCGTTGATGTCCGGCGGAAGCAGCGAAAGGCCCATAGAACGCAGCTCGGTCGAGTATTTATAGACTTTCGCACTGTCCTGAGCTTCGTGCGAGAGCACGGAAGCATAAAAATGGGCAGGATAGTGTGCCTTCAGATAAGCGGTCTGAAACGCGAGGACCGCGTATGCCATCGAGTGGCTCCGATTAAATCCATAATCGGCAAATTTTGCCATCAACTCGAAGATCTCCTTGGCCGTTTTTCGAGCGATTCCGTTCGACACGGCACCTTCCACAAACTTAGTCTCATGGACCTGCATTTCGTCGATCTTCTTCTTGCCCATGGCACGCCGCATTAGATCGGCTTCGCCAAGGCTGTAGCCGGCGAGCTTTTGGGCGAGCTGCATGATCTGTTCCTGATAAACCAGGACGCCGAATGTATTGCCGAGGATATCTTCCATTTCGGGAACGATATATTCGGTCGGCTTTATGCCGCGATGACGGTCAATAAAGTCGTCGATCATACCGCCGTCGAGCGGGCCGGGACGATAGAGGGCGTTAAGTGCCGAAAGGTCTTCGAGTTCCTTCGGCTTGAGCCGTCGGCACATTTCAGCCATACCCGAAGACTCAAACTGGAAGATGGCTTCGGTTCGACCCTCTCCGAAGAGCTGCATTGTCTTTTCTTCGTTATTGGGTATCGTCGCCCAGTCGATCGTGACGCCCAGCTTGTCCTTGATCGTCGCCAGACAGTCGGCGATCACGGTTAGCGTGGTCAGGCCCAGGAAGTCCATCTTGAGCATCCCGACCTTTTCGAGGTCGTTCATCGGATACTGGCTGGTAAGTTCGTCCTTATCGTTGATCTTAACGGGAACGAGTTCATGCAAAGGCCTCGGGCTGATAACGACGCCAGCTGCGTGAACAGAGGTGTGACGGGCACATCCCTCGATCTTAAGTGCAAGCTCGACTAGGTCCTTAACTCGGGCATCCGATGCCATTGCGGCCTTGAGCTCCGGTACCATTTCGATAGCTTGCGAGATACTCACATTGCGGCCGCGAATAGGAGGCGGGATCATTTTTGCGATCTTTTCGACGTCACCGTACGGCATGTTCAACACGCGGCCAACATCTTTGATCGCCGCACGTGATGCCATTGTCCCGAAAGTGACGATCTGACAAACCGAATCACGTCCGTAGAGCTGAGTAACGTGGTCGATGACGTCGCCTCGTCCGCGTATACAGAAATCGATATCGATATCGGGCATCGAGATGCGTTCTGGATTCAGGAATCGCTCGAACAGCAATTCGTGTTGAAGCGGATCCACATCTGTGATCCGCATTACATACGCTGCGAGCGAACCAGCCGCCGAACCGCGGCCGGGACCGACCGGAATGCCCTGATCGTAGGCGTATTTGATAAAGTCCCACACGATCAGAAAGTAGCCGGGAAACCCCATTTTCTTAATTGTGGCGATCTCGACTTCCAGTCTCTCGCGGTATTCTGCGAGTGAGTGCTTAAGCTGCCCCACACCGAGTTGTGGCTCCCATTGGGTACGCTTTCGGTCTTCGAATCCGTCATCCAGGACCTTTACGAAGTAATCGTCCGTTGACATTCCGCTAAATTCCGGCGGTATTGGAAATGTCGGCAGCTGCCTGTGTTCGTCGCCCTGCGGCATGACAAAATCACACATTTCGGCTATCCGAACTGTGTTGGTCAGTGATTCGGGCAGTTCACCTCCGAAGATCTCCCACATCTCGTCAGCCGATCGCAAATAACGAAGCGAGTCTTCATCGGAACGAGAATTCTCACTCAACGTTCGGCCATCCGCCAAGGCGATTAGTGCAGCTTGGGCCCGCTCGTCTCCGCGGTTCATATAGTGCACGTCGTTCGTAGCTACGAGCGGAATATCGACGCTCTTTGAAAATTCAACGATTCGCTTGGTCGAATCAAGTGACTGCGGATCGACGTGGTCCTGGATCTCGAGGAAAAAGTTGCCTTTGCCAAAGATGTCTTCTAGCCCTTTGGCCGACTCGATGGCTCGCTGTTCGTTCTTATCGTTCAGGTAGTGCCCGACCGCTTCGTCTTGACCTGATGAGAGGCCAACGAGCCCCTCGCTGCGTTCGGCCAGGATCTCAAGATCGATACGCGGGCGGTGAAGGAAACCTTCGGTGAAGGCCTTAGAGGCGAGGTAAGTGAGATTTCGATATCCTTCGATATTTTGGGCCAAAAGGATGATCCGATAGTAAGGCTTTTCGCCAGGTCTCAGAGCCGAACTCCTTTCGAAACGGCTGCCAACGGTTAGATATGCCTCATAGCCGATGATCGGCTTTACGCCGCTCGCCGACATTATATTGAAAAACGAAACTGCGCCGTACATGTTGCCGTAATCGGTCAATGCGCAGGCTTTGAGGTCCAGTTCGCCTAGCCGCTTTGCCAGAGGCTTAAGTTGGATTGTGCTTTGCAACAGGCTATAATCTGAATGCAAATGCAGGTGGACGAAGTCTTTTGAGGAAAACGGCTTATAGTTCGCTTCTATGGGCATTTATGAAAAAAGTCTATCTCGAAACCTATGGCTGTCAAATGAACGTGTCGGACTCCGAACGGATCTCCAGCGTTTTATCGCGTCAAGGTTACGAGATGACCGACGACGAATCCTCTGCAGACGTTGTGATCTTCAATACGTGTTCCGTTCGCGAGAAGGCTGAACAGAAATTATACACCCGCGTCGGCCACATTCGGCATGCGGATAGGCCAAAACCAATAGTCGGCGTAATGGGCTGCGTCGCCCAGCTCGAAGGTGAGACCCTGCTCAAAAAGATCGAAGGTGTGGATTTTGTGCTCGGAACTCAGGCTGTCGGCCGCGTTGCAGATGCCATAGCGAAGACAATGAGATTCGACGATCCCGTAGTCGATCTCGGCGACAGGGAAGCCGAATACGACTGGACGGTTGCAGATACTCACCGACATTCGCCGTACATCGCGTTTCTTCCGATCATTGAAGGATGCAATAAGTTCTGCACTTACTGCATTGTGCCGTTTTCACGCGGGCGTGAACGGAGCCTTCAGGCCTCGGAGATCGTAAAGCAGGTCGTGGAACTTCGTAGCAAAGGTGTAAAGGAAGTTCACCTTATCGGCCAAAACGTAAATAGCTATAGACCCGAAGACGATTCCGGTCTCGAAAATTTCGAGGGGAAGTCGGCTTTCTCGCGACTTTTACGAGCGGTGGCGGCAACCGGCATAGAAAGGGTCAAATTCGCGACGTCTTTTCCACGCGATTTCAATGACGACATCGTTGAGGCGATCGAAACGCACGACAACCTTTGTAACTGGGTCCATTTGCCGGTTCAGTCCGGCAGCAGCCGGATCCTAGCCGCGATGAAGCGGGGCCACACGATCGAAAGATATCTAGCGAAGGTCGACCGCTTAAAAGCGTCCGCGAAAGACATCGCCCTTACGACTGATATTATCGTGGGATTTCCGGGCGAAACCGAAGAGGATTTTCAACAGTCGATCCGGATGGTTGAGTATTGCGGCTTTGACAGTGCGTATATTTTTAGATACTCGCCACGTCCCGGGACACCGGCATACGAGTTCGAGGACGATGTCAGTCACGAAGAAAAGACGCGGAGATTCATCGAACTTGAAAGAGTGCAAAAGCGGGTTCAAAATCAGGGTTTACAGCGGTATTTGGGCAAGCACGTCGAAGTCCTGGCCGAACGGACCTCCACGCGAACCGTGAGCGGATTAACCGGGCATTCCACCTGCCAGAAAGTTGTCAATTTTGTGGGACACCCGGAGATGCTTGGTGCGTTGGTCACAGTCCGAATTACTGAAATAAAGGCGAACTCACTGTTCGGAGAAATCGTTTAATTGTTATGACACCCGATTCATCGTTAGTAGAAGTAAAGATCGGAGCCCTAATAATGGATCCGAACACCAACACGCCGATCGTTGTGCTTAAGGGTGTCGAAGCCGAAACCGTGCTCCCGATATGGGTCGGAGCTTTCGAGGCTAATGCAATAGCTCTCGAGATCGAAAAGATCGTTCCGCAGCGGCCGATGACCCACGATCTGTTGAGGAACGTAATAATCGAATGCGGTTGGCTAGCCACCAAAGTGATCGTGACGGATCTGTCGGACAATACGTTCTTTGCACGGATCGAATTGGTAGATAAGAAAGGTGACGCTGTATTCCTTGACGCTCGTCCATCAGATGCGATCGCGCTCGCACTGCGATTGGATTGCCCGATCTATGTGGAAAAGAACGTTTTGGATCTGTCTGCCTCAACGACGACCGTTGATCCCGTGAGTGAGGATGAAATGCCGCCGCCAGAAGACTGGCCGGATCTTATTGCTTAATCGAATTGCCCATCACGACTATTCGGCGTAAATCTTACATAATCTCTATTATCAGACGCAACGAATATATCGAATGTAACCCTTTTCCATCGCGTGTACGGACCACTGATATTGATCGCCGCCCTCCCTCTCGAGAGATCGGACTAGAATGCCAGCTTGGCAACTGGCCGTCTTTGACACGTCGGCCGGTGCGCGTTATTATTTATGTTTTGTTATCTTTCTAAGAATCAAGCTAATACAGTCCTATTAAAAGGAGTTACGTACATTGAGTAACGGAAATTTTTTATTCACATCCGAATCGGTCACCGAAGGCCACCCGGATAAGATCGCGGATCACATATCCGATGCAATTTTAGACGCCATCCTGGCTCAGGATCCGACGGCACGTGTTGCGTGCGAAACGCTTGTCACGACCGGGCTTGCGGTGGTCGCCGGCGAGATCACGACGACAGCGAAGGTCAACTATAAGCAGATCATACGCGAGACGATCGAAGAGATCGGCTACAATAATGCGGAGTTCGGGTACGATTCGAACACCTGCAGCGTGATCGACGCTATTGGCACTCAGTCACCGGACATTTCTCAAGGTGTGGACACCGGCGGAGCCGGTGATCAGGGATTGATGTTCGGATTTGCCTGTAACGAAACTCCTGAGCTCATGCCGATGCCGATCCAGATGGCTCATAATCTTACGCGAAAATTGAGCGAGGTTCGTCGTGATGGCACGATCCCCTACCTCCGTCCTGATGGCAAATCGCAAGTGTCGATCGAATATCGCGACGGACGCCCATATCGTGTCGAAGCGGTCGTTATTTCGACGCAAACGGGTGAAATTGACATCGAACAGATCCGCGAAGATATCCTTGAAAAGGTTATCAAGCCCGTTATTCCGGCTGAGTTGCTCGACGACCAGACGAAATATCATATCAATCCGACTGGCCGATTCGTCGTTGGCGGACCGATGGGCGATGCGGGCGTAACCGGACGCAAGATCATCGTTGACACCTATGGCGGCTACGCCCCGCACGGTGGCGGTGCATTTTCTGGCAAAGACCCGACAAAGGTCGATCGCTCGGCAGCTTACATGGCTCGATATATCGCCAAGAACGTAGTCGCTGCCGGCCTCGCTGATAAGTGCACTGTTCAGCTAGCTTACGCGATCGGAGTTGCAGAACCGGTTTCAGTGCTTATTGATTCGCATGGCACCGGAACGATCGACGACGAGCGAATTTCGGATATCGTTCGTGAGAATTTTACGCTGACTCCCGCAGCGATCATCGAGACGCTAAACCTTCGTCGTCCGATTTACAAGCAGACGGCCCGTTTCGGTCATTTCGGCCGCAAGAACGGCGAGTTTTCGTGGGAAGTCACCGACAAAGCTGAGGCGCTCAGGTCCGCTGCCGATGACCATAGAGGAATCGGAACGAACGGCTAAGTGCATATAAAATAAAGTCTTCGCGTCCTTTCGTATATTCTACGAACTCGACAGTCGCAACGCAGAAGGCAAAAAGCATAGTAGAAAAAAACGAGTAAATATGGCTAACGCAGGAACATCAATGGAATACGACATCAAGGACATTAACCTTGCCCCACAAGGCAAGCAGCGGATCGAGTGGGCGGACCGCGAAATGCCCGTTCTACGGCTCATTCGCGAACGGTTCGAGGCCGAGAAGCCGCTCACGGGCGTAAAGCTCGTTGCATGTGCTCATATCACTACGGAAACGGCGAATCTGGCACGCACGCTGCAGGCGGGTGGTGCTGAATCGTTGCTTATCGCGTCGAATCCGTTATCGACACAGGATGATGTCGCCGCTTCGCTTGTAGCCGATTGGGGTATTCCAGTGATGGCACTAAAGGGTGAATCCACAGAGACTTACCTTCGCCATGTTAAAGCAGCACTTGACACCAATCCCAATCTCATCATTGATGACGGCTCGGATGTCGTCGCCACAATGATCAAGGAAAAGCCCGAGCTTATTCCTAATCTGATCGGGACCACGGAAGAGACAACGACCGGCATCGTCCGCCTGAAAGCCATGGTCAACGCCGGCGTCCTGACCTTCCCTTCGATCGCCGTAAACGACGCTCAGACCAAGCATTTCTTTGACAATCGCTACGGAACGGGCCAGTCGACGCTCGACGGCATCATCCGCGCGACCAACATCCTGCTCGCCGGCCGCAGCCTGGTGGTCGTCGGCTATGGCTGGTGCGGCAAGGGCGTTGCGATGCGGGCCCGTGGAATGGGAGCCAACGTGGTGGTAACGGAGATCGATCCGATCAAGGCGATCGAGGCCGTTATGGACGGAATGCGGGTGGCTCCGATGAAGGAAGCGGCGAAGATCGGCGACTTCTTTGTGACGGTCACTGGAAACCGCCATGTCATTGATAAAGAACACTTTGACGTGATGAAGGACGGAGCGATCGTATGTAACAGCGGCCATTTTGACCTCGAGATCAACCTCGACGCGCTTCGCGAAATGTCGGCTGAGGCCGTCAAACGCCGTCCGTTCGTCGAAGAGTACATCACGCACGCTGGAAAGAGCGTCATCGTGCTTGGCGAAGGCCGCCTGATCAACTTAGCCGCCGCCGAGGGCCATCCGGCTTCGGTGATGGATATGTCCTTTGCTAACCAGGCTTTATCGGCAGAGTACCTCGTGAAACAGCATGGCAAACTTGCCGCCGGCGTTCACCTGCTCCCTGTCGAAGTCGATCAGGAGATCGCCTCGCTCAAGCTCCATGCGATGGGCATCGACATCGATGTGCTCACTCCGGAGATGATCGAATACATCGGCAGTTGGGAGTCGGGCACGTAAGTGAGTGTCACGACGTTGGAATTTGCAGCTAGAATCTACCAACTCATAGAAAACAAAGAGGATCCGGATTTTCCGGGTCCTCTTCTACGTCGAGCCGGGATATTTGCGACTGACGTCCTCTGAAACGGGGCTTGGCAACTGCGAATCTCGCACCCAGCGCCAGTGGTTTTGGGTTTTTGGTACAGTGAATTCCCTGTTTTGGTACAGTTCGCTGCTCGCCAAACGTCAAATGCCGCTCGCGGCTGGAAAGATCGCTTTCCCCCCCGAGCTTGCACTGTCCAATTTAGTGAAAATGATCGTCATGGACGCGATCGGTGAGATGCCCACGAGATCTCGGATGGAAACGGTGGCGACGACGGCTCGGGTGGCAATGATCGAAGTGATGGACGGACTTCGCGATCTGGGCAAATTGGCAAGCGCGGTCGAGTTGCGGCCATCGAATTGGAGCCCGACATCGATACC
>JBDTZO010000117.1:0-14707 GCA_040005135.1 Acidobacteriota bacterium | reverse complement strand
GCGGCCGGGACGAATATCTCCGGCTCTACTACAGGCACCTCGACCGGCTTGAGCACCTTTTTAAGGTTCTTCACGGTCGAAACGACCGGAGCTTCCGGCGTCGCGGGAGTTTCCGTCGCTGGGATCGGCTCCGCTGCGGTCGGTTCGTCCACCGGCGCCGTCGACTCGACCTCATGCTCTGTTTCTGCGTCGTCGGAGGCCGCATCATCTTTCCGCGTTGCCTTAATGACTTTGATCGCGCGTTTGGGAGCGATCTCGGCTTTCGGAAAATATTTAGCACGGACCTTTTCGGCAAACTCCGAACTGACGGAGTTTGATGCGACGCTGACGTCAGCACCGGCACGGCGCAGATCTTCCATTACGCGCTTCGTGTCCTGCTTTAGCTCTCTTGCCAGATCGTAGATACGAACTGATTTTCGAATGGCCATATTTAATAATGTCGTAACTTCAACAACCTGCTGTCCGGCAAAGTATGCGAAACTTCATGGACAGGGGCTGCACCGCACTGCGAAAAGACCGCGAACGCTAAAAATGCGGTTCACCGGACTATCCGGCTTTCTCTTCGTCAGTTTTCTCTGCCTCATCGCCATCGGCCGGCGTCACGGTTCCGTCTTCGTTCTCGTCGATGGCCGGCGGCAACGCGTCAGCGTTTTCGCCGTCGCCAGTTTCCGTCTCTGCTGCCGCATTGTCCGGCTCGTCGCTCTCACCCTCCGGCTCAGCTTCCGCATTTTTCGCCGCGACGATCGACTTTGCGGAACCGAGGATACGTTCGGCCTCATCAAGACTGACGTCGAGGTAGTCGACAAGGTCATCAACTGAGGTGGCCGCGAGCGACTCGACATCAGTAATTCCCTTCTCCGAAAGCGTTTCGGCCTGCGGAGCTGTCACGCCTTCGAGAGCCGTGATCGGAACTGCTTCGCCCGACGCCATCATCTTACCCATCTTCAGGGCAATTTCTTTCTTGAGCAATTCTTCGCTCACGATCTTAATGTCCCAGCCGACAAGGCGTGCGGCGAGGCGTACGTTCTGTCCCTTTTTGCCGATCGCGAGACTCAATTGATCTTCGCCAACGATGACCTCCATCTGGCGATTCGTAATATCTGTGATTCGAACCTGAGACACCTTTGCCGGAGACAATGCATTGGCAGCGAATACCGACGGCTCGTCGGACCATTCAATGATATCGATCTTTTCGCCGCGGAGCTCCTGGACGACCGCCTGCACGCGCGAACCCTTCATACCCACACAAGCTCCGACCGGATCAACGTCCTTTTCATTTGACGAGACGGCGATCTTGGCACGATCGCCCGGCTCGCGAACGGCTGATTTTATGACGACCGTATCATCATAAATTTCAGGCACCTCCATTTCAAAAAGACGCTTGAGCAATTCGGACGAAGCTCGCGAACCCTTGATCTGCTGGCCTTTCTGATCCTTGGAAACATCCACGATCACCACGCGAATGCGCTCGCCCTGATTCCACATCTCCCCGCGTGACTGTTCGTTACGTGGAACAAATGCCTCGAGATTATTGCCAAGGTCGATGATCATGTCACCACGCTCGAAACGCTTAACGGTCCCGTTGATTAGCTCGCCCTTGCGGTCGACATATTCGTCGTAAACCTTCTCGCGGATAGCTTCGCGCACCTTTTGAACGAGGATCTGCTTGGCGGTCTGTGCCGCAATGCGGCCCATTTCCTCGTTCGGCAGAGGTATCAGCAGGACATCGCCGATCTCTACTTCGTCGCCGGCCAGTTCCTGGGCCTCTTCGAGCGAGAGTTCTTCGGAGGGCTCCTCGACTTCCTCGACGACCGTTTTCTGCGCCGAGATCTCGATCATTCCCTCTTCATTGTTCCAGTCGACCTGGATGCTGTCCTGCGCTCGAAACTGTTTGCGGGCGGCCGCACGCACGGCCTCCTTCATCGCTTCGATGACCATGTCACGGTCAAGTCCCTGCTCATTGCACAAGATCTCAATACTCTGTCCGATTGATGATGTCATATCAAATCTATCTATCAGCTGCTAAGCTTTTTGCGGCCGGCCGCCAAATTCCTTGGCCAGGTCGATCTTCAAATTGGCCTTTTCTATGCTCGCGAATGGAATTCTGACCGAACCGACCGTCCGATCTTCGAATATTACCTCATCGCCCTCAACGGCCTCGATCCGGCCGACAAAATTCTTTTGCCCATCGATCTCGGACAGCGTCTTGACCTTTGCGAGTTCACCCGCAAACCGTACATAGTCCTTTACCGAATACAGGCTGCGTTCGATGCCCGGCGACGATATCTCCAAGACATATGCCCAAGGGATCAGGTCCTCTGCATCGAGCAGTTCTTCCATCGCCCCGGAAAATCGCGAGCAGTCTTCAATGCCGACGCCGCCTTTCTTGTCGATGAAGATCCGGACGACCGAATCCCGTTTTGAACCGGCGATCTCGGCATGAACCAACTCAACGCCATGTTCTTTCGCGACGCCCTCGGCGATCGCGTTCATCCTCGCGGCAATTGACTTTGGCTCGATCATTTACAAATCCAAAATAAAAAGTGGGCACGAGACCCACTTGATACGTCCAATAAGCGCATCGCGGCAAACGAGTATTATATAGATGGTCTTGCCTAAAATGCAAGCAAAACCAACTATAACCCGCCGAGCGTGTCGAATATTTCCCGGATCTCCGAGAACTTCTTCACTAACGCCTTTCGGCGAGTATCATCAGGATCGGCAATGAATTCCTCAATAATGACCGCGAAGTCGCGAGTTTCCGCGAGCAATTTCTTGGACTCGCGCTCAAGTGCTCGAGCGGCGTCCGGTCGCACCGATCCGGCTTTTTTGGCCTCTGCAATGCCCCAATGAGTGAGCTGAACAATATTGGGACGAGTTTCCGTCACCCAGCTCTCCGATTTCAGCATTTCGCAGATCTCATCACGGCTCGGAAAATAGCCTTCTCGCTTGGTAACGTCGGTCAGATCGACGTCTACCTCTGCTTTTCCGCCAGACTCCTCGTAGATACGAACTAATATCTTATGGTAAGCGTCCATATTTTTTAATTAACATCAGCCAGCTTAATTCGAACGCGTCAGGAGTTCGAAAGCTGAACGAGCTGCCCCAAGTATCCCTGCATCGTCTCCCAGCTTTGCGCGGACGATATTAGCACGTTCCGCAGGCTGCCGGAAAGACCTTACCGAGATCTCAGCCTGTACCGGTCCGATGAATTGCTCCCACGCGGCAGAGACGCCGCCGCTGATCACGACCATCTCCGGATTTAATACGTTGATCAGGCTAGAGATCCCGATGCCTAGATAGGAGCCCATCAACCTTAAAACAGCCGCAGCCGCCTCGTCGCCCTTTACCGCCGCAATATAGACCTCATACGATGTTCCTACGTCCATGCCGGCCTCTCGGGCCATCCGAACGATCGCCGTGGCTGACGCATATTGCTCCATACAGCCGCGGCCGCCGCAGCCGCACGGAACGCCTTGCGGCTCAACACAAACATGGCCGAGCTCGCCGGCTGTCCCATCTTTGCCGCGAAAGGGCCGGCCGTTGATGGTCAGCCCGCCGCCGACGCCCGTCCCAAGCGTTATGCATATGGAATCATCCACGCCGCGTGAAGCTCCGAGCCAGTTTTCGCCATAGGCCGCGGCATTTGCGTCGTTCTCGAGGATCGTTGGGATACCGAGCTTTTCAGAAAGCACATCGCGCAGGCCGATCCCTTCGAGAGCGGGAAGATTTGGCAATTTGTTTAGAATTCCGGCCGCTTCGTCGATCGTCGCGGGCACTGCTGCCGCGATCGCGAAAACCCTGGATGGGTCCTCCAAGCTATTCCTGCATTGGTTCGCGAGGGTCACGATAAGTTCGACGATCTCGTTTGCGGACGATCGTTTAGGCGTCGCCGCTCGCGAGCGCGAAAAGACGGTCCCGTCCTCGCCGATCGCGGCGAGGCGGATATTTGTACCGCCGAGGTCCAAGGCCAACGCGATGTTGTTCATCATTTATGGGATATGGCGTTCAGTCACCGCTTCGGACGGTCGGACTCAGGCACGTTCTTATACACATCATCATATTTCGCGTATCCGTCCTTGATCACGGTATCCATCAGGTTGGATCTATCAACGGTCGTTACCTCGAGCAGTATCGACGGAACATCTTTCTTGATCGCATCGTTGGTGAATGGTTTTGTTTCGAGTTTTTCCTTCTTCGCCAATTTGATCGCAGCTTCGACCGCCGCGTTCGCAAGCGGAATTATCGGCTTATATATTGTCATCGTCTGCGACCCTTCGGCGATACGCTGAAGAGCGTCGATCTGCGCGTCCTGGCCGGTCACGATGATCTTTCCGGCTAGTCCGCGTTTTGCGATCGCGTCGACAACGCCGCCGGCCATGCCGTCATTGGATACAACGAAAGCGTCGATCTTATCGGCATTCTGCGTCAACGCATTTTCGGCGAAATTTAAAGCTAGTTCCTTTTTCCAGTCCGAAATGAACTGCTCGGCAACGATCTTGATGTCGCCCCGATCGACCGCAGGCTGCAGAACGGCGAGCTGTTCCTTCTTCATGATCACCGCGTTGTTGTCGGTGGACGCTCCGTACACCATTACATAATTACCTTTTGGCATTTTACTCAAGGCATACTCGGCGATCTTTCGACCGATCACCGGCACTTGGTGTGAGATGTAGAGATCGATCTTGTCCGAATTTATGAGCCGGTCATAGCTAATGGTCGGAACGCCCTGAGCTTTAGCTTTATCGACCATCGACGCCGCCTGGGTCGCATCTTGCGGTGCGATGACCAGAACGTCGACCTGCTGCGTCAACAGGTTATCGACATCATTTGCCTGGCGGTCCGAACTGTTATCTGCCACGGTGATCACGCAGTCGACGTTTAATTTCTTGCACTGAGCATCAAAGGCGTCGCGGTCGCGTTGCCATCGCTCTTCTTTGACAGTCGCCATTGCAAATCCGATCTTGATCCTCTTTTCGGTCGGGTTATTCGCACAGGATGACGCTAAAAATATTGCGATCATCAGCCAAATCCACTTCAACTTCATATAAATCCTCTCCGCCGACTTGTTTAAGCCATTGAATTGCTTGAATTAACAGACAGTGCAAATTAAAGCAAAAAACGAGATTTTCGGCAAAGGCCACTTATGAGGTATTAAAATGTCTCGAAAAAATGAAGGGTCGTTTCACTACACAGTATCCAGCCCTCTCGTAGCTTGCAGCAAATGGCGATGCGAAAGGCGGCCGATCCGGCCATTTCGAGCGGCCGACAACGGTGAAAAATCGCACGATCCGAATGACTGTTATCCGCGGCTCTCGAAAGCGGGTGGATCGGACTCAATTTTCTTGAAAAATACATTTGAATCGGAATCAATATATGTTATAACTGTTTATCAAAACTTGGTTTAGGTGGTCGTTAAGACGAAGACGGCTAAGTTTCGATTTTTCATGTGATCGAGGCGTTTTTATTGACACAGGCCTCGAACTCGTGTAAAAGATTGAAAGGTTTGTTTTTTGATTTTATTGAAATGAGGCGATAAAGAGGAGAATTATGAATAGTAAACTGTGGATTCGCAAGACGGTTTCGTCCTGCCTGATGGTCGCAATGTTGGCCACTTACTCAATGGTTGCTCTGGCAAGTGACGTTAAGGCAACCGGCGAACTCGAGGTTTTCGGCCGGTCCGTAAACGGAGATAGCCCTGTAGTTACAGTTAATGGCGAATCAGCTAAAACTGGACGTACCGTATTTTCGTCGAGCAGCATTAAAACCCCGGAGAATTCGTCGGCCATAGTTAATATGGGAAAGGCCGGTGAGATCGAAGTCGCCCCAAATTCAAATTTGACACTGTCGTTTGATGAGAACTCGGCCCACGTCGATCTGGCTGCCGGAACGTTAACGGTAGTTAGATCAGCACAGGGTGTCAGCGTTACGTCTGCGGGCAGCACATATACGGTCGCAGCGGGCGGCACCGCGTCGGCAACTGCCGTTCCGGTATCTGACGACGACTATCGCGATTCGACTGGCAAGTGCATCGATGCCAACAAGAACGGCAAAGAAGAGTGTGACCACGCAGGTACGTGGTGGCTCTGGGCTCTCGTATTAGGCGGAGCGACTGCTGGCATCATCGTTGGAACTACGCAGGGTACCAACAATGTTCAGTTGGGCGGCGGTGGCATCGTTGTCAGCCCGACTCGCTAAATTTTATTTTACCTTTCATATATAATTGATCCGGAAAGGTAAGTTTTACATTCGGAAGGAATGATACAGGAGGATATTTACTCAATGCTCGGCAAAAATAGTTTTCGCAAATTTACAACACTGTTCACAGTAGCTGCCGTATGGTGTGTCTACTCAACGGTGGCTTTCGCTATGCCAAGGGATATGGCGGGTGAGATCACGGTTAATGGTCAAGTTACTGTAAACGGCCAAACCGCTGTTTCCAATTCAACAATACTTTCTGGCAGCACCGTCGTTACAGGTGCAGACTCCAGCGCAGTTATCAGCTTGGGTAAAACCGGAAGGATCGAAGTTCTTGCGAATTCGAATCTTACGTTAAGCTTTACCGAATCGAGCATCACGGGTACGCTTTCTGAAGGCAATTACCGTATTTCGAACGCTGCCGGTGTGGCGACGACCATGGCTACCAAAAATGCCACGGTGATCGCGGACGCGGCACAGACCAATAGCTTTGCGATCGAAGTGGAGTGTTCACACATTCACGTCGATACGACCAGCGGAATGGTCACGATGCGTGAAGGCACGAATGACAAGCAGGTTGCCGCAGGGACGACCGCTGTCGCTGGTGATCTGACACAGACGGGCTGCAAGCCTTGCTTGCGTCCTGGTTCGGCTCCTGCGGTAGCGATCGCTGGTTGGCCGTGGCTTATCCTGGTAGCCGCTGGTGTTGCCGGAGCAGGCATCTTCCTCGGAACACGGACGAAAGACACGACGCTCGGCGGTGGAGTTGTCATCGTCAGCCCAACTCGTTAGGACCTCTTGTTCGTTCTCATTTAGTTTGCGGGCCATGTATTCATACGTGGCCCGCTTTCGTATTTATAGAGTCTTAGATATTCTTATTTACGGTCTATTTTTAGATATATGCATATAGCGGTTATTGGAACAGGTTACGTAGGACTGGTGTCAGGAGCATGTTTTGCCGAATTTGGCGTAGACGTCACCTGCGTCGATGTCGATCAGAGCAAGATCGAAAAACTAAATACGGGGATCATACCGATCTACGAACCGGGACTCGACACGGTCGTCAAAAAGAACGCCGAAGCCGGCCGGCTTCACTTCACCACTGACATACGGTCGGCTGTCGAACAGTCTGAGATCATTTTCCTTGCAGTAGGTACGCCGCCAAAGGCCGACGGGACGCCCGACATGAGCTATTACCGTCAGGCAGCTCTTGACGTAGCGCTTGCCATGAATGGCTATAAGGTCATCGTCACTAAATCTACCGTTCCGGTCGGTACAGGCAGATGGCTCCACCAGTTCATTTCGGAAAACACCCCGGCCGGCAGCGAGTTTGCAGTTGCCTCGAACCCGGAATTTCTTCGTGAGGGAGCTGCCATCACGGACTTCATGCGGCCCGACCGCGTAGTGATCGGTACCAACGATGAACGCTCGGTCGAGATAATGAAAGAACTCTATCGGCCGCTGTACCTTATCGAAACGCCGATCGTATTCACTTCGCTTGAGGCTGCGGAATTAACAAAATATGCGGCGAACGCCTTTTTAGCCACAAAGATCACGTTTATAAACGAAGTCGCCAATCTCTGTGATGCGATCGGATGCGACGTTCACGACGTGGCCAAGGGAATGGGCATGGATAATCGGATCGGCCGCAAGTTTCTGCATCCCGGGCCGGGTTACGGCGGTTCTTGTTTCCCCAAAGATACGCGAGCGCTTACGACCGTCGCCGATCAATTCGGCGTCGAAACGCTAATTGTGGACGCCGTTATCGAAGCGAACGAACGCCAGCGCGACGCTATGATCCCAAAGATCGAAAAGCTCGTCGGCGGCCTGAGCGGTAAAAAGATCGGAATGCTCGGCCTCTCGTTCAAACCCGAAACCGACGACATGCGTGAGTCACCGGCGATCAAGATCATCAGTGCTCTCTTGGCCAAGGGTGCCACGGTCAAAGCGTTTGATCCGGTAGCGATGGCCGAGGCTCGGCATTACATCGACGGCATCGAGTATGCCAAAGACGAATACGATGCGATCGACGGCGCTGACATCATGGTGATCCTTACGGAATGGAACCAGTTCCGGGCCCTCGACCTTGAACGGGTAAAGAGCCTGCTTACTTCGCCAAATATCGCCGACCTTCGCAACGTTTACGAGCCGTCGGAGATGCGGGAACTTGGCTTCGACTACGTCGGCGTCGGCCGCTAAACTCGGTAACTCTCGATCACTTAATCGTCGTTAAAATCAAAATGTCATTATCAACCAGAGTACTTGTCACCGGAGGCGCCGGTTTTATCGGATCCAATCTCGCCGACGAGCTCATTCGCCAGGGTGCTCGGGTCACGATCATCGATAACTTCTCGACCGGCAACCGCGAAAATCTCGAGGAGATCGCGGGTCACTTCGAATTTATCGAGGGTGATATTAATGACGACGCGGCGGTGTCTAAAGCGATCGAAGGCGTGGAGGTGATCTTTCACGAGGCTGCCCTGCCCAGCGTACCTCGCTCGGTCGAAAACCCGGCAGAGACGCATCGAGCGTGCGTCGACGGCACCTTTAATCTGTTGGTCAAGGCAAAGGAAACGGGAGTTCGCCGGTTTATCTACGCGGCATCGAGCTCAGCGTACGGCGACCAGCCGATCCTGCCCAAGGTCGAGTCAATGCCTGCCGATCCGCTCTCGCCCTACGCAGTCGCTAAATTAACAGGCGAGTTGTATTGCCGTGCGTTCAACAACGTCTATGGCCTCGAGACGATGGCCCTCAGGTATTTCAATGTTTTCGGGCCGCGTCAAAATCCGTCTTCGCCGTATTCGGGTGTTATATCTCGATTTATCGACGCTCTAATGACAGGTATGACACCGGTCATTTACGGAGACGGTGCCCAATCACGCGATTTTACCTATATTGCAAATGTCGTGGACGCTAACATCCGCGCCGCCCAGGCGACAGAGGGCCTCGGCCAAACATTGAACGTCGCCAACGGAGATCAGATAACGCTCAACAGGCTGCTCGAGGTCCTCAAAGGGATCACGAATACCCAAGCCGTCACCGCAGAGTATCTTCCGGCCCGGACCGGCGACGTCAAACATTCACAGGCCGATAATACGCGTGCGGTCGAATGGCTGGGTTATCAGGAATTAGTTGGACTCGAAGAGGGACTCAAAAACACCATCGCCTGGTGGAAAACAAGCCGCTTTGCCAATGCCTGAATTCCCTACTTCGGCATGGCGAATACATCGTTATCGATCGTCGAATTGACCAATATAACTTTCGATTTGAAATCCGCGTAAGCCGTCAATTGGCCGAGATCGAAACGCTGCGAGTATCTTTCAGGGACTAGCACGCCGTCTACCAATAGACACTTGTCGACTACGACCGACGTCGTGATGGTGCGGCCGTCGTAGTCATAGCTCGATTCGTATCCCTTGACCTGGCTCGTCTTCTCATCGGTCAGAAAATCCGTGTAATAACCTTCCGGCGTCGTAATTCGAAAGCCGGACCTTTTCTTTTTGGCGTCCGAAAGCGAAGTGATAACGTATCCCGCGACACCGATCTTGGTCAGCAACGGAAAGCCGAGGCTTGTGATGGGCGGCAGCGAAAACCCGCGAAGCGACGAGAAGGTTTGGGTGCCGTCGTAAACTTGTTTGAGCGGTTGGAACGGATTGTTTATCTCGTAATTATATTTGTCGCCCGCGATAACCGTAACGAACGTCGACGGAATTGCCTGATTCATTGCTGACGTCGTTATATCGACCGAGCCGCGCATTACGAGCGATCTCAGATTCTTTAGCTTGTCGCCGCCATGTGCCATCTGTGTCGCCTGCGCTCGCTCGATCGCGGATCTATCCGCGGCCGTAGCTTCTGACTTAGGCGTTTCAGGAGCCTTTATAGTTTTGGGTCCCTGTCCGAACGCGGCGCATACTGACAGGAGCATGAGGAAAACAGTAACTGCGGATCTTTTCATAACGTCATTGTACGAAAGTTGGTGACAAAAAGTTAAATATAAAGAGACGGCGCGAGCCCGAGGGTCCGTCCGTCTCTTTATTTGTTCGCTTATCTGTCGGCTGTCTGGTCTACCAGCTAAATCGGGCCTGCAGTTCGACCTTGCGATTCGCAGTTCCGCCGCCGCCGCCGCCAAAGCCGCCGAATCCGCCGGCCGTACTCACAGATTGTCCGAATCGGCTCGAATTAAGACTGCCGACAGGAGTGCCGAGGTTAACCGTGTTCAAGAGGTTCGAGAAATTCAGTCCCAAATTTAGGTTATACGGCTTTCTTCCGTCGCTGCCGCCGCCGAAGCCGCCGCCACCGCGATTTCCGCCGCCGCCACCCATCATTCCACCACCACGATTTCCGCCACCGCCACCGCGATTTCCGCCGCCGCCGGAATCTGCGGCCTGGGCAGCAGACTTGCCAAAACCGATGTTTTTAGAGACTCGAAGATTTAAGGTAAACGAGCCCGGGCCTTCAGCGTAGTTCCTCGGAATTATTGCATTTGGATCGTTCGAACCGATATTACAGAACGCATTCGTAAGGTTCAATGCAGAACAGCGAGATTGCAGAGCAGCAAAAGTAGGCCGCTCGGTGATCAGCGAATCGCCGTTAGTATCATCGCCAGTAATAATATTAAATGGTCGGCCGGATGTTGCAAAGATAAACGGACTAAGGCTAACCGACCACGGAAGGCTCAAGTTGCCGCCGAGTACGAATGAATTTCGAATGTCGCCGCCCGAACGGCCATATTCACCGGAAAGATCATATGAATACGCCGGGAAGCTTCCGCCGCCATCCGTGTCGCTCTTTGCAAAACCAAGTCGATAATTTCCGAACAGCGACACCTTTGTGCTGAAATTTGTCCGGAAATTGAAGATGAACTGTTTCGAATTATTAAAGCCGCTCGATTCGTACTCGTAAATATTACCAAGCGTCGGCTGCGGCCGCGGAGCATTTAGACAATTGATCTGGGTCGGGCAGATCGGAGCGTTGATATTCCGCGCTCGCAGCTGAAACAGCGATCTGGTCCCAATGTAGTATGCCGAAAAGGTCGTCTTCAGCGGAAGCTGTCGCTCAACACCCATCGTCCATTGGATCGTATACGGTGCGGTCAGATCGCTCGAAACCTGTCGAATCGTGCTGGAAACGGGCAGGACCGCGGCGATCTGGGCGGCTGTCGGAACGTTTGTGACCCCGTTTAGGGTAAATACCGGCTGAGCCAGCAACGCAAGGGCTGCTGCCCGACGCACCGGATCTGTTTCGTTTGCACTGACGATGTAATTGAACTGCCGAGCCCCATTAAAACGGTAAGCATTCAGCGTATAGCTCTCACTGAACCGGTCGTAAAAAATTCCGGCGCCTCCGCGGATGACGGTTTTCGGTGCCTTTGCACCGCCGGCACCCGGCGACCATGCAAAGCTGATTCGGGGTGCAAAATTCATGTTGCTCTTGATATTGGTCTGATTCTCGTACCGCAGTCCCACGCTTAGCATGAACGCCGGAGAGATCCGCCAATCGTCGGTCACAAAAACACCGACGTCGGTCTGCGACACCTTTGCGAGCGGATCACCTGATGTCACACTGAACTGAGTCGGATTATACTGTGCTCCGGTCGCTCCCAATAGTTTGGCCCGATACTGCTCGATCGGCGAAACGACGCCGTCGCCGTTCAGGTCGTAAGGATCGGCTCCGAAAAACCCCTGGAACGAATATGTGCCCGCGTAATTATTCTCGGACTGATCTTGAGTCGTGTCGCTGCGAAGTCGAATACCGAACTTGACCGAGTGTTGGTTCGCTTTGCCAAAAGACGTGGTCGTGAAATTATTCAGCTCCCACGAACGGCTTTTATTGAAGCTTTGTCCGATCGAAGCTCCACCGGAAACGAACGCCGAAGGAACGGATATCGTAGGGATCGAGTTGTCGCCGTTTTGTGAACGCTTATTAAACTCATACTGAAAACGGGTTTCGTTCACCGTCTTAGCATTTAGGATAGCCGTTTCGGTCAACCGAAGCTCGTGATTTTCGGTTTTCGTGTTGTAAACCCGCGATTGCAGCGAAGTGTCGCCGATACCCTGGTTCTGATTACTCGAGCGATTGTATTCATACCTCGCCACCAGCGTATTGCGGTCGTTGATCGCAAAGTCAAAACGAGGCCCGATCGAGAACCGTTTCGTTGGAACGCTCACCTCGCGGTTCAGGTTTACGGTGTTGTATGACGAATCAAGTAAAATAGCGTTGATGATCGCGTTAGTGTCGATGTCGCGATTACTGATATCCAAAAAGAAAGAGGCCTTTTTCTTAACGATCGGGCCTGAAATATTTCCGCCGAAATATCGGGTCTGGCTCGGTGCACGGTTCGCCGCGAACGGATTGCGCGAATTAAGACGAGCATCGTTAAAGTTGGCGAATGCCGACCCACGCCACTTATCGGAGCCCGGCTTTGTAAGGATCTCGATACGTCCAAATCCTAGTCGGTCGAATTCGGCTGAGAACGGATTCTGATTGATGCGGATCTCGCGGATCGAATCCTTAGGCGGCAGGTTTCCGCCGGTAAAACCGTCAATGTATATCTGGCCGCCGTTCGGGCCCGCCGCCGGACCGGCAAGTGCTTGCAGAGCGGACTCGAGTTCGTCCGGATCGTCCGGAAGGGCGTCAAGGTCCTTGCCCTTGATCACAGTCGCGCTGGCGTTGTTGTCAGGGTCGTTCGAAACCTTGTTGTCGTTCGACACCTCGACATTCTCCTGCACACCCGAAACTGTCAAAACAACAATGAGATCGCTCTTTTCGCCGGCAGCGACGACGACCTCAGTATTCTCGTAAAGCCCAAAATTAGGTGCGATCGCCTTGACCGTGTATTTGGCCGGCGAAAGGCCTGATACGGTGTATTCGCCGCGGGCGTTGGTTATCGCCGTCTTTTGTGTTCCCGTTGGGCCAACGACCGTGATGGTCGCTCCAACCACTACGGCTCCGAGTGAATCGGTCACCGAACCGCCAATGCTCCCGTTCGATTGCGCCGAAGCGGACCCGACCGCGGCTATCGCCACGATCACCGTCAAAATAAATGATTTAAAGAATTTCATGATAGCTCTGTTAAGTAATGTTTATTCAAATGATGGCAGCCATAGCACCTTGTGCTAAAAGTTCAGCCGCCTCTGCAATTAGCAAGTGTCGTTCTAAGGAAGCCCTATGCCGTCGAGGCCCGGTATCGAAAAGCCGCCGTCAACGGACTGTCCACGGCTGCCCTGACGACCACCGCGTGAAGATTGAGCCATGCGAATAAACGGCTCAACGCCCGCCAGCAGCTTGATGGCGTTTATACGGTCAGCGTTATCGTTCTTCGAACTTGAAACGGCGATCATATCACCCACTTTAAGGTCAGCCGCGGTAATATTGGGAAACCGGTCGAGCATATCGTCAATGCCGCCCGATCGCCCGCCCGCACCGCCGCGGCCTTGGCCGCCGCCTTGTGCTCCCGGAACCTGTCCGCCCGCCTGCGGAGGAGGCCCACCCGCTCCTGGAGGACGAACGCCGCCCGACTGTATTCCAGCCAGTCGCTCGGCCATTTCAGCCGGAAACTTTTTGAGCAGGCTCGCTCCGCCGAGCGATACGGTCACATCTTTTTTGGTCTGCAAATTTGTGATCACGACCTCGTTCTTTGCCGCGTCGACGGATTTAACCGTTCCCGCCACCGTTTGAAATGCACCGGTCACGACTTCCTCGGCGGCAAAGCTTGCTCCGTCCGAACTCTTATCGCCCAGCGCCCGCAGCATATCGCCAACTTTTACGTCTGCGATCGAACTCACCACTGCCTCGTTAAATTTTACCGAGTCGGGTGCGTACCGCCTGAACTGAGCTGAATCTTTCGGCGTGATAACCGAGCTGGTGCTGCCCGTGAGCCCACGCACTTCGATCGTTAGCTGATTTGCCGCCGGATTCACGGCCGTCACACGGCCGGCTATACCACGCGTCTTCCAGGCTTCGGCTTCTTTTGTGTTCCGCTGCGAGATGTCCGATTTGGTCATCAAATAGACCGTCCTAGCCGGAAGCGACTTTTTGTCACCCGCCAACACTCCTGTGACAGCGACTCGGTCGCCGACGCCGATATCGCCTGATGTTGCGGGTGTCGCTGTTTTCAGGCTCGGGCTCTCGGCAGAAACGCGTTTAAATTCTGTCTTCGCGGTCAGATTTGCCTGCACTGAACCGTCCTTCGTCGTTACCAGGATCTTCGATGCATCAATTACGGTGACGTCGCCTATGACCACCGTCGGTTTAGCTCCGGTCTCGGGCGTCTGGCCATACATCAGGCCGGACAAACATAAAACGATCGCCGAAATAAGTGTGTAATTAAATTTTGTCAGCATATTTACGAAAATACTAAATTTCTAAAACCGTACCCCGCGCACAATGTTGCACGTAACAGCTTGTATGACGTTAATTCTACCAATAAGGTTCGGGGCTATTTGTAAAGAAATGTAAAACTCTGCAAGGTTTGGAGTTATGCCTTTTGCCAGGAAGCTGGGGCACGAGC
>JBDTZO010000054.1:0-14724 GCA_040005135.1 Acidobacteriota bacterium | reverse complement strand
GAATTAAAAGAGGTTTCACCGACCCAAAAAGAATTGAAGATCGAGATCGATGCCGCAACGCTGAAAGACGCGTATGGCAAGGTTAGCCAGAGGTATGCCAAGCGAGCGAACGTTCCCGGCTTTCGAAGAGGCTATGCTCCGGTAGACGTCGTTCGTATGCGGTTCAAAGAAGAGATCAAGAGCGAGGTCTTGCAGGAAGTTGTGCCGACAGCCGTGGCTGGAGCGATCGAGGAGCACGGCCTGAATCCGCTTGCCGAACCGCATTTGCACCTGGACGATCACGATAATATCGTTGTCAACGGAACACAGCCTCTGTCTCTACATGCTCATGTAGAGGTGATGGCTGAGATCCCAGTGCCGAAATACGAAAACATCGAGGTTACGCGTCGCGTAAGGCCGCTCAAGTCGAACGAGGTCGATGACCTAATCACCGAACGACTGAAGAAAGAAGCCGCTTTGATCCCGGTCGAGGGCAGGGAATCTAGGATCGGAGATACCGTGGTAGCCGATCTCGAAGGTAGTTTCGATGACGACTCGTCCGCCGAGCCGATCAAGGCCGAGGATCTCGAGGTAGTGCTTGGGGACGAGGCGATCGAACGAACGTTCACTGATAATCTTGTGGGCGTCAAGCCTGATGAGGAAAAGGAATTTACGGTAACGTATTCCGAGGATTTCTCGTCGGAGGCACTTGCAGGAAAGACGGTTCATTACAAGGCAAAGATCAAGTCGCTAAGCAGTACAGAACTGCCGGAGGCAAATGACGAATGGGCGAAGAGCCTAGATGAGGGATATGATTCTCTCGCGGACCTTCGAAAGAAGCTGCATGCAGATCTCGAAACTTATGCTAAAGCTGATGCGGACGCTCGTGTAAGAAATAGCGCTGTGGCAAAACTGATCGAGGACAATTCATTTGAGGTTCCCAATACACTTATCGAGAATCAGGCCCGAAACTTGTTGAACAACTTTGCTCAGGAAATGCAGGAGCGTGGTATCGACCTGAACAAGATCGATGAAAATTTCGTACAGATGGCGTACGGGAACATGCGTACGCAGGCCGAACGTGATGTCCGTGGAGCATTGCTTTTAGATCGAGTGGCTGAGATCGAAAAGGTTGCCGTAACCGACGCCGAAGTTGACGAAGAGCTCGGCAAAATGGCCCAATATTATCGCGTAACTCCGGAAGAGGTTAGGGAAACGCTTAGTAAGCAGGGCGGTGCGCTAGAAAATATTAGTAATAACCTGAAGACTCGCAAATCGATCGAAGCCGTAATTGCCAAAGCAAAGATAACCGACGGCGAATGGGTCGATGAGTCCGCACCAACGGTTCAGTCGGAGCAGGGAGACGAAACTGCAGGGGAGACGCCGAAAAAGCCGGCCAAAAAGGCGCCTGCGAAAAAAGCGGCGAAAGCGGCTAAGGAAGCCTAGAACTAGTCGAACGTCAGGGTAAATCTTAGCCTTGATTTTCGCGACAAAAGTTGTAAAATCATTCCTGCGACTGCAATAGCTGTATTTTCAACAGGTTATCCGAATTAAATTCAAGTAGTTTGTAAGGTATCGAACGATTTCCGTAAGAAGAGAAAATATATGGCTTTAGTACCAATGGTTGTCGAACAAACGTCGCGTGGCGAACGCGCGTTCGATATCTACTCTCGGCTTCTGAAAGACAGCATTATATTCATCGGCACGCCGATCGATGACCAGATCGCAAATCTAATCGTCGCCCAGCTTCTGTTTCTCGAGGCAGAGGATCCCGAACGTGACATTAATCTCTATATCAATAGTCCGGGCGGATCGATAACTGCGGGTATGGCCATCTATGACACGATGCAGTTCATCAAAAACGATGTTACGACCATATGTGTTGGTCAATGCGCGTCGATGGGAGCTCTGCTGTTGACGGCCGGGGCAAAAGGTAAGCGATTTGCCCTTCCGCATGCGCGAGTGCTGATCCATCAACCATCCGGCGGAGCTTCGGGACAGGCGACCGATGTTCGATTGATGGCTGAGGAGATAATCAGAATGCGTACGATGACCTCGCAGATCCTGTCCCTGCACAGTGGCATGCCATTCGAGCAGGTTGAGTTGGACGTCGAACGCGACCGGATTTTGACGCCGATTCAGGCGAAGGAATACGGATTGATCGATGAGGTAATCGAACACCGAGAGAAATGATATTGGCCCCGTCTTTGACGGGAATCGCCGGCTTAGCAAGCGGTAGGCGTGTAGCTATTAGCAAGCATTTATGAGTCAATTCCGACGACCAGAGGAGCTTTTGACGTGTTCATTTTGCGGCAAGTCGCAGAATGACGTTCGCAAGCTGATCGCGGGACCCGGCGTCTATATATGTAACGAATGCATTGGAATCTGTAACGAGATCATCAACGACGATGAGCAGACTGCCTCGACCGCAGTAAGAACAAGTCTCCCCAAGCCGCAGGAGATCAAGGCATTTCTGGATGAATACGTCATCGGCCAGGACGAGTCGAAGAAACGCCTGGCTGTCGCGGTTTATCAGCACTATAAGCGCCTTGAGCTTGCCAAGCGTCGCAGCGATATTGAACTACAAAAATCAAACATTCTTTTGATCGGTCCGACTGGAACCGGAAAGACTCTTCTCGCCCAGACGCTAGCTCGGGTTCTGAGCGTTCCTTTTTGCATCGTGGATGCGACCAGCCTGACTGAGGCGGGTTATGTCGGCGAAGATGTCGAGAATATTCTGCTCAGGCTGCTTCAGTCGGCGGGCGGCGATATCGAAAAAGCGCAGCAGGGAATAATCTATATCGACGAGATCGATAAGATCTGTCGAAAGGACGACAACCCGTCGATCACACGCGACGTGTCGGGTGAGGGCGTACAACAGGCTTTGCTCAAGATTCTGGAGGGAACGACTGCAAATATTCCCACAGGCGGCGGCCGCAAGCATCCGCAGCAGGATTTTCAACAACTCGATACTACGAATATTCTCTTCATCTGCGGCGGAGCATTTATTGGCCTTGAGAAGGTCGTGGAAAAACGATTCCGGAATAAATCCCTGGGTTTCCAAGCTGACATCAAGACGAACAAGCAGCGTCACAGCGAGTCGATAAACAATCTCGAACCGGAGGATCTGATCCATTACGGTCTCATTCCCGAGTTCGTAGGACGGTTGCCGGTTATAGGTACGTTGACAGAGCTGGACGAGGCCGCCCTAATGACGATTCTTACGGAACCGAAGAACGCGTTGGTCAAGCAATATCAGCGTAAATTCGAGTTTGACAACATCGGATTGAAGTTTACGGATGGAGCACTTCAGGCCGTTGCCCACGAAGCCCACAAAAGGAAGGTTGGTGCCCGCGGCCTGATGATGATACTCGAAGAGATCCTGCTCGAATCGATGTATCATTTGCCAACCGAAAAAAGCGTCAAAGAGCTCGTGATCACGAAAGAGATGATCGAACGAAAAGTCCCTGTCTTCGAGGTTATGACGCGAAGCGAAGAAGCCGCTTAACATTGAGAGTATCGGAAAAGTGGGCAATCGGACCGGATCGTCTGTTCCAAAGTTGTTTTGTCTTTGCCAAATTCCGCGTCGCGATGACCGCGGATCTCTGAATTGGAAAAACCCAACTCCAATACTTCATCCATAGACTTGGGCTTTGGGTGACAAATTCTAATTTGTGATCACAAGGGTTCACACTGCTTCAGAACGACCGTCGAAGTCTATCTTGCCTCACTATTAATAGTTTAAAATACAGGCGAGTTCGTTACTTAACGTAACATGATGTTGAGCCGATCCGTCACGGGCATGGTTCACTACCGCCAGCGTTTTAAGCGTTTTTCCGAGTGCAGGTGCCATCTGCGTTCTTGCTGAAATGCGTACTACGAGATTTTGCTTACAAAAAAGTAAAAGCGTTAGTCGATTCGGCCTTTATATAAAAACGAAAAAAGAGTTCCAAAAAGAGGCTCATAGTTGTGAGTTTGATTGCATTTGGGCAACGATTTTGCGTAAATATAATCAATCCTGCTTCAATCCAGTTCACAGGGAATTCGCCGAAAGGGCCAAGCGTTTTAATTATGCAAGAGTTTTCAGACCAGATGCCCGCCGACATCGAGCGATTTCCGATGGTTCCGATTCGTGACGTCGTCATTTTTCCTTTCACTAAGGTTGCGTTCAAGATCGGGCGACCGAGTTCCGTGATGGCACTTGAGCAGGCAATGGTAGGCGAGCGCAATATCTTTCTCGCGACTCAGCATGACGCGACCGTCGACGAACCCGGAGCGGATCAGATCTATTCGGTTGGGACTATCGGCCGGATCCTTCAGGCTCAGCGGCAGGACAATGGGCAGATCAAGGTCGTCGTCGAGGGCCGGGAACGCGGACGATCAGTGCGGGTCGAGCAGGATTCGGATGGCATGTTCTATGCACACGTTCGGACGATCTTATCGACTGAGGATTCGGGCTACCGGACGGACGGACTGCTGCAGAGAATACACGGATTGGTGGAACAGTTCCTTCGAGTATCGCCGGATGCTTATACGGACGCACTCCATGCCAGCCTCCGCGGCGTTACCGCTGCCCAGATCGCCGATTCGATGTCGTCGCATCTCAGGATCGGCGTCGATGAAAAACAGTTACTTCTAGAGACAGTCTCCGTACAGGATAGACTCCAAAAACTCATCGAAGTGCTTGAATCTGAGATCGAAAAACGACAGCTCGACCGTAACATCCACGCTCGTACCAAAAAGCAGATGGATAAACATCAGCGCGAATATTATTTGAACGAACAGATCAAAGCTATTCATAAGGAGCTTGGGCGCAAAGATGAAAAGGCCGAGCTCGACGGGCTGAAAAACAAGATCGAAGAGTCTGGGATGACCGAGGAAGCCAAGGAAAAGGCGATGCAGGAATTCTCGCGTTTAGAGGCTATGCCGCCGATGTCTGCAGAAAGCACCGTTTCAAGAACCTATCTTGAATGGCTAATAAATGTTCCGTGGAAGGATCGCTCAGACGAGATCGAAGAGCTAGCAGTTGCGGAGAATACCCTCAATGAAGATCATTACGGGCTTGAAAAGATCAAGGAGCGGATCCTCGAATTTCTGGCCGTCCGCCAGCTGGTAACGGATCCAAAAGGAACCATTTTGTGCTTTGTCGGTGCTCCGGGAGTTGGAAAGACTAGTCTTGGAAAGTCGATCGCCCGCGCGACAGGCCGCAAGTTTGTCCGGCTCGCGCTTGGCGGTGTTCATGACGAGGCCGAGATTCGCGGCCATCGACGCACCTACATCGGAGCTTTGCCAGGCCAGATCATTCAGTTGATGAAGCGCTCGGGTACGACAAATCCCGTAATATTGCTTGACGAAGTCGACAAACTTGGCCGCGATTACCGCGGCGACCCGAGTGCCGCATTGCTCGAAGTTCTCGATCCCGAACAAAACAATACCTTTCGCGATCATTATCTGGATGTTGATTACGATCTTTCGAACGTGTTCTTTGTCGCGACAGCGAACGTACTCCACTCGATTCCGCCGGCATTGCAGGATAGGCTAGAGATACTACATCTATCTGGATACACGGAACGCGAAAAGCTAGAGATCGCTAAGCAGCATTTGATCCAGAAGCAGCTCACCAGCAACGGTATTCCTGAAGGAGCGGTTATGTTTACCGATGACGGAATTCTTGAAACGATCCGTCATTATACTCGCGAGGCTGGCGTGCGGAATCTCGAACGCGAGATCGGATCGTGCTTTAGAAAGATCGCGCGAAAATATGTCGCGTCAGATGATAAGCAAGGGTTTCGCGTCGTGATCGATGCCGAGCAGGTTCAACAATTGCTCGGGACGATCCGGTATCGGAAGCAGGACATCGCCCGAAAGAGCGAGATCGGCCTTGTCAATGGACTTGCCTGGACGGAAGCTGGCGGCGATGTTCTCCAGATCGAAGCGACACTTGTCAGCGGAAAGGGCGAAGTTACGCTCACAGGTAATCTCGGCGATGTAATGCAGGAATCTGCGAAGGCGGCGTTGACCTGTGTCCGAACGCGCGCTGCGGCGCTCGGTATTGATCAATCGATCTTCCGTGAAAAGGATCTGCACGTCCATGTGCCCGAAGGGGCGATCCCCAAGGACGGTCCGAGTGCAGGTATTACCATCGCAACTGCAATGGTCTCGGTAATGACCGGCAAGGCAGCCCGACATGATGTTGCGATGACCGGCGAGATCACTCTCCGCGGAAAGGTATTGCCGATCGGCGGCGTCAAGGAAAAGCTGCTCGCCGCACATCGTTTTGGGCTCAAAACGATAATACTCTCTAAGGAAAATGAAAAAGATCTCGTTGACATTCCGGACGAAGTTCGCGACGATCTGACAATACACATCGTTGAAATGGTTGACGAGGTCTTTAAGTTTGCGCTGGAGCCGTCCCATCATATTTCGGATATTATGAACGATGTGCCGCCGGTATGGGCACCAGAGGCCGCAGCGTCCGAGATCTCGACCGCAGTTGAATAATGATAAGGAAACATGAGTAAAGAATTTCATTCCGCCGAGCTTATTTTGAAGTTGTACGAACTCCGCCGCGAAGAAAAGATGCGAGTGGCGCGTGCATGGTTCATTACTTTCTTTCCCGAGAGCATCGACGACATAATGTCGGCAATGATCGATGCCGAATCCAGTGCGAAATTCCGCATGGTCACCAGTTATTGGGATATGGCCGCCAGCTTTGTAAATCGCGGTGCCATAGACGAGGAGATGTTTCTCGATTCAGGCGGTGAGTGCATTATTGTGTTCGCAAAGCTTCAGCCTTATATCGAAGAACTCCGCGTGAGGTTAGGCAGCCCAAGGGGATTCAAACACCTTGAGGATTTGCTGATGCGTCAACCGAATGCTGTCGAAATGCTCGCCGCACGGCGAGAGCAAATGAAAGCGTGGATGGCCGCCCGTGCCGAAAAGGTAAGCTCGTCATAGCGGCATCCGCAGATGAAGATAAACTCGGCGGAATTTGTTAAAAGTGCATTCGACCGCAGTCACTGGACTTATGATGGGCGACCGGAGATCGCTTTTCTTGGGCGTTCGAACGTCGGCAAATCATCGCTGCTCAATACTCTGCTGCTCCGAAAAGGCCTCGCTCGTACCTCAAATACACCCGGCCGTACACAGAGCATCAACTTTTTTTTAGTAAACGACCTATTTTATTTCGCTGATCTGCCCGGCTACGGATATGCAAAAGTGTCGAAGACGATGCGTTCCGACTGGGGCAAAATGGCCGAACAGTATCTAGCTGAGCGTGATGAGTTGGTCTTGTCGATCCAATTGATCGATTCCCGCCACACGCCTACCGACCTAGATAGGCAACTGCACGAGTGGCTTAATTTTGGGCAGAAACCTTTTATCATCGTCGCTACCAAGTGTGACAAGCTCACCAATAATCAGCTTGTGAAAAGCCTTGCTGCGATAGGAAATGCATTGCCCGGAGCTGCATTGATCCCATTTTCTGCCCAGACGGGCAAAGGCCGGGACGCGGTCTGGTCGGAGATAGAGACTGCGGTAAATAAGTTTTCGAAAAATTAAAGTTGATTTATCAAATTGAATGTTGTAATTTCTAGATATCCCGATAGATCAGGGTTTCTTTTTCATGCCTTGAAGGCTGAATTCTTTGTTATTACTCTGTAAAATCCATACGAATTTCTTACGCTCCGATCGCTTTTCCGTAAATGGAATGCTGCTCGATCGGGCTTAGTACCGAAAACAATCCCAAAAGTTTTAGCATATTACGAGCGATCCCTTCCGTAGACGGACTGAAATGGCAACCAAAACCACACAAACGCGCAGACCGAAACGTGCATCCGCTGCGGCAGAGCAGGCTTCACTTGCCCCTGAGCCGGATGAATTTGCAGGAGTAGAGACCACGGAGCGGAAGGCTCCTACGAACAGTAGCTCCGGCGACGACGCGATGCTCAATCTCGCGGGCCTTAAGGATAAGTCGATCAGCGAACTGACCCACATCGCCAAGGAAATGGGTATTGACGGGGCGAGCGGCCTTCGAAAGCAGGAGCTGATATTCAAGGTCTTGGCGACTCAGACGGAGAAAAGCGGACTCATATTTTCCGAGGGCGTCCTTGAGACGTTGCCTGACGGGTTCGGATTCTTGCGGGCACCGGAGTATAACTATTTACCGGGACCGGACGATATTTACGTCAGCCCTTCACAGATCCGAAAATTTGACCTTCGGACGGGCGACACGGTTTCCGGTCAGATCCGACCGCCCAAAGAAGGTGAACGTTATTTCGCTTTGATCAAGGTGGAGGCGATAAACTTTGAGGCTCCGGAGCAGTCTCGTGAAAAGATCTTCTTTGACAATCTGACGCCACTTTATCCCGACGAAAAGCTGAGCATGGAGATCGAAGGCGACCCCGACAAGATCGCTGCCCGTGTCATCGACCTCGTGACTCCGATCGGCAAAGGTCAGCGTGCGCTTATCGTCGCACCGCCGCGAACCGGTAAGACCATGCTGCTGCAGACGATCGCAAACTCTGTAACTGAGAATCACCCGGAAGTCACACTGATCGTGCTCCTGATCGACGAGCGGCCCGAGGAAGTGACGGACATGCAGCGTTCCGTCAGGGGTGAGGTGATCTCGTCAACATTTGACGAACCGCCGACACGCCACGTACAGGTCGCCGACATGGTCATCGAAAAGGCAAAACGTCTGGTAGAACACAAGCGCGACGTTGTTATCCTGCTCGATTCGATCACTAGACTCGCACGCGCACATAACTCTGTTGTGCCGCCTTCGGGCAAGATCCTGTCAGGCGGAATCGACTCTAACGCCCTTCAACGGCCCAAGCGCTTTTTCGGCGCGGCCCGTAATATCGAGGAAGGCGGTAGTCTCACGATCATTGCGACCGCTCTGATCGACACAGGTTCGCGAATGGATGACGTTATTTTCGAAGAGTTCAAGGGAACTGGTAACTCCGAAATACATCTCGACCGCCGGTTGTCCGACAAGCGTCTTTTCCCCGCGATAGACCTTCAACGTTCAGGAACGCGAAAAGAGGAACTGCTTCTCAGCAAAGAAGACCTGAATCGGATCTGGGTCATGCGACGCGTTCTCAATCCGCTTTCGCCCGTCGAGCAGATGGAAGTCGTTCTGGAGCGGCTCTCTAAAACAAAGACCAATGCGGAGTTCCTCGCCTCGATGCAATCCTGACCCAAGTAAATTCGCATTAGCAGAATCGTGAATCGTGAACGTCGTTTGACGATGCTGACGATTCACGATTTACTATTTACGACCATTTATTATGCGCGTAGCCGTAATTTCTGCCGAAGCAGTTCCATATTCCAAGACTGGCGGGCTCGGCGATGTCGCGGGAGCTCTTCCAAAGGCACTGCGACAGATCGGTATCGACGCCTTTCTCATCACGCCATGTTACTGGCAGACCAAAGGGGAATATCTTTGGCATACAGCTATCGACGACCTATGGGTCAACTGGAAAGGTAAGCCGTATCACGCACGAGTGTTCTACAGCGAGTCGAACGGTTCTCCGACATTCTTGATCGACGCACCGTCATTGTTTCACCGCGATTCGATCTACGGATACGTTGAGGATTACGAACGATTTGCGTTCTTCAACCATGCCGCTTTGGCGTTGATCGAGAGACTGGGTGTAGTTCCAGATATTGTTCACTTGAACGACTGGCACTGTGGATTTGCAGCCGTCGAATTGGCTTCGAGACGACGTCACGAACCGTACTGGCAGAATACCCGTACGGTATTCTCGATCCACAACATGGCTTACCAGGGCGAATTCGGCCTAGGAGAATTGGCATCGCTTGGTTTTACGTCTGAATTCGCCCGAAGTGCTTTTGCTTTCAATGGTTATGCGTCCGCAATGAAAGCAGGACTTGAGGTTTCGGATACGCTATCCACTGTATCCAAACGATACGCGACCGAGATCCAGACCGCGGAAAATGGCTACGGGCTTGACTGGTTGACACTACAACGTCATGGCCGACTTGTCGGCATCACAAACGGGGTCGATTATGAGGTTTGGAACCCGGCAACCGATCCAGAGATACCGGCGCATTTTTCGATCGACGATCTTGGCGGAAAAACTGAGTGCAAACGGGCGATGCTCGACCGGTTTCATCTTCCACAGGACTTGGACCGTCCAGTCTTTGCCTGCGTCACCAGACTCACTGCGCAAAAGGGCGTGGAGCTTATTCGCCAGGGTGCAGGCGACATACTGGCTGCGGGCGGCATTTTTATAGCATTGGGCTCCGGCGAAAAGGATTCTGAAAAGTTTCTACAGGCACTACGAGATTATGCACCGGACCGCGTCGGCGTATACATCGGCTATAATGAAAGTCTCGCTCATTTGATCGAGGCAGGCGCAGATATGTTTCTCATGCCTTCGAAGTTCGAGCCATGTGGCCTTAATCAGATGTATTCGCTGCGGTACGGCACGGTGCCTATCGTTAGAGCGGTCGGCGGCTTGGACGACACAGTCGAAAACTGGGATTCGGTAAGTGAAACCGGCAATGGCTTCAAATTTAAAGAATATCGAGCCGATCGACTTCTCGAAAAGATCTATGAAGCCCGATTTGCCTACGCCGACAAGGCATTGTGGACCAAGATCCAGAGAAACGGAATGGCGGTCGATAACTCGTGGATAAATGCCGCCCGCAATTACGTCGAACTATACCGATGGACGCTTGGCAATTGAGAACGATTCCGCCACGTCGGTACCCTACAAACATTTATGATAATCGTAATTATTGGAGCCCAGTGGGGCGATGAAGGGAAGGGCAAGGTCGTCGATCTGCTGGCGGACCGTTTTGACATCGTCTCCCGGTATCAGGGTGGACACAACGCCGGACATAGTGTCTACGTGGGCGATAAGGCGTTTGTTCTTAGGCTTTTGCCGTCCGGAGTCATTCACGAGGATAAGATCTGTGTCCTGGGTAACGGAATGGTCATTGATCCAAAGGCCTTTTTCGACGAGATCGATCAGATCACTGCGAAAGGAATCGCGATCACACCTGAACGGCTCAAGGTCTCGAGCCGAGCGCATTTGATAATGCCTTATCACCGTGCACTCGACCACACTTCGGAAGAACGTTTGGGCAACGAAAAGATAGGAACTACCCTGCGCGGTATCGGGCCGGCGTACGAAGACAAGGCTGGCCGACGTGGAATTCGCGTTGCGGACGCGATGGATCCGGAACTGCTAAAGCTCCGAATCGAACGCAATCTCGAAGAGGCAAACCGTATCATCGTCCTTTTCGGACAGCCGCCGCTTCGTGCTGACGAGATATTCGAGGAGATCACACCACTGGTCGAGCGCCTGCGACCCTTCGTATGCGAGACTTCGCACTATCTTGCCGAGGCACGCCGAGCGAAAAAGAAGATCCTTCTCGAGGGAGCTCAGGCTACTTTGCTCGATGTTGATCACGGAACATATCCCTACGTCACATCGTCGAACCCAACTGCCGGCGGAGCCTCGGTCGGAGCCGGCATTCCGCCTCATCACATTACGGGTGTTCTCGGTATCGTCCGTACATATGCGACCCGAGTCGGCGAAGGGCCCTTTCCGACAGAAATGATAGATTCGGAACAAGAGATGGCAGACTTGATCCGAAAACGCGGTAACGAATACGGCTCTGTAACCAAACGGCCCAGGCGCTGCGGATGGTTCGACGCGGTTGCGACTCGTTACGCCGCGGAGTTGAACGGATTTGATTCCGTTGCACTCACGAAACTCGACGTTCTCGACGCGTTGGGGGAGATCAAGGTTTGTGTCGGATACGAGATCGACGGCCGGAGGGTCGACACCTTTCCTGCGGTTGCAAGCGAGTTGGTCCGCATTAAGCCTATATACGAAACGCTCCCAGGGTGGGTAGAGGACACAGTGGGCACGACGGATTTTGACCATCTACCGGAAAAGGCCCGCAACTACGTTCAGTTTTTATCGGATACTATCGGTGTCGAGATCGGCTTAATATCGACCGGCCCGGAACGCGGCCAGACGATCATTTTGAAGAAATCTGTGATGGACGGCTGGTTCAAACAATAGTCTTTTTGGCATGTCTGAAGATCTCCAGGTCAAAATAGTCGGGTTCAGGCCCGAATACGCCACAAACTTCGCGGAATTGAATTATGAGTGGATCAAAGAGTCTTATACGATCGAGGAGCATGATCACGACGTTCTCGATCATCCGATCGAAAACGTGATCGATCTCGGCGGTCAGATCTTCTTTGCCTTGTCCGGGGAAGAGGTAGCCGGAACCGTCGCGTTGATACGCACGGGTTCGGACGAGTTCGAGTTGGCTAAAATGGCCGTTGCTCCGGCTTTTCGCGGCCGCGGCGTGGGCAATTCTTTGTTAACGGAGTGCATTAATTTCGCAAGAGCCAAAAGAAAGAGCAAGATCGTTCTCGAATCCAATACCAAGCAGGTCGCGGCGGTCGCACTATATCGTGCATTCGGATTCCGTGAAATTCCGCTCGATCCCGATTCGTTGTTCGTCAGGGCTAATATCAGGATGGAACTTGATATATGATTGGCCAATATGTAAAATCGTAAATTCGGCCGGTTCGTCCGGCATAGTGGTCCGATAGCTCAGTCGGTAGAGCAAGTGGCTTTTAACCACTGGGTCGCAGGTTCGAGTCCTGCTCGGATCACCATTTTCTCTCCTGTTCACGCCTATCAAAAGCAAAAATTTGCGACGTCTTTCTGGCCTATCCGGGTTACTGCTGTGTTTCCGAACGCATTGAGTAGGTATATGGCAGGCCTACATTCGTGACATCCGTACATTGTTATCGTCGCGTGCTTTTAGAAAGGGCTCAGCGATCAAGTTTCTGGCGTCCGGTCCAATGGTCACTTTTTGGATTTGACTGGATCCGCGGTTGTACCTGCTGAGGCTCCCACAATATAGCTGTCGCGCGCACGAATCGCCAAGTTCGGTCGGTCGACCCTGACCTTTATAGATTTGCGCTGCCCCGGCTTTCCCTCATCATCCGGTATATAGCCGATATTATACTGACGCCGCAATTCCTCAGCGATCCCTTCAAATGCAGCTGCCAATCCGCCCGGCGTCGATTCCGGCCGGAAGACCCGGCCACCTGTATATGCTGCGAGGTCATTAAGATAGGCTCGGCCCAGCCGGTAATCGGCCGCCAAAGTTCCACGCTGCCCACCTAATATCCCGCCCATCTGCCCGGAATTCACATTCGGAATCCCGGTACCGCCGCCACCGCCGACGGAATCAAAAAAGGTATTGAAATAGATGGGGAAAATTAGAGCGTCTGCTTCTTCAGCTATATCAACCGTGCTATCGTACGTAGCCCGTCCGGATGTAGTGTCCACTCCGTCCGTAAATAGAACGATCGCCTTACGCCCCGAAATCTTACTCAGTCGCTTTCGCAGTGAGAAATCCACCGCGTCATATAGCGACGTACCTCCGCCAAAACTCGTTCTGCGGATTGCTCGGTAGATCGCCTCACGATCGTTGGTCGGCTCGGCTCGGACCCTGATGTTCTCATTGAATTCGATCACCATTACGCTGTCCTGCGGTTTGAGCTGATCCACAAACGCGATCGCCGCGTCGTGTATCTCCTCGATCTTATACGCGGTCGACGGGCTCGTATCAATCAGAAGGACTACGGTAAACGGTTTATCTGTCGTACCGAAATACGCTACATTCTGTTCCTTTCCGTCTTCAAATATTTTGAAGTCCTCTTGTTTGAGCCCTGGAATGTAGAGGCCGTTCCTGTCATATACCGATACCGGTATAGTAATGAGGTTAGTCTCGACCTTTAATACTTCGTCGTCCGTAACCGGCCCGGCGTCTCCAGAGACATTTGGTTTTGCGGTTGCATCGCCGCCGAGCTTTGGCAGCCCGATCTGTGGGCGGGTCCTTCGCGGCGCCTGGGTCTTAGATTCCGAGTATTGAGGAGGGGCGTCTTCACTGACGACAGGCGCGGAAGGCGTTATCGCTGGCTTTTCGATCCGCCGCCCGGATTGTGCCAAAGCCGAAATCATTAGCGAATTGATAAAAACGACGAAGTAAATTATCCTTAGCAAATAAATTTCCCCTTTTTCAGAAATATTGGTGGTTATCGTACTTTCTTTGATGCAGATAAAATGAAATATGATCTCTTCGAATAATAATTCCGGTGCAAACTGCCACCAAACGGGGACTTTTGCGGAATTATTTCGAAAAAAGAACATTTTTCTGCATTTTATCCATGTTTGTGACGTGCGTCACATACACTTCTAATGCGAAAGCGTTAGATTATCGTCGATCGAATCATTTTTGTGGATATCTGCGACTCTCGCACCCCCGTAATGGGGATGTTCGGGTTCGCGGAATTAGATTCACATAAGTCATTCGATCATCCGATCCTCTACTGAGAGGTTGGCAGCTTCCATATGATTTAGTTTCCCAGGAGGTAGTTTATGTTATTTAGGAACCGTACTGCAGTCGCCGTTGCATTTGTCATCGGCATATTAGTTTTAGGAGGGGTGATCGGCATGTCGTCGTATACAACGACGCCAGTTAGTGCCGCACAGATCGCCAATCACGGCGGAGCCACAGATGAAATGTTGGCTTTCGCTCTCAACTTTAAGCGTGCGACCGATTTTGAGGTCGCAGGCAGCAATGGATTTCGCAACGCCGCTGGTAGTTCCTTCGGTGCGAACGCGATCGATCCTCAGGTCAGCGTTGACCTAGAGAATTCGTTCCGTGCGATCGGCC
>JBDTZO010000208.1:0-14776 GCA_040005135.1 Acidobacteriota bacterium | reverse complement strand
TGCAAAATAACGAGAAAACAGGACGTCTTAGTACGGCGTTAGAGCACTCGTTTTCACACGAATGCTCATCGTGTATTTCGATGTTTTAGCTAATTACGGTGGTTGGGTTAACGTCCGACACTGTTATTTCGTCAGGTACGGCTGCTGAGCTTTCGCTTTAGGTATTCGAACATTTCGGGCGTACGGCTTAGATATCGGTCCTGGACGCCGGGCGACTGCCAGAGGTCCGCAGCGGACCCGTAAAAGTGTGCGGATCTTTCCCGATATTCTTTTTGTGCCTTTGGCGAGATCGCTCCCGCTTTTGCCATCGTCGCGTAGCAATCGCCGATGTCTTGGCTTAATAAGCCTTTGGCATAAAACGCGAAAGTTTCATCCGACACATTTCCGCTTGCGAAAGGTTGGTCCAAAGCGTTCTGAAAGATCTCCAGCGCACCTGACGCGTCTCCGCTTTTAACGAGCAGACCTCCCAGATCATCTACGATCTCGAGTTGAATTCGGTGAAACTCCATGTTGTCCGCGTCGGCGGCGATCAGCTCGCCGATCATTTGCTTCGCGGACCGCAGTTTCTGGACGGCTTTTGCAGGTTCGTTCCCGGCGGCCAATGTCATGGCGAGTTCCGCTAGATGACTGACGTGATCCGCCTTCAACTGCCGATTTCCGCTATCGGACAAAATATTGGCTTCGTCGCTTTCGACCGCCATTTGAAGTTTTTCAAATGCTCCGCCGAGGTCGCCAATGTTGCGAAGCGATTGGCCCAGATTTGTTTCGGCAGCTGACACGTTACGCACGTATTTCTGATTCCCGGGTTCGGCAGCCGCGACCTTTGCAAATAGCTCTGCGGTTTTAGCGAGATGAGTGTAACTGTCCCGAAAAATATCTGCGATCTTGTCCGGGGAATAATCGGTACGTGCCAATTCCTGTCCACGGAGCATAGACATTCGTCCGATGCGATCGTGAGCGACGCCCAAGAGCGTCATTGCATCCTTATCGCCGGGTGAGCCGTTGTAGATGTCGTCGGCCAAGCCGAGGAATAGACGATAACGCTCCATCGCCTCGCTAAAGTTTCCATTCTCATTGACCGCATCACCGAGCCACAGATTTGCCCGAGCAAAGGCGATCCGTTTTTTTAGGTCCTGAGGGTCGAGATCTAGCTGTTTCTGAGCCAGATCGAGAGCTTTTGCCTGTGATGCGACGGCTGCCTCAAAATTGAATGCCCGCGAACATAGCGAACTGTAACTATGATACGTCGGTATCAATTCGTCGACGGCTCGACCTTTGATCGCAGGGTCTTTCGATTCAACCAATCCTTCAAGTAATTTGATCGATTTTTGATAATTTTCCAATGCTCCCGCTGAGTCGCCGGTATTTGCGTAATATGGTTTTCCTTGCACGTCAGCCAGTTTTGCGTACGCAAGAGCGAGCTCGTTCCGTAGGTTTTCGTCGGCTCCGGCGTCCTGCGACAGGCTGTCGAGATATTTCGTCGCATCTTCGGCCAGCATCTTGCGGACCTCGGTCGAGCCGTTGAGATTTGCTATCGAATCGTGATATTTGAAAATGACGTTGTTGGCGAGTTCGCGGACCTGTGCAAATCTCTGTTCCGCGATCTTCTGCTGCTGTGCCGCACGAGCTGCCTGCCATGTCGTGCCGATAATACCGCCGATGAGCAGTAGGAGGATCAGTGCGGACATCGCTACCGGGAAACGGTTTCTCTGAACAAATTTCGTGGCGCGATATGCGAATGTATCGGGCCTCGCGGAGACCGGCAGTCCTTTCTGAAAGCGTTCGATGTCCTCGCTAAACTGCTCTACGCTTTGATAACGACGCTCGGGATCTTTTCGTAATGCTTTTAAGACAATATTGTCGAGATCACCGCGAAGTGTTCTGTCGATGCTGAACTTAAAGCTGTCTCTTCGGTGGCCGGGCGTTACCGGCTTTTCTTTTTCCCCGGTTTCAGACGTTTTGCGGTTTAACGTATGGGCTTCGCTTGGCTTTGGTGGTTCCGTGTCGCAGATCGCCCGAACAATGTCCTGATAGTTTTTGTCGTCGAACGAAAATGGGCGGACACCGGCAAGCAGTTCGTACAGAATAACGCCAAGGCCGTAAACATCGGTCGCGGTCGTCACCGCCTCGCCGCGCACCTGCTCGGGCGCAGCATATGCCGGCGTCAACAAGTTCATCATTGTCGCCGTCTGCGGCGTGTCGGCGTCCACGGTAAGCAGCTTCGCGATGCCGAAATCGAGGAGCTTTGCCTCGCCGGCCGATGTTACCAGGATGTTTGAAGGTTTAAGGTCACGATGAATTATCAAATGCCGGTGAGCGTACGCGACCGCTGAACACACATTGCGAAAGATCCTCAACCGATCATCGAGCGATAAATTTGAATTTCGGCAATATTCATCGAGAGGCTCGCCTGCGACATACTCCATCACAAGATAGGGAAGGCCGTCGCCCGTTTGGCCCACGTCGATCAATCGTGCGATACCTGAATGTTCAAGTGTCGCGAGTATTCGGCGTTCGATCAAAAAGCGGCGAATGATCTCGTTTGAATGCGCACCTTCGTGGACGATCTTGATCGCGACGGTTTGGTCGAGTTCGCCCGGATCACGGGTCGCGAGAAATACTGTTCCCATTCCGCCTGAACCGATCACGCGCTCGACGTGATATGGCCCGATCGTTTGCCCGACATATTTCTGAGATCGGACCTCGGCGAACGAAGTGACAGACGGTTCAAACGGCGAGCTTTCCAGAAAGCTCCCGGCAGCATCGTCAGCCGCCAACAATTGCTCGATCCGAGCACGCATGTTGTCGTCGCCGGCGCATTTGTCGGCCAGCGATCGAGAGCGCTCGGAAACCGGCAGATCGACAACCGCTTCGAAGATCTCTTTTAATTTTGTCCGGCCGCTTGTTTCCACTAATTTCCCAGTCTGTCGTAGAGCCACGCCTTGGCCATCCGCCATTCGCGTTTGACGGTCGAATTTGATATTTCGAGCAGTCCCGCGATCTCCTCCACCTTCAATCCCGTATAAAATCGCAGTTCGACGATCTGGGCCTGTTTCGGATCGATCGCGGCGAGATCGGTTAGTGCTTCGTCGAGGGCGACCAGATCGACGCCGCGTCCGGCCGCGAAGACCATGGCCTCGTCGAGTTCGATCATTAGGTGCTGACCGCCTCGTTTCTCGGCGTTCCGTGAGACGGCGTAATTGGTCAGGATCCGCCGCATCATCTCCGCCGCCAGAGCGAAGAACTGTATACGGTTCTGCCAGCCAACCGATCCCTGCTCGGTCAGCCGCATATAGGCCTCATGCACCAACGCGGTCGGCTGAAGTGTATGTCCCGAACGCTCGTTTTTCAGCTTGTTCGACGCAACACGTTTAAGCTCGTCATAGATCAGCGGAAACAGCTCGTCAAGCGCTTCGCGATTCCCGCCTTTAGACGCGATCAAGAGGCCCGTAATGTCCTTGTTCGAACTCATAAATGCTTAGACGCGAGATCGGCCGATCTTAAACCAAGAAAAAAATACACATCATTGATCATTTTTTTGACCCCTTAACACCAATTTTCTTGCGTTTGTTATCGAAGGCAAAGTCCGCGTGCTAAAAAAGTTACAGAATTTAAATTTTAAGCATCGGTTCAGTCGAGGAAAATAGTATGAAAAACAGTATTGGAAAGCTAATGATGGCGGCCGTGATCATGACGATCCTGGGCTGCGTGGTGCCCGGATTTGGCCAGACCGTCGATGAGCGGATCGGGCGGGCGTTGGCAGCGATAAATAAAGATGATCTTGGCTCTGCAGCGACGGACATTAGCGAGGTGCTCAAAGCCGATCCGAAAAATGCGACGGCTTATTATCTGCGCGGGATGATCGACTTCAAACAAGCCAAATACGACGAGGCGCTTGCGGATCAGACAAAGGCCATCGAACTCAATACAAACGCAAACTTTCCTCAGTTTTATTTCGAACGCGGCCTGACCTATCAATACCGCACCACTCCCGATTATAAACTTGCCCTTGCCGATTTTAGCAAAGCGATCCAGATCGCTCCTTCCTACAAGAGTGCATACGAAAAGCGGGCGTGGAGCAATTTCTCGCTTCAGAACTGGACGGCTGCAGAGAGCGACTATTCGCAGGCGATCAAATTAGGTTCAAGCACGCTTGCCGTTTATGCAAATCGCGCCGTCGCGAACCTGAACTTAAAAAACTACGATCAGTCCATGGCCGACAGCCGAAAAGCTCTTGAGATCGACCCGACGAACGCCGTGGTGAAAGAAAATCTCGATCTTGCGATCAAGCTCAAAGGGCCAGCTTCGAGTGGGCCAGCGACGGACGCAGCGGCCGTTGCCGATCTACTGAAACGAGCCGCAGATGCAAAAAAAGCGGGTGACACGACGGCTCAGGAGAAATATTTGAATGCTGCGGTCAAGGCTGATCCGAAAAATTACGATGCCATTGAGCAGCGTTTGTTTTTGTATGACGCGACGGACAAAAAGGATCTGGCGATCGCGGATGCGGGCCGGCTCATAGAGATCGATCCGACTAACCTCGATGGATATTATCTGCGGGCAAGTCTAAATGTTGGGAAAAAAGAATATGAAAAGGCTATTCCTGACTACACCTCGCAGCTCGGACTAAAACTCACGAGCGATCAGACGGCATCCACCTACTATCGGCGCGGGGTCGCATACCGAAAGACCCTTCAATACGACAAGGCAGCCGCCGACTTTAGCAAAGCGATCGATCTGCATCCCGGCTATAAATCAGCATTGAGCGATAGGGCGGAAATCTATGAATTTGGCGGCGAATACGACGGGGCCGAAGCCGATCTCAAGGCTTTGCAAAAGCTCGATCCGGGCAATAAATTCGCCGAGAGCGAACTCGCTAATATTAAAATGTTCAGAAAAGTGGGGTTCAATACCGGTGCGGTCAAAGAAAACACGCTTTTTAAGCTGAACGAATACGTCGATCTATTGACCGAGGACTCGGACATGGTTACAAAGAACCTCAGTCAAATTACACAATTCACTAACGAAGACCCGAAAAACACTGCAAAGATCTGTGTTGCTGTCGCAAATACGGATCTCGTCACCAAGATCACGGATTCGGACGCTGCCTTGTTGGCACGCCTTGTTACGGACGGAAAACTGGACAAGCTTCCAACTATCAAGACCATGGTCGAAGGTTTGCTAAAGAGCTTTCCCGATAACAGAGCCATGGTCAATGCAGATGCGGCCAAATATGGCTGCAAGCTGAACTAAGGCAGCGACCCTTTTTGCGGAGGCTGAGAAATTGAAAAAGCTTAATGTCCTAATCTGGGCCGTACTGATCGGCATGACGATACAAACGGCGAGTGGTCAAACCGCTGCCGAATTCATAAAACGCGCTCAGGCCGCCCAAGTGCGGGGCGAAAGCGCCGATCAGATCATGTTTGCTGATCGAGCGATCAAGCTCGATCCGCAAAACGCATTTGCCTACTTTATTCGCGGCGGCGGCTATTTCGCGATATCGAAATACGAAGAGGCGATCGCTGACGCATCGAGAGTCATTGAGATCGATCCGACGATCGCCGCGCCATATTTTTTGCGAGGTTCTGCACTGTTAATGCTGCGTCCGGCCGATTGGAAGATCGCGCTTGCGGATTTTGATAAGGAGATAGAACTCGACCCGACCTATCCGAATGCGTTCCGCATGCGGGCGATGATCTATACCGAGCACACAGACAAGGCCGCGGCCGCTTTTGCCGATGCCGATAAAGCCGTGGGACTTGATGCGGCCTACGCCGATGCCTACCAGGAACGCGGCCGGGCCGATGTCGATCTTAAGAGATTCGGTGACGCCGATAACGATTACACGACCGCCATCAAATTAGGTAAAAACACGTCGAAAATTTACAATCTCCGGTCGATCGCCAAATTCGGTGAAAACAAACGTGACGAGGCGATCGCCGATCTTCGCAGGTCACTAGAGCTCGATCCGAACAACAGCCAGGCGAAAGAAAACCTCGATTACGCTCTCAATCATGTCTTGAAAACCAATGAGCAAACCGCTCCGATGGCAGCGACGCCGGCCGTATCTCAGGCCAACATCTCGTTTTCGTATGCCTTAAACAGCGACACGTATGAAAAAGTGATGCCGGGCGTGGAAAAGTTGTTCAAAAAGCTCACGACCCACCGCTATCCGGCGGCGAAATCGGGCACGCTATTCGGCCGGCAATATGTCGTCGACGCGTTTGGCAGTGACAAGGCTGAATTTGCCGAGAAAATGAATCGAGTGTTGCAGGCAATGCGAAATATTCTGGACGATAAATATGTCGGCGAGCTCACCGTCGAACAGCTCAAACTCTGCCGCGCCCGTCTGGACTATGCCGTTGACATGATGGACCAGGCGGCGAAATTACATTTGACCGAGTTGGTGCCCGCCAATTAGCGCAGACCTCGCAGCTTTCGTTAGTACGCATGCCTTTCGACACCTTCAGCGTCCCGGTAATTTTCGCCACTTTTTTTGATTTCACGTACATTGTCGTTTGAATAACGAACGGCCTTCGACCCGAAAAAGCTGGACACGGCCGCGGCAATCTGATAAATACAAGACATGCGAAAAATAGTATTGCTGGCCGGTTTGATCGTTTTACTCGGAGTCGCCGTCTTGGCTCAGTCACCCCGCATAGTGCCGTGTATAGTTGACGTGGGCACGGCCGGAGCAGATGGAAAGCATCTCGCTCAATGGCAGCCGCGAACAGCCGAAAAATCGGTGGTCAAGATCGCTCCGGGAACCGAACTCATCCTCCCTTTCTCAATGCCAGTAGATGGAAATTGCGTCGGCAGCTTTACCGCGTTCGACGATCGCGAAGAAATGGCGATCAATTATATGAACGCATCCGGAAAGACCGTTTCTAAGCAGCCGAAAGGCGATGTGGAAGTGCTGATCCTGGACGTTCCCGGCATGGAGGCGAGAAACAAGCACGAGAAATTCGCGGCCAGCTACTCGGGCGGCATCGTCACGGACGGCAAGTTTAGCGCCGAGCTGACGGCGGGCGATTATTTTGTCGTGATATCGAACAAACATTCCGACAAGATCCCGAAAAAGATCGTTTTTTGGTTCGGAAGCGCCGATAAACAGAACTAGCAGAAAAACGAAAGAGAGGCGTCCTTGCGAACGCCTCTCTTTCTGTGGGAGAAACAGCGGCTGCAAAGCCGAAAGCTTTTACCTGGACTCGTCTTCGAGCTTTGCCGCAGCGGGAAACAGAACATTATTTTCGAGATGAATATGCCGATGCAGGTCGCGTTCGAGGTCCTGCATACCGGCAAACAGCGCCGTGTAGGTCGGGCAAGCTCCGTCGGGCAGCAGGTAGTCCGAGGTGATCGACCTCATACGCTCGAGGCGTTCACCGTCGATGTCATGTTCGGCCATCATCATTCGGATAGGATTTTGTACCGTGCCGAAATGCGGCTGGCCTATCGGCAGCCCTTGTTCGATCGACGCCTCAAGCGTCTGGATATAGGGGAATAGCACGTTCTCCTCTTTCTGCATGTGCGGGAGCAGGCTGTTACATAGATCTTCGAACACAGACCCGAGGTCGTGCAGTTCCGGATGGTTGTCGCCGTGGCGCGAGATGACCTTTTCCATGATCGGGATCAGGCGATTGATCTCCTGCACGGTGAAGATATGGTGTTTCGCTAGTATGTAGCCGATTAGCTCGGTCGGTTTCTTATCCTCGGGATGGTCGGTGTCAGTTTCGGTCTTTGCCGCGTTCATTACAACATTTATCCGCTCGGTCAACGCGGCCGGATCCAGCCCCGCCGTAGCACACGCGTCCGCGATCGACCGTCTGCCGCCGCAGCAATAGTCGATCTTAAATTCCTCAAAAACTCGGGTCGTTGCGGGAGCCTCAAGAGCTATCTCGCGTATCGTTTTTTCTGCAATATTGTTCATAATTCCTCTTGGCTGACTTAAAAAAGCCTCGTCACTGATTTAAGGTCCATCGTAGGCCCTCAAAAAGATCATTTATATGATTCAAATCATATTCGCGAGATAAATTCGCGGATATATTGAAGTCATTCGCAGTTGCGCGAAAACCGGCCGATAAACTAGTCCGTCGCCGGTTGGGGAATTTCGTAAGGTGGACTAAAATGTTGTTCGAAACGATCGCAAATTAATAAGACAATGCCGTCCGACGCGAAACCAATCATCGCGGGTAAGTTAAGTCTCATGCACCCCACGCTGATCGGCATCGGAGCGTCCGCGGTCCTGACGCTGCTCGTGATAGTCGGTTCGCGCAACCTCGAACATTTTGACTCGGCACTATTCGGCTACACGATCGCGAGCGTGGTCGCATTCGGCGCGATCTTTTTTCGATACGCCCTGTGGCTAAAGAGGCCTGCCACGCGGATCTATTTCCGACGTGGGCTTCAGCTATTTTTTCAGCGTAAAAAGTTCGCCCAAAATACGGCCGTTGCGGCCACGACGCTCGCGACCAATCTGATCGGCCAGCGGTTCATCTTTAAGCGCGGGACCACACGCTGGCTGATGCATTTTCTTATAATGTGGGGCTGCGTCCTCGCTGCGGCCATCACATTTCCGCTGGTATTTGGCTGGATACATTTCAAGCTCGAAGGAGCAATGGGTTACCGGACGTATATTTTCGGATTTCCTGTAAACCTGATGCAGGGGCGCAGCCTGATCGCCTGGATCACATTTCACGGGCTCGATATCTCGGCGGTGATGGTCCTGATCGGCTGCGGCATTGCGGTGCATCGACGGCTGACCGACCGCGGGGCGATCGCTCTGCAGCAATTCCTGCTGGATTTCGTTCCGCACATCCTCCTCATCTCGATCTGTGTCTCGGGGCTGATGCTGACGGCGTCGAGCCTGTGGTTCGCGGGCTATATGTATTCCGTCATCGCACTGTCGCATCAGGCGGTGGTGATAATGACCCTGTTCTTTTTGCCGTTCGGGAAGCTTTTTCACATCATCCAGCGTCCCGCCTCAGTCGGAGTCGAGCTTTATCAGGCACGTTCAAAGGAAATGGATCAGGCGGTCTGCCCAAGATGCGGCATTCAGTTCGCCGGTCAGATGTGGATCGACGACCTCAAAAAGCTGGTGGATGAGCTTGGCTACGACTACCGCATGGAAAACGGAAAGACGCTGCAGGATTATTGCCCTCGCTGTAAACGCATAATGCGCGGGCTGGCATATGCGGGTATCGCCGACGCTCGGGAACCCGTGTTTTACGGCACACGTTCGGACGTTGAATAGGAAGTTTTTATGTCAAAGGTCCAACATCTTGACGCGATCCTCGATAAGTACGGCCCGCACCTTCACGATGCGCCTGACGGCGGTTGGCTGGCGGATCGCCAGATCGACAAGGTCGTGCCAACCCACTGCCCGTACTGCGGCGTCCAGTGCGGCATGAATTTGCTGGTCGAAAAGAATAAGGTCGTCGGTTTCGAGCCGCGATACGATTTCCCGGTTAACGAGGGAAAGCTTTGCCCTAAGGGCGTCACCGCTTATTTGCAGGTCCATCATCCCGACCGGCTGCTCTATCCGCTGATCAAACGGGACGGCAATTTCGAACGGGCAAGCTGGGACGAAGCCCTCGATCTGGTCGTTACGCGATTTCAGGAGATCCAGGCAAAGTACGGCAAGGACGCGATCGGCGTTTACAGCGGATCGTCGCTGACAACCGAAAAGACCTATGTGATGGGCAAGTTCGCCCGTGCCGGACTCGGGACACGATATATCGATTACAACGGCAGGCTTTGCATGGTGTCCGCCGGGGCCGGCAATAACAAGGCGTTCGGCGTCGATCGGGCCGCAAATCCGTGGAGCGACATCCCGCTCGCCGAGGTTCTGATCCTCGCCGGGGCAAATTGTGCCGAGACGTTTCCGATCCTCAACAAATTCCTTTGGCAGCAGCGAGATAACGGCGGCCGCTGGATCGTCATCGATCCACGCGAGACGGCGACGGCACGTCAGGGCGACATTCACCTGCAGCTGCGGCCCGGAACCGACGTCGCGGTCGCGAATGGCATGCTCAACGTGATGGTCCGCGAAGGGCTGATCGACGAGGCGTTCATCGCCGCTCACACTAACGGATGGGACGAAACGCGTGCCGCCGTCGAAAAGATGACGCCGGACATCGCGTCTCAAATTTCGGGTGTTCCCGCCGAAAAGATCGTCCAGGCCGGCCTGCTTTACGGCCGTGCTAAAACGGGCATGATCATGCACGCACGCGGTATCGAGCATCATTCGAACGGCGTTGATAACGTGCTTTCTTACATCAACATCGTCCTTGCAACGGGCAAGATCGGCGATCCGGGACGCGGTTACGGGACGATCACGGGGCAGGGAAATGGCCAGGGCGGCCGCGAACACGGGCAAAAGGCCGAGCAATTGCCAGGAATGCGTTCGATCGACGATCCTGAGCATCGAAAATACATTTGCGATGTCTGGGGCCTGCCGCTCGACGAGATGCCGCTTGGCGGAGTCTCGGCAGTCGAGATGTTCGACAAGATGCGTGAGGGCGAGATCAAAGCGCTGTTCTCTGTCTGCAATAACGGAATGGTCAGCCTGCCGGACACCAATTCGATCCGCAAGTCGCTTGAGGGACTCGAATTCAACGTCTGCGTTGATTTCTTTATGAGCGAATCGGCACGCTACGCCGACGTTGTGCTGCCGGGAACGACCTGGGCAGAGGACGAGGGAGTCACAGGCAGCGCCGAGGCACGCGTCATTAAGATAAACAAGGCCGTCGATCCGCCCGGCGAGGCAAAGGAAGACTGGTGGATAGCCCGCGAGATCGCCAAACGTATGGGCCGCGGCAAGTATTTTGAATTCAACACTCCGCGCGAGATATTCGACGAGCTTCGCGTCGCGTCGAAGGGCGGAAAGGCTGATTACTACGGCATCACATACGAAAAGATCGAGGCGAATGACGGCATCATGTGGCCGTGCCCGACGCTTGATCATCCCGGCACGCCGCGGATGTTCAACGACAAGAAATTTTATTTCCCCGACGGCAAGGCACGTTTTCACCCGACTGAATACAAGGGCGCCGACGAAAAGCCGGACGACGAATTTCCGTTGATCCTGACGAGCGGACGCGTGGTTTACCAGTATCTATCGGGCAATCAGACGCGTCGGATAAAATTCCTCGTCGATCAATGTCCCGAACCATACGTCGAGATCCATCCGGAAACCGCGATGGCGATGAAGATAAATGACGGCGAGCGGGTCAAGGTCGTCTCGCGGCGCGGCGATGGTATTTTTCCTGCCCTCGTCGTGCGGACGATCCGGCCCGACACTATTTTTATTCCGTATCACTGGGGCGAACAGCTTGCCGTGAATCAGTTGACCAACCCAAAGCTCGATCCGACGTCCAAGATACCCGAATTCAAGGCATGCGCTGCCCGGATCGAAAAGATACACTCGCGCGAATTACCGATATTGGGCAAGGAGCGCAAAGGTTCGTCACAAAGCGAAGTACAGAGAGGGAAGTAAGTATGCAGGAAACAATGTTCATCGACCCGCAGCGGTGTATCGGCTGCCGATCCTGCGTCGCAGCCTGCCGCGAGTGCTCGACGCACAAGGGCTATTCGATGATCTTCGTCGATTATATCGACCGCGGCGAGACGACCGCGACGATGCCGACGGTCTGTATGCACTGCACCGAGCCGACCTGTGCACAGGTCTGTCCGGCGGATGCGATCAAGCAGAATGAGGACGGTGTCGTCATGACCGCGCTCAAACCGCGATGCCTCGACTGTCGAAATTGCGTAAATGCCTGCCCGTTCGGCGTACCAAAATACAATACGGCGATGCACCTGCAGATGAAGTGCGACATGTGTTTTGACCGCACCAGCGAGGGCCTGATGCCGATGTGCGCGAGCGTCTGCCCGACCGGAGCAATTACGTTCGGCAAGTTTGAGCAGATCGTTCCGCTTCGCCGAACCAAGCCCGTGAACGCGCATGTTTTCGGTAATCAGGTCGTCGAGACCAAGGTTTATCTAATGCTGCCGACCGACGACACCGAGGTCGTCGTCGACGGCTGCGGAGTTTTTGAGGGGCGGATCAAGAGCGACGGTGTGTCCGGTACAGAATCCTGGATGGACACACAGGTCGAGGAATCCGATAAAAGCAATGAGTTCTGAACCACTAAAAACTACGATCGACCGCGTAATGTCGGACGAAAGCGATGTCGGCTCCGCCACCGAACAATACATACGCGAATTTCCGTACAATCGCGATAGCGAAGCAGAGGTCACGCGGCGCCAATTCTGCAATTTCCTGTTCCTGACCTCGAGCGCGTTATTTGCGGGCGCGGCGGGCTTTGCCGGCAAGGCCGTGTATGACAGCCGGACGGAGCCGAGATTTACGCCGGCCCGTATCGAAGGAGCACATACGCTCGAAAACGGACAGGCATTGAACTTTACCTATCCCGGCGAAGAAGATTCCGCGATCCTGATACGCTCGGCCGACGGCGGTTATCATGCATTCGGCCAAAAATGCACGCATTTGTCGTGTCCGGTGCATTATTCGACCGAGCACGCCCGGCTCGAGTGCCCGTGTCACGAGGGCGGATTCGACGCACGAACCGGTATTGTGCTTTACGGGCCGCCGCCGCGTCCGCTCGACCTGATCGAGCTCGAGGTGCACAACGGCGAGGTTTTTGCCGTCGGACGGCAGGTCCGCGGCGGTGAGGATTCAAATGAGCGTACATAAAGACAGGTCGTACAATATGCCGAGGCGCCAGCCTCGCGGACGAACGGCGATCTGGCAGGCACGGCTGGCCTTGCTGCTGATGATCAATCTGGCACAATTATGGATCTTGTCGGCCGCTGTCGACGCAGGATTAGCCCATAATTATCGTCAACTATGGCCGCTGGTCCTTGCTTCGGGTATCTGCTGGGCGATCGCCTTGACGATCTTTCTCTGGTGGAGCCCGGCCGAGGGCAAATGAGGTCCGCTATCGTAGACTTCGATCAGGACGATGAACAGCATTGGCGTGCAAAGCTCGAATGCGGGCATTACCAGCACGTCCGTCACCAGCCGCCCTTGCGAGTGCGAGAGTGGGTATTGACCGAGACTGGACGCACATCAAAACTTGGCGAACTGCTCGATTGCCGCAAGTGTGATGAAGGTTTGCCCCGCGATTTCGAGCCTGACCTCTCTCAAAAGTGAATGGTAAATTCAAGTGCCGACAGTAGATCCGGGTCAATGATCAAAAGTGGAATAGAGAATCTTTTTCCGGGTTATTTCGCGATGGTAATGGCAACCGGAATAGTTGCCATCGCGTGCTTTTTCGAAGGCCTGCAAACGCTCGCATACGCCCTCTCGACCTTGAACGTGGCGGTCTATGCGGTCCTGGTTGTGCTCTTGTCGATACGCATCGTGGGCTATCCGAAGCGGGTCGCCGCCGACGCTCTCGATCACGTACGCGGCCCCGGATTCTTTACGGTCCCGGCGGGTTCGTGTGTTCTCGGCAGCCAGCTGTTGATCCTGCACGGACTGTCGGCCGCAGCCGTGGTGTTGTGGTTCGTCGGAATGCTTTCGTGGGCCATCGTAACGTACACATTTTTTGCCGCGGTCACGACCAAGGAAGAAAAGCCGACAATTTCACAGGGGCTCAGCGGAACATGGCTGCTGGCCGCTGTCGCGACCCAGTCAGTATCCGTTTTGGGTACGCTGCTGGCACCGCACTTTCCCGCGCGATCTGAATTGATCCTATTCTTTACACTATCTATGTTCCTGATCGGCTGCATGCTTTATCTGATGCTGATCATTCTGATCTTTTATCGATTCACGTTTGTCGACCTGACAAGCGAGAGGCTCACTCCGCCGTACTGGATAAATATGGGGGCCGTCGCGATCGCCACGCTTGCCGGGTCAAGGTTGATACTTGCGGCCGGCTCGTCGCGGATAATTACGGACCTTACGCCGTTCCTCAAGGGGTTTACAATGTTCTTCTGGGCATCGGGCACGTGGTGGATCCCGCTCTTGCTGCTGCTTGGGCTGTGGCGGCACGTTTATATGCGGTATCCGTTAAGATACGATCCGCAATATTGGGGCCTCGTATTTCCGCTCGGGATGTACACGGTCTGTACGATACAGCTATCTAAGGCAGTTGAATTTGAGCCGCTGATGATAATTCCGTCCGTTTTTATTTATTTTGCATTGGCAGCGTGGCTCGCCGCCGCTGTCGGATTTGTCTGGGCGTGGATCCCGAAACGACCTCAAAACCAGCCGATTTAACCTTGTCGAACGTACATCAAATACTCGAAACTGACCACCGCGAACTCGACGCCCTTTTTGACAGTGTATTCGCTGCTGTCAAGGCTGCCGACCGCGACCTGACGTTTAGCACGCTCGATCTTTTTTGGGCGCGGCTGGCGATGCACATTCGGGCTGAGCATCTCCTCTTGTTTCCGGCGATCCGAAACACTGCCGAAGGCTCGAGTGCGGCTGTTGCTGAGCAGCTCGAACGGCTTCGTCACGATCACGATTTTTTTATGACCAGGCTCGCCCGAGCGATCAAGGCACTGCGGCTGACGCCCCACTTCGGCAATGAAACAGAAACGCTCAAAATCGTACGGGAGATCATCACCGCCGTCCGCGAACGGCTGATCGAGCACAACGTGATCGAAGAAGAGGTCGTTTACCCCTCCGCAAACCATCTCGAAAACACCGCCGACCTCGCCGCCGCCATTAGAAAAGAACTCGACAACTACCCCGCAAGATTCGCGCGTCCCGCGTCACCAAAATGACGCCGACCAAATATCGTAG
>JBDTZO010000097.1:0-43475 GCA_040005135.1 Acidobacteriota bacterium | reverse complement strand
AAATTAAGCGGGCGAATGTCATCGAGCCCGAAAACGTGGTCTACGTGGCAGTGCGTCAGCAGCACCGCATCGAGCCGGCGAATGCCCGCCCGCAGGGCCTGTTGGCGAAAATCGATCGAGGTGTCGACCAGGACCTTAGTGTCACGATGCTCGATCAAGATCGAAACCCGCAAACGCTTGTCGCGCGGGTCATCGGACAAGCATGTCTCACAGTCGCACGCAATAGAAGGTACGCCCGTCGAAGTGCCTGTGCCGAGAAATGTGAGCTTCATTGACTAAAAGGCAGGCGCTCTCGCCTGCTGTGCCGGTTCGTCCGGCATGGCGTCCACTGGTATTTTTCAAGCCGAAGGGCCGCCGGGCTTCGTCAGCGTTTTTCAAACGCTTGCAGGCGAGGAGAGCCTGCGTTCCCGGCTACTTTTTCCCCAAAATGTCGGCGCCGGAAAATTTCTGAGCCGCCTGTGCCTTTAGTTTTTCCTCGGTTGCACGGACGAGCTGGACATATTGCATGCGGAGGTCGCCGAGGATGCCGTCGAGCAATCGGCTCTCCTGCGGATGAAGGTTGCCCTTGGTCTTTTCGCGGACCATTCCAAGCACGTCCAGCCAGTATTTGCCGGTCTCGAGGTCTAGTGTTCGCTTGCCGGTCGCCGGATGCGGAACTGCGCCGAGCGAAGCCGCGGCGTTCGTCGCGAGCGTCGATAAAAAATTGATAAAGCTGGCCGGATCATCGGCTCCCGGAACGTCGAGTTCGTCATCCGGCATATCACTCCCGAGCTCGTCCGTTTGCGGCGGAATATCGTCAGGAAACGCGGGCGCAGGGGCCGCAGCGTCCGGTTCGGGAGCCGCCGGCGTCGGTGTCGGAGCAGCTTTTGCCGCATCGAGCGTTACGCCTTCGCGAACGGACCCATCGGAATTAAACTTACGCCTGTCAGCAACCTTAAATTGAACTTCTTCGCTGTCATCATCGTGGCCGATCATAATTTTTACCTTGGCTTGATATTAACATTTTGGCTCTTGGTCGTGGAAGCGGCGTCTCGCCGTGCGTCGAGACTCTTGACTCTCATCACCGGCTGGACTCTAATTATCAAATGTCCAAATCCTTCGACGAGCTTATCGCTGTAATGGCACGACTTCGTGCACCGGGCGGCTGCCCGTGGGACCACGATCAGACATACGCTTCGCTATCGCAATATCTGCTCGAAGAGGCGTACGAAACATTCGACGCCATCCACGAAGCAACCGAGACCGGCGACACCGCGAATCTGCGCGAGGAATTGGGCGATCTGCTGCTGCAGGTTATTTTTCACTCGACCATCGGTGCCGAACGCGGCGATTTTACTGCCGACGATGTGGCTGAGGGCGTTACCCAAAAGCTGATACTTCGCCATCCGCACGTATTCGGCGATGCGCATTTCGCCCGTGCCGAGGATGTTCTCGATAATTGGGACCAGCTTAAGGCCGATGAGCGAAAAGCATCGGGCAAAGCTGAAAAACAGCGAGACTCGATACTCGACGAGGTGCCCGTGCACTTTCCGGCATTGCTCGAGGGGCTAAAGCTTACGAAAAAGGCGGCTAAGGTAGGGTTTGATTGGGAAAACGCCGGCCAGATATTCGATAAACTGGACGAAGAGACCGCCGAGCTCAAACTTGCAATTGATAGCGGCGATAAAGAACACATTGCCGAAGAGATCGGAGACCTTCTATTCGTGGTCCAAAATCTCGCACGCCACCTGGACGTCGAACCTGAGACCGCCCTGAAAAAGACCAACCGCAAGTTTCGTTCGCGATTCAAGTTTATCGAGGCCCGACTCAGGGCTAAAGGTAAGCCGCTCGAGGACGCGACGCTCAAGGAAATGGACGATCTGTGGAACGAATCCAAAGCCGACAGCCATCTAGCTGCGTCCTGACATTTACACCCTTCCAACAAAAAAATCCATATAGCGTACGCCCGATCGCGATACGCATTATCGACCATTCTTGAGCGCCAATTGGCGAATCCGAATCGTTTTTTCCCGCATACGTAAGTTGCCATACAGTAGCCATGCCCGTGCATGCCTAGACTTGAGATATGGCAAATACCGCAGTTGATCGGGGGAATTCGGTTTTGGTTTGCGACGCGTTCCTATTTAGACGCGGCCCGAAGATTCTCACCGATCGGTGCGGTTTGTGGGCGAACAAGGTATTAAGGAGATCTAAAAATGCAGGAACAAAATTTACAATCATCGAAAAGCGAACAGAACCTCGGTAATGGCTCCGAGAATCTCGACCGCAATAAAGCTGGCGTAACAGCAACATCGTTCGGATCGGCTTCGACCGCTGCGGCCCAGATCGAGGACGCGGTGAAAAGCACTTCTAAAGATCTGCTCGAAAAGGCAAGATCGACGGCCGGCGAAGCCTACGGGACCGTGGCCGAAAAAGCGACGACCAAGCTTGAAGAAGGCAAAGTCGGTCTTTCCGGCGGACTCTCGGCGGTCGCGGACAGCATGCGTAAGGTCGCGGGCGGCCTGAACGAATCGTCCGAGCTCAACAAGATCTCGGACTATTCGGCAAAGTACGCTGATACGGCCGCAGACAAACTCGAGCAGGCGGCTAATTACTTTGAAACGCAGGACCTGGCCGACATCACCCGCGACGTCGAGTCGTTTGCACGTCGGAACACCGCCATCTTTCTCGGCGCGGCTTTCGCCCTGGGCATTTTAGCGGCGCGCTTTATTAAGAGCTCACCTTCGTCGGAAGCCGTCACGGGCAAAATGCCGCCCCTTGGCACAGGCGGCAGAAACCCGGCATCGCCCGACCCCGGACTTACATCATCGGCGCGGGGCGTGTAACGACAGCGGAGGTGAGGCGAAATGGCACAGCAATTACAAATGAACACGGAACGAAGCCTGGGCGAGCTTTTTACCGAATTGGCAACGGAAACAGGAACGCTCATACGACAGGAAGTGGCTCTCGCTCAGGCGGAGATGACCCATAAGGCGACGAAGGCGGGCAAAAACATCGCCTTTCTGGTCGTCGGCGGGGCGGTCGGATATGTCGCGGTGCTGGCAGTTACGGCTGCGGTCATATTGCTGCTCGCATCCGTGATCCCGGCATGGCTTTCGGCACTGCTGGTCGGATTGGCGGTCGGCAGCGGAGCTTATTTTATGGTCACGTCGGCACTCGCCGAGCTTCGGAAAAGTGATCCGATGCCGCGGGAAACGATGGCGACGCTCAAGGAGGACGCAAGATGGCTGAAGAAAGAAGTAACGTAGAAAATTTTGACCGTGTCGATCCGTCGGTTTCGACGCTCGCGGCAATTAAACGCGACCGCGAGGCCGGATCGACCGATGACGTGCTCGAGCTGGCTGGATCAGACCGCACCGGACATTCGACGGACGATGGTCCGAGAGAGGCCGAGCATATCAAATCGCAGATCGAAGATACGCGCAGTCAGATGGGCGAAACGATCGATGCGATACAGGATCGGCTCAGTTTTTCGAATATTTCCGAACAGGTTTCGGAGCACGTAAACAACGCGGTCGAAACGGCAAAAGACGCCGTTTACGACGCAACCATTGGTAAGGCGGCAAGCATTATGAAAAATATTAGCAGCGAAATTTCAAACTCATCGATCGTAAAGACGGCCTCGAAAAATCCGATCCCGTTCATTCTTATGGGCCTCGGAGCTGGAATGCTCGCGTATCAGACATATTCAGGTTCGAAGAAACCGAATTATCGCCGTTTGGCAAGCCAAAGCAGCGGCGGCGATCGGGAATCTTCGCTTAGCGAGAACGTCGGAAATAAGGTTTCGGCGCTTACTGACAGCGTTTCGTCCGCTGCGGGCAACGCATACGGCAAAGTCAGCTCGGCGGTCGACGGCGCCTACACAAGTGCGAGCGATGCTGCCGGCAAGGCGTATGGCAAGGTGGGCGACCTTACGGCCGCCGCCTCGGACAAATATGATTATTACGTCGAGGAAAATCCGCTCGCTGTCGGAGCGGTCGCACTCGCTCTTGGGGCGGCGGTTGGTTTTGCAATTCCGGCGAGCAGCTTCGAATCACGTGTAATGGGACCGGTACGCGAGCAGCTAGTGGGCAAGGCTCAGGACACGGCTTCGGACTTGATCGAGAAGACCAAACAGGCCGTTAAAGATGCCGGCCAGAGCGTGGTGGACGCAGGCCACACATTAACGGATCAGATCACTTCGCAAACCGATCACTGATCGTTCGGCGAATGTCCATTGGCCAAAAGGTGTCGAGCGATCGGCACCTTTTTTATTCCGCAAAGAGCTCGGCCAGGCACTTTAACACTTCGGTTTGTTCGGCAGGATCGATCTCGCCGATCTTCTTGACGAGCCGTTCGCCGTCGACAGTACGTATCTGATCGAGCACAACAACGCGTTCATTGCTGAGAAAATTGACAGGTACTCGTGTTGGATATTTCGCTGACGCCGACAGCGGAGCCACGATCACACTCTTTAGATTGCGGTTCATTTCATTCGGCGAAATGACTACGCACGGGCGTGTGTTCCTCGCGTCCCTGCTCAGCTCGGCATCAAGATTTACGAGATAGACGTCGAATCGATCTACCATTGCCACTCCTTCTTTTCAAACGCGGTTGGGGAATGGCCGTCCAGCAGTTCGTCGTCGTCATTCTCTGCCATCGTCTTGAACTGATCGTCCCACGTCGCCCTCGGCTTCTGAGCATTGCGGATCAAGATGCCGTCCGGGTGAAGCTCGAGGTCCACGTCACCGGAAATACGGCTCTCTTCGAGCAGGACCTTAGGCAGCCGAACTCCTTGGGAATTACCGATCTGAATGATCTGACTCTTCATAATTACATCGTAATTACATCATCGAAATTCGTCAAACGATCTTTGTTACGCCGTTCATATATTTGTGTAAAACCTCCGGGATCACGATCGAGCCGTCCGCCTGCTGATAGTTTTCGACTACGGCGAGCCACGTTCGGCCGACTGCGAGTCCGCTGCCATTGAGGGTATGGACAAATTCCGGCTTGGCTCCGCCCGCTCGGCGGAAACGCAGGTTCATTCGCCGGGCCTGAAAATCGCCGCAGTTCGAGCAGCTCGAGATCTCACGAAAAGCGTTCTGGCTTGGCAGCCACACCTCGATGTCATATGTTTTCCGAGAACCAAAGCCCATATCGCCTGTCGACAGTACGACCGTGCGATACGGTAGCCCCAAAAGCTGTAAGATCCGTTCGGCGTCCGCGGTCAATGCCTCATGCTCCGCCTCTGAATCCTCGGGAAACGATAGCTTGACGAGCTCGACCTTTTCGAACTGATGCTGGCGTATCAGCCCTCGTGTATCCCGTCCATAGCTGCCGGCTTCGCTCCGAAAGCACATCGTGTATGCCGCGAAATGTTTCGGCAGGTCCGCGGCGTCGAGGATCTCGCCGGCATAGTAATTAGTGACCGGCACCTCAGCGGTCGGGATGAGTGCAAAGGCCCGATCGTCTTTGATGTGAAAAAGATCTTCTTCGAATTTTGGCAGCTGATTAGTTCCGAAAAGGGCCGTTCGATTTACGAGGTAAGGCGGCATCGTTTCGGTATAACCGTGCTCGGTCGTATGGACGTCGAGCATAAAATTGACTAGCGCCCGCTCGAGCCGGGCTCCGGCCCCGTTAAGGATCGCAAAACGCGATCCTGCGATCTTGGTTGCCCGCTCAAAATCAAGTATGCCTAATGCTTCGCCGAGGTCGACATGGTCCTTGGGCTCGAAATCAAATTCACGCGGAGTTCCCCAGCGACGGATCTCGACATTCGCGTTCTCATCGGCTCCGACCGGAACGTCATCAGCCGGCAGATTCGGCAAGCCGGCAAGCAATTCGCGCATGCTCGATTCGGCCGCGTCGCGGAGGATTTCAAGTTCGGACTGGCGTTCCTTCATCCCGCCTACCTCGGCCTTTTTCATCAATGCGTCGTCTGCCCGGCCGGACTGCATGAGGGCACCGATCTCCTTGCTGGCAGCGTTCCGGAGCTGGTTGATGCTGTCCGACTCGCCGATCACTCGTCGGCGTTCGGCATCGAGCTGCTCAAAGCGGTCGAGAGGCTCGGCCGGAAATTTCCGGTTCGCGAGAGCGTCCCTGACCGCGCCGAGGTTCTCTCTTACAAAATTAAGATCTAACATTTTGGATTCCCTGTCTCACTCTCAGCACCGACCAATTGGCGATGTAACTACAATGTTATCACTTGCAGGATCGACTTGAAACTTGCTCCGCACAAGGTCGGACCGCCATTTCGGACTCGACTGGATCGTTTGTTTCCGGACCGTTTTTCCACTAAAATCTGAAACTAATATCGAGCAAAAGACTAGTCGAATTTATCAAAACTCCTATGACAAATAAAATTCGTAAAGCCGTTTTCCCCGCCGCCGGACTAGGCACCCGCTTTCTTCCGGCGACCAAGGCATCGCCCAAGGAAATGCTACCTCTTGTGGATAAACCGCTGATCCAGTACGCGGTCGAGGAGGCAGTGGCATGCGGTATTCAGTCGATCCTCATCATTACAGGCCGCGAAAAAAGCTCGATCGAAAATCATTTCGACATATCTTTCGAACTCGAACAGACCCTCAAGGATAAAGGAAAGACTGCAATGTTCGAGCAGGTGCGGGCCATCTCGGACATCGCAAATATTCTCTACACACGCCAAAAACAGGCGCTTGGGTTGGGACATGCTATCTATCAGGCAAAGGATTTCGTCGGCGACGAACCGTTTGCGGCGTTGCTCGCGGATGATGTTATTGACGCTGAGCGTCCCGCGCTTCGGCAGATGATCGATGTCTTCGAAAAATACGACGCACCTGTCATCGCGACGATGCAGGTCACCGGCGAGGCCATCTCGCGGTTCGGCGTGATCGACGCCGACGAGGTCGAGCCGGGCGTCTTTAAGATCAACGATATGGTCGAAAAACCAGCGTATGCCGATGCTCCGTCGGATCTCGCTATCATCGGACGCTACATTTTCACGCCCGACATTTTCGAAGCGATCGAGCAGACGGAGCCGGGATCGGGCGGCGAGATACAGATCACCGACTCGATGAGGCTCTTACTCAAAAAGCGGCCTTTTTACGCAGTGCGGCTCGAGGGCAAACGTCATGACGCCGGTGATAAACTCGGATTTCTGATCGCAACCGTGGAGTTTGCCCTTAAGCGCGAGGACCTCGGCAACGACTTTCGCGAATATCTGCGGACGCTGGATCTCGGTGCCTAGGCCGCTGGCTGGGAGTTTCGAGTCTGTACAGCGAATGCTGCCTGGGCGATCAGCAGCAAGCCGAGCCTAACGTACCGACGACGCACGTCGTCGTGAATCGGTGGATTGTCGTCGTTCCAATGGTGTCCCAAGAACGTTAGATGTTGGTCGGAAATATCCGCAATTTCCTAGATCCTGCAACATATTCGCGAAAGACAAGCCCGACTTTCGGCGGAGCGCCCGTGCGATTAGATCGCGTGGCTAGTGCAATCGGGCGTATTGTTCGCAAAACGCGTCGTATTTCGTTAATATTTAGCTAAAGTAATGGGATCCGATTTCCGGTAAAGCATTTAGAAACATGTCTCTAGCCTCGATCGACGAAGCCGCTCGCGATATCAGCGACGGTAAAATGATCATAATTGTAGACGACGAAGACCGCGAGAACGAGGGCGATCTGGTTTGTGCTGCCGAAAAGGTCACTCCTGAAATAATAAACTTCATGGCAATGCACGGCCGTGGTCTGATATGCCTGCCATTGACTGAGGAACGCTGCGAAGAGCTCCAGCTTATCCCGCAAACCTCTGAGAATACCTCGAGCATGGGCACAGCGTTCACGATCTCGATCGAGGCTCGCCAGGGTGTGACAACGGGAATTTCGGCGGCCGACCGCGCACGGACGATCCTGACCGCAGTGGATCCTGCGTCGAAAGCGAGCGATCTGGCGCGCCCCGGCCACGTCTTTCCGCTCAGGGCAAAGCGCGGCGGCGTGTTGGTCCGGGTCGGCCAAACCGAGGCGAGCGTCGATATAGCGCGGATCGCGGGCCTCATGCCCGCAGCCGTCATCTGCGAGATCATGAACGACGACGGCACGATGTCACGAATGCCTGAGCTTGAGGTCTTTGCGGCAAAGCACGGCCTGAAGATCATTTCGGTCGCCGACCTTGTCCGTTATCGGGTCGAAAAAGAGATGCTGGTCCGCCGCGTCATGGAGACTGATCTGCCGACCGACCTCGGCGACTGGCGGGTGGTCGTCTACGAGAACGCGATGAACGGCGAAACGCACGTCGCATTTGTTATGGGCGATGTTTCCGATGCAACCGCTGAGACCCTTGTCCGCGTCCAAACCGAGAACATAACGTTCGCGATGTTCGGCTCGAAATTAGGTGACGCCTCGACCGCGATTCAGTCCTCTCTCCGAAAGATCTCCGAAGCGGGCCGCGGAGTAATTTTGTACTTACGTCAGCGAGAGAACAATCTCGACCTCGTAAATCAGTTAAGAACATATAAGGTGATGCAGGAGAAAGGCATCGACTTTAGCGCGGCCAAGCGCGAAACAGGCTACGGCAAGTTACACGATTACGGCATCGGTGCCCAGATCCTAAAAGACCTTGGCTTGAACCGGATCAAATTGTTGACCAACCACCCACCGCGTTTCTCGGCGATCGAGGCGTTTGACCTAGAGATCGTGGGGACAGTCGGTCTTTAGCACAACGAACAAGCGGCCGATTTCATGGCAGACGACGAGATCGAAAAAGAACAAGGCGAAGGATCCAGCGCAGAGAGAGAACCGGACGCCCCGCGGCGCGGGTTCTTTAACCGTAGGAATTTGCTTGTCTCGATAGGCGTCGCTGCGCTCGCTCTGATCATCGTCTCGCTCGCCGTCGTAGTGATGTACAGGACCGGCGTCTTTGACCGGTACATCAAAGATCAGTTTGTCACTAAACTCGCCGACATCGGCATCGTATTCGATTCCGAGACATTCCGCGTCGCTGCGTCGCCGATGACGCTTGAGATCCATAACGCGACCTTTAAGGACAAGGTAACGGGCGAACCGCTCTTCTTTGTTCGCGATCTGCATCTCGGCCTCTCGGTGCTAAACCTGCTTGCGTGGCAAACATCACGCGATATCAGCATCGACAGCTCGGATATCAATGGAGCCGAGGTGTGGTTCAAATTCGACGAGAATGGACATTCAAACTTTTCGAACCTTAAATTTGTTGAGGACGAAAAAGGCTCGCGCGTTAATTTCAAGTACGATTCGGTCAATTTTTCGCTTCACGACAGCATCGTTCATTTCGGCGACCTCGCACGGCATGTGTCGGCGGACGCCAAAAACGTGACTTTTCTTCTTTCGCCCGAGACGCTTCCGGTGGGCGATAACGCTCGGTACAAGTTTGATCTCTCGTCGACGGATTCGAACGTAAAATACGAGGACAAGGTCGTTGAGAAAATTGACCTTCGGGCGACCGGTGTTGCCGACAACCTTGGGGCCGATATAAGCAGCCTCACACTTACTACGCCGGTTGGCGACTCAACCCTAAGCGGACAGGTTCGGAATTGGGCAGATCCGGCGTATGAGCTCGATATACAGTCGACGGTGGACATCACGCAGCTGTCGAACATATTTGAGTCGGGCACGGCACTTCGCGGCGTAGGCAATTTTAAGGGCCACGTTTCCGGCAGCGGCGAGACATATCGCATCGCGGGCACCGCCGATTCGGAAGCACTCAGGGCCGCCGGTATCTATCTAAAGGCGGTAAACGTCGAGGGTACCGTCGAGGGCACAAACACCAATTACACGGCCAACGGCAAGGCTGTCGCCGAAATGCTGACGTTTGACGATTTTCAGATCGACTTTCCAAAAATGGTCGGCAATGTCCGCGGTTCCGGGACAGACTTTCGATGGGTCGGAGAGCTGCAGGCCGTAGCGGCGAGATCGCCCGGCCTGACGCTCGGCGGCTTGTTCCTGTCTGACGCAGTTGCCGAATATAAGGACCGCGAACTTCGTACGTCCGTTGGGAACGGACGGGCACAGAAGTTTAAGGTGGGCGACCTCGAGTTTGACGAACTGCAGGCCAGCGATCTTAAATTTAAGACCCAGAACGGCGGTTTTAACGTGTCAGCTCCTAATGGGAAGGCTAAAGCTCTTATCAGCAAGGATTTTCGCCTAAACGGCCTTAACGCACGAAGCGTTAACGTCCAGAAAGCCGGCACCAAAACTACGGTCACAACACAAGGCGCCACCTCGGACTCGGCTCAATTTGGCAAAAATAACGTCAAGGGTGTCACGGCCCGCGATCTCAAGCTCACGACTGAGCGCGGTACGACCGACCTCAGCCTGGCTGATCTCAAAGCCCAGCACGTCGACGCTGGCGGAGCTCGGATCGACGGGCTGGAGACGCCGCTCGCCACGCTGCAGGACACACCTAGCCAAACGGTGATCTATTCCGAAAAACTTCGTGTCGCAAAGATCGACACGAGCGCCGCCGTTTTGGGCAGCCTCAATATCGCCGGTGTTCGCCTGACGATCCGACGCGGCACGATCGAGGCAACCTCCGGCGACATCGACGCCGGAAACGTCGCACTTAAGAGCACGAGCGGCAACCCGGCCGGCGGAAACCTAGAGGCAGTCAAGATCGTGCGGCCGGTTTTCGTAGTCGAACCCTCAGGCCGCTATCGAGCGTCCGCGGATATGAGTATCGGCGGCGGCGTTGTCGGCAGTATTTCACTCGGTGCCGCCACTGCGAAGGTCGACATTAACAACGACCGAGCATTACTGAGCGACCTGACTGCCAAGGTGATGGACGGAGAACTGAACGGATCGGCCGCCATCGCATTGAACAGTAGTTCGCAATCGCGCATCGATGCCGACTTTACAGACCTTGACCTTTCAAAACTTGCCGCAATTCAAAGCGGTCGGGTCATCCCGCTCGAAGGCAAAACGACGGGCAATGCTCACCTCACGCTTCAGGGCACTGATTACCGCACCACGTCCGGAACGCTCAAGCTTTCCGTGGTCGCCAACGCCGGAACCGCGGATCGCGGATTAGTTCCCATCAACGGCAACATCGAGCTTGCTGCGGACCGCGGCTTATTCACGGTGACGCAGGCCCGGCTTTATACCGAAAAGAGCGAGTTGACGGCGACCGGCCGTTTCGACCTTCGCAATGACGGGTCCGACCTGGCACTTGCCCTAAAGTCCGGCGACGCGTCCGAGATCAAGCGGATCGTCGACGTCACCGGTGTATCGCCTGAGCTCGAACGCCAGATGGCGTCGATGCAGATGGAACTTGCCGGCAGCCTTAATTTCGGCGGAACCGTTACCGGAAACCTCTACGACCCGACGATCAATGGCAATGCCTCGGTCGATTCTGTGCTGCTGCGGCAGCGAGTGCTCGGCCGCGTCTCGACCGACATAGCCGTTTCGCCGGCAGGAGTCGAGTTGTCCAATGGAAAACTGCTTCAGCCGGACGGCGGAAAGGCAGATTTTGCCGTGAGCATGCCGTACGGAGGCTCAAATAATACGACCGTCACCGCGACTCTTACCGGCGTAAACGCGGGAAATCTGCTGGCGGCGCTGCCTATCGATCTTCCGGGGCGGCTTCGTGATCTGGACGGGAAGACGTCGGGCATAATAAAGATCTCGGGACTTCCAAATGACACGCAAGGCAACATCGACCTAACGGCCGCGAACGGAACGATCGCCGGCCAGAGATTTGACGAGCTAAAGGCCTCGGCTTTATTTCACGGTACACGGATCGATCTAGAGACGGGAACTATCCGTCTCGGAACCGGCACTTTAACGGCCAAAGGATCTTATGACCGGGCCTCGACCGAGTTTAACGTCGACCTCGCCGGCAAGGGTATTCCGACGCCGCTCGTGCTCGCTTTTCTGCCTGAAAATTCGACTATTCCGGTGATCAATGGCGTTGTCGACGTGACGGCTAAGGCGGCTGGCCGCGGAGACCGGCCGGAGGGCTTCGACGTATCCTTTAACGGCGTCTCGCACAACACGACATTCGGCGAAACGTCCCTCGGCGACGTCACATTCAATGGGACGACAGTAAATCAGAGATTGTCCGCCGAGTTGGTGGCAGCTCTCGACGGCCGTTCTCAGAGAATTACGGCGGATATTCGCTTTGACGAACCGAGTTTGCCCTTTAATGTGACAACAGCCTTTGATCAGAGTCCGCTAGCGCCCTTTATCGCTCTTGTGCCGCAATTGAAGAACCTGGCAATCTCTGGGACCGGAACGGGCCAGGTGACGCTTCTCGGCAATCTGCGGCTCAGGGATAACGCCGGCGAGTTTATCTTTAGCCCGAACGGAATTGCCGGCACCGCACAGTTTTCCCAGCTGGCGTTGAACATCCAGGAGACGCCGCTCGCCGCGGTCGAACCAATTTCGATCCATTTCAACACTCGTGAGATCGTGTTCGATGATGCCAAATTTGCCGGCGGCGGATCGAACATGATGATCATCGGCACCAAGGCCCTGGCCGATGACGCTGAAAATAATCTTGAGATCAACGGCCGCATCAATCTCAGTCTTCTCAATCTGGCCAAGACGGACGTCTTCTTCGCAGGTCTGGCAGACGTTGCGGTTCGGCTAAACGGACCAAATAACACCGCCCGACTGTCGGGCACGGCCACGACCGACAACGCGACCATTGCCACTTTCATCGGTTCGGACCGCCTCACGTTTGACCATGTCAAGACCCGAGTCATCTTCACCTCGGACCAGGCCGAGATCGAACAGGCGACAGGCGTGCTCGGCGGCGGCAAGTTTAATGCGTCTGGCGGCGTTCTGCTCAACGGCCTGAAGGTCCAGTCATTTCGTTTTAGCGTTGACGGCAATAATGTCACCGTTCCGCTGCCTAAGGATTTCCTCTCGACGGGCGATGCCAAGCTCGAGATCGCCGCGGTTCGACAGGACCCGAACGATAACCTGCAGATAACGATAGCCGGACGGATATTTGCCCGCAGAAGCCTCTACACCAAGGATATCGAGTTGGCCAGCGTTGTCGGCGGCCGCCACGACACATCGCTGTCGAGCGGGTCGAGCTCGCTCACGGCTCCGCGATTTGATCTCATAATTGAGGGTCGAAATGCTCTGGTCGTTCGTAATAATATCGCCGACCTGACCGCGTCTATTTCGCTCTCGTTGACCGGTGACGCGGACAATCCGCGAATTTCCGGCCGGATAACTGCCAACAGCGGCACATTATTTTATCGAAAGGACCGCTACGACGTTCAGCGTGCGGTGCTCGAGTTTCCGCCTGAGACCGAGATCGAGCCCATCGTCGATCTGCAGGCAGAAACCGAGATCGCCGGCTACCAGATCTTCGTTAACCTCTCGGGGCCGCTTAACGACACCGAGCGGCTCGTCGCGAACGTGCGTTCAAGCCCGGCTCTGCCATCGAACGATGTTGTTTCACTTATCACGACGGGCAGCCTGACAAATACGGCCGGCGGCATACCGACCCTCGCCCAAACCGGGATAAATACGGCGGCAGAGATCCTGACCGATTCCATAATCAATAACCCGGCCCGCAAGGCTACCGACAAGCTGTTTGGACTCAATGTTTTCGAGATCGACCCGATCATTTCGGGCCAACAGCTTAACCCTTCGGCGCGTCTGACCGTCGGTCGCCAGATAAATAACAATCTGCGGGTGACGTACTCGACTAACTTGTCACAGGATCAAAATCAGGTGATCGCTCTCGAATATCGCGTTTCGAACAAGCTCTCGCTCGTGGCTCAATACGAACAGCGATCGCTTAGCAACGTCACACGAAATCGCGAAAATTTCAGTATTGAGATCCGATTCCGAAGGAGGTTCTAGCGGCCGCGGATAGGTTTTAGATCTACTGATGAAATCTGCATCGACGAAAATTCAAGGGGAATCCGGTATTTGGCGAGCGATCTCGGCGGTCCGGGAGCTCGGGGCTGGCCGGCTTTTCACAGTCGCTGCCGTAATGTTTTTCGCGGTTGCCGCCGCGACAGCCCAGAATGAATTTGAACATCGCCCGATCGGCAAGATCGAAATAGGTTATGGGACCGGCGAGGTGAATGCTCCCTCGACCGAGCCGTATCGCATAATTATCGCTGAAAATGTCGGAACTGTTTATTCTGCCACCAACATTCGCGATTCGATCCAAGCTCTGCACAATACTGGCAAGGTAGCATCCGTCATAGTCTCTGCAGACGTGAATGGTGCCAGCGGAGTCGATCTAAAATACCTCATAAATCGAAAAAAGCAGGTGGAAAAGGTGTCGATCGTCGTTGGCAATACGTCGGGCGAAAAGATAACTGAGCAGGAATTGATGTTCAAGCTCAATTTGCTTGCGCCCGGGACCTCGTTCACGGAACAAAATCTGCAGAGCAACGCGGATCAGATCCTCGACTATTTGCGTGCTCACGGATTTTATAGGTCCGAAGTGACGTTCCAGCAGGTGCCGACGTCTCTGGACAATTCTGTCGGTGTTGTTTTTAACGTCACGCCCAACGAACAGGCCAAGGTCGAGGCTCTGAATATAAAGCTCGAAGGGTATGAGAAGCCATTCCCCCCGGGAACGCTAAGCCTCGAGGTCGGGGAATCATACACCGCCGAAAAAGTGACAAAGGATGTGAATAAAATAAAGGCGATCCTCCGCAAAAGTAATTTTACGGCGCCTGAGATCGATGAACCGCGCGTCACGTACGACAGCGAAAAGAATGCGATCTCGATCGATATAGTGGGCAAGGTCGGGCCTGTGGTCAAAGTCTCGGTCGACGCGGGAAAGGAAAAGGTTGGCGATTCTCTCCAGACGCGTTTGCTGCCCATAAAGAGCGAAGGCACACTCGACTATGCGGCGATCATTGAGGGTGAACGACAGCTAGAGACCTATTTGCAGGAACGCGGATATTTTTTCGCTGAAGTAACGCCGTACTGCTCCGTCGAACCCCAGCTGGACATGGGCGGCGAAGTGCTCGCTAATAATACGGAATTTCTCTGTTCGACCCTCGGGAGTTCGGACCTGGCGAATAAGACCGTAGCGGTCGTTTATAAAGCCGACAAAAAGTTCAAACTGCGGCTCGTGAGCATTCGGCTTCGCGGGACCGGAAAGCTGCCGATAGACGAGATCAGGACAGTTCTTGAGTCGCAAGAGGCAAACGCGCTTGGGTTCATCCCGCTCTTCGGCTATGGCAACGGCTTTACAAGCGTGGCGATGCTTGAACGCGATGCCGCGACGATCAAATCGCTGATGAATGAGATCGGCTATCGCGACGCTCAGGTCCACGTAAATCAGGGCGTGTCGCCAAACGGACAGGACCTGATCATCACGTTTGTGGTCGACGAGGGGCCGCCGACGGTGGTCGATAACGTGGCGGTCACGGGAAACACCGCGATCCCGACCGATGTCCTGCTCGCTCAGATCCCTGACCTGTCTGGAGCAAACTATTCGCGTGCCCGAACGAGGAACGCAGTCCGAAAGCTTGCCGAGTTCTATTCGAACAAAGGCTATTACGATGCACGCGTAACGTCATCGATAATTGAGCAGAAATCTGGTCCGCTCGATGCGGAACGCAAAGTTAAGCTCGAATTCAAGGTCGACCACGAAGGTAAAAAGGTCATCATTAATCGCGTCCTCGTGACCGGTAACGAAGCGACCAAAGAAAAAGCGATCCTCCGTGCATTGCCGCTCAAAAAGGGAGCCCTGCTCAAATCTTCGGACGTATATCTCAGCGAGCAAAACCTCTACGGCACCGACGCGTTCGATCGCGTCGAGATCAAACCGGAGCCCGCCGGAAATACTGCGACGGGCGAACGGCTGACAGACGTAGTTGTCAGCGTCAACGAACAGCCGCCGAGACTGATAAATTACGGTGGCGGTTTCTCCACCGACGACGGCGCTAACGGGTTTTTTGATATACGTCACGTCAACCTGCTGGGCAATCTGTGGCAGGGTGGGGCCCGCTTTCGAGGCAGTCGCCTGCAGCAGCTCGTGCAGCTCGATTTCGTCAATCCGCGGTTCATGCGGGACGGAGAAAAAAAGTTTGCTCCGCTCACGTTCTCGGCACAGTTTCAGCGTGATTCGACGGTCACGCGGTTCTTCCGCTCGGCCTTTGATAAAGGTACGTTCGGGATCGTCCAACGTATTGACGCGAAGGGGAATCCGATCGATCAGTTCGGTGACAGATCGGGCAATCCGACCTTGAACCGGCTTTCGCTGTCGGTCGAAACGAACAAGACGCTCAGTATCAAAGACCGTGCGATCATCTTTGCAAAGTATCGATTCGAGGACGTCCGACTCTCTAATATCGAAAGCCTGCTGGTAAAGGACGTTTTGAGGCCGGACCAGCGAATACGAATATCTGGCCCGAGCATGACTCTCGTTCGCGATACACGTGAGAACTGTTCGGTCAAGACCTCACTTCTCGAATTGATCGCCAAGGGCGAGGCCGCCGATAAATGTAAGTACAGCGCGAGCGATCCTACGCGGGGCAACTATCTTACGGTCGATTACAGCTTGTCGCTGAGAACTTTAGGGGCCAATGTCGGATTCCACAAATTCCAGGCCAATTATCGTACGTATTACACATTTCCGGGCGTACGAAATCTGACGCTCGCCTCGCAGCTGATCCTCGGGCTCGGCCACGTATTTTCGTCCAGCCGTCCAACTAGCGTGAATTTTCCTGATCTTGCGGGAATACTTCCGATCAGCGAGCGGTTCTTTGCGGGCGGTTCGACGACACTTCGCGGATTTGATTTCGAAGAGGCGGGCCCGCGTGTCGTCATCGTTCCGGTTGGAACGTTCCTCAACAGCAAACGCCAGCCTGTTACGCTGCAGCCATTTACGATACCGTTTGGGGGAAATGCTCTTGCAGTGGTCAATCTTGAGGCTCGAATTCCCGTTTCTAAGTCCATCAGGCTGGTACCGTTTTATGATGGCGGCAACGTGTTTCGGCGCGTCAGCGAGATATTTAATCCGACCGACGTGCCGCCCAATGACGTTTTTAAGCAGAATCTCAGAGCCCTCTGGACGCACACAGCCGGTCTCGGGCTGCGGCTGAAAACGCCTATCGGCGGCGAATTCGGAGTGGACTATGGGTATCTGCTAAACCCGCCCAGCTTTCTCATTCCCCAAGTAAGCGGCCCCAACGCAAACCTTCGTTTGCATCAGGGCCAATTCCACTTCCATTTCGCACAGGCTTTTTAGTCCTGTCACTGGATCGACGACGTCATGATGACATGTGATTCGTCCAGTTCGACGATGAACCCCTCGTTCGCAGATATCTCGAAAGCATCCTGCGGTGTTTCAATAATAGACGCAAGAACCTCGGACAAAGGAACGGTCGGGTCGCCTCCAGTGATCGGATCTTTTCGCTTGCGGCTCGTTTTTCGCTGATACATCGCTTTATCAGCCGCAACTATCATTTGGTCGAAGGTATCGCCCGCCTGCGGATAGCTCGCAGAGCCCAGACTTACTCCAACAGAAGCGAACCTGTCGGCATCGACGATGGGCAGTCTAAACTCGCAAACGGCCTTTTCGATACGGGCACACAGGTCCGCTACCATGTCATGGTCTGCCTCGGGTATCACCGCCACGAATTCGTCGCCGCCATAACGCGACAGGAAATCGTAATCGCGGAGCTGTTCGCCGATCACCTTTCCTACCTCGCGAAGCATTTCATCGCCGACCTTGTGGCCGAACGTGTCATTAACGGCCTTAAAGCCGTCGAGGTCCATTACCAGCACCTGAATGCTGCTGCCGGTACGAGCGGCGCGGCCGATCTCTTTTTCAAAATGCATTTGCAGGCTGCGAGCGTTTGGCAGGCCGGTCATTGTATCGGTCAGCGCATGCGCCTTAGTTTCGGCATGCTGCTGCGTTTTGGCAATGGCCTCGGCGGCGATGTGCGATACCGTTTCGAGCAGCCGGACGTGCTCATCTCCGTATGCGGCCAACTCGTGCGAATAGATCGAAACGGCTCCGATGATCTCGTCGTCGACCATTAAGGGCAGGGACGCCATGGTCGCGTATTGCTGAGTGAGCTCGAGATGCGATAGCGAAAAATCGAGGTCCGGATTCACATTTTTGATCATTTCCCGTTTCTTCAAAACGACGCCCGTCGCTCCTTCACCAACCTTTATACGCCGGCCGTTCAGCAGTTCGCAATTTTCGCCCTGCACGTGTGCAGCATTTGCGTATCTTCGCGTTGTGTCGAGCAGGTAGACGACGCACGTTTCGAATGGGACGAGTTCGCTGATCTTTGCTGTGAAAAGCGAGAGCATCTGGCCCAGATTCTCGGAGGATCCGAATTCACGAGCCAATTCAAACAACGTAAAGACCTCCTTATTTGCAAGCTTTATCTGGTCGACATAATTGGATTGTCCGTCTTCCGCTGAGCGGCTCGAAGCAGACGCGGTCTCGTCGTAGGAAAGTCCTTGCCGATCAACCTCCTCTTCGAACGAATTCAGCTTTTTAAGGAAAACTCCCACAAGTTTTGGATCGAACTGCGAACCGACGCGCTGCTGCATATGTTCGCGAGCCGTGGTTCGGGACATCGCCGAACGGAATGCACGGTCACTTCGCAGCGTGTCAAAGGTGTCGGCGATCGCCAAGATCCGTGCCGTCAGCGGGATCTCTTCGCCGGCGAGGCCGTCCGGATAGCCTTTACCGTCCCAGCGTTCGTGATGATGTTTTACAGTGGGCACGACCGGATATTGAAAGCCCACGCGGGCGAGGATCGCGGCTCCGACGGATGAATGTATTTTTGTCTTTTCGAGTTCCGCCGGGGTCAGAGGTCCCGTTTTGCTCAGGATGTGGTCCGGCACAGCAAGCTTGCCAATGTCATGAAGCAAAGCACCGGCACGCAATGCATTTATCTCGTCTTCGCTGAGCCCAAGGGCCTGCCCAAGGCCGACAGCGTAGATCGGGGTGCGCCGAACATGTCCGTGTCCCACCTGATCACGCGCATCGATCGCCGTCGCGAGGGCCTCGACGGTAGCTAGATGAACGCGGCTCGCCTCGAGGATCTCTGACGTCTTTTGCTCGAGCCGTTTTAGATGGATCCGGTATGCCATGATGGCAAATACGGCCAGCGGCACGACAACTAATCCAAATGAAATGCCGAATTTAGCAAACAGCACGCAGAGCACTGTGGCTCCGACAACCGTCGCCGGCACCTGAAGTGTGCGTCGCCACAACGTGCGTCCGAACCTCATCAGCACCGAACCGTCGACCAGGCGAAACGTCAGATCGAGCACGTTATAGAGCGTAAAGCTCACCGTCGTCATCAAGACAGTGCCTGCCAGGATCAGGTTATTGTCCTGAAGTCCGGACCATTCATCCACAGTGGTCTGGCCCGGGTAAGCGACGGAAAACAAGAGAGCAGCACTGCTGATCGAAATGATACTGAGCGCAATGTTGAGAAGGCCGCTTGCGTTGAGCCGGCGTTCGCGAGCCAGCCGTGAGATCGACGCCGCGGCACCCAGCAAAACACCGCCGCTGAGCCCAAGCCAAAATACTCCCCAGATCGCAATTACGTCGCCAACCGAGACCTCGATCTGCGTTTTCGGCAGCCGCAGCTCATATTGGCTCAACAGAGCGCATATGAAAATACCCGAAAGCAGGACCGTCAACTTTGAAAACTGATACTGAGCTGCCATTACGGCGGCACCCGCAACGGCTGACGCAGCTGCCAGCAGCAGAACGGACCACAGGGCCCGTGACCATGTTCTATATTCTGATAGACCTGACAATTTCATATTGACCAATCACGCGGATGAAAGAACGTCTGAGCGGGAGCCGCGATCGCCTCGGGGCCGATCGAACTGCGGCCCTGCCGATGTACAGAGTATCAATCGGTGTGCCAAAGACGCATTCGCCCCGTGATCCAGTAAATACGCGAGCGACGACGCACTGAGCATCCGCTCCTGCCAAAATGAGGCGTTTTTTTGACCGATTTTGAGTATGGGATAGATCAAAATGACCGACCTTGAAAATAAGGCCGGCCAAATTAGAGAGTAAACGCACCGTGGGATAAAAGCGGTGACGTCAATAGTGTTCTGGTTCGAAGGAGCTGAATTCGTCGATCGGATCGGCGCTGTCATCGTCTTCACCACTTCTCAGGTCAAGCTCGATCGGATCAAGGCCCACGACCACAAGGTTGGCGTGACAATCCTCGCACGATATAACGTCGCCCTGCTCACAGTCGGCGTCTACATAAACATCTTCACTGCACTCCGGACAGGTCGAGGTCGGCATGGCATTTTCTCCTGTAAATCGCTGATTCGCGTTGCAACTGCGTGATTACCGTTATAAAAATAGGTATCCTTAACAATCTAACTTGTTAGGCAATATTTTAGCAAGAAAAGTCGATACTTATGTACGTTCACGCGCTTAGTATCGGTTTTTGACAAGTTTTCGACCTTATGGAGTTCCCTTACACATTTCCGCAAGATCGCCGATATGACGTCGCGGGCTTTGGCACGAACGCGGTGGACTATCTCATACGCGTGCCAAATTATCCCGAATTTGGTTCGAAGGTCGAACTGACAGAATATTCCCAGGCGGCTGGGGGCGAAGTGGCAACAACGATGGTCGGCCTCGCACGCCTCGGACTCAAGACTGCGTACGCCGGGCGGTTCGGCGATGACGCTGCAGGCGATTTTGGAGTGCAAACCCTCGCGGACGAGGGCGTAGACATATCCCACGCCGAACGAATTGCCGGGGCTGGCACACAGATCGCATTTATCGTGATCGACGGAACCAGCGGTGAGCGAACGGTGATCTGGCAGCGAGATGCCAAGCTCGCGTTTACGCGGGACGAGGCTCCGCTGTCGCTGGTCCGCGATGCGCGTGTGCTTCACTTGACGCCCCATGACACAGCGGCCTGCCTCGCCATGGCGCAAGCGGCAAAGGCCGCGGGCACCATTGTTTCGATCGATATCGACAACGTCTTCGACGGCGTCGAAGAGGTCCTTCAAAATGTAGATATCCTTATCGCGTCGTCCGAATTCCCCGAGCGATTCCTCGGCATTTCGGACCCGCGTACAGCACTCTCCGAAATGCGTGCGAGATTCGGCTGCGGCATTGTGGGCGTCACCCTCGGGGCGAACGGGGCGCTCCTGCTCGGTCCCGACGGGCAATTTGTCGAGTCCGCCGGATTCGAAGTGCCCGGCGGATGCAGGGACACGACCGGGGCTGGTGACGCTTTCCGGGTGGGTCTCCTGCAGGGCTTTTTTCGTCGCGAGTCGATCGCCGACGCTGCTCGACGGGCAAATGCGGTCGCGGCCCTCAAGTGTCGCGCTGTCGGAGCACGAACCGCCTTGCCCGATCCGGACGAGCTACAGGCCTTTCTGGAAAATTCGTAGACAGCCAGTTAAATCTTGTTGTACAATACTAGCCGGGCTCCCGCTTTCACCCGCCTACTGTGATCCCACAGTATTCGATCCCTAGCGTTCATTAAGTTCCTGGAAACGCCGCCCGTTTATGGATTCGCAGATCGTCCTAATAATCCAATTGTCAGGAGTGTTGATGATCACTCTTTTGACTCTCTTTCTGCGTCGATCACTAAAGGTCGTTGCGCTCCGGCATTGGACCAATGCGTGGCTGTTTTTGTCGTGTGCACTTTTCTGTCTTCGACTAGCGGCGAGCTACGACGCCCATGCGACTCAGCTCTACAGTTTCTATTTTCTCAGCGAGTACTTTTTCGGCTTCCTTTTGATCGCCGGTTGCCGGAGCCTAAGGGAAACGGATGAGTTGAAGATGCGGCAAGAGATATTGATCCTGCCCTTTATCGCGATCGCGTTTGCACTGCCGTTTGTAACTGATGATCTAACCCTCGTTCTGAACCTGCATTCGTTGATCCTATCAGGGTTTACGATCGTCGCACTCGTCGTTCTTTGGCGAACTCGAATCGGCAGTTTCGGATGGAGAGTAATGCTGATCGCTCTCGGCCTGCTCTCTGTAGACCTCCTTCAGTATTTCATTCTTGCGGCGGTAGGTCGCGTTGTCACGATCCCTGAGAACCTTTTAGCCTATAATGCCATCGCGGACCTTGTACTGCAGATGCTGCTGGGATTTGGAATGGTTATCGTGTTGCTCGAGCTCGTGCTCACCGATGCTAAATTAGCAAACGAAAAGCTTAAAAGAGCACACATTAAGCTCGAGGAACTTGCCCATATCGACCCGCTTACGACCGCTCTGAATCGCCACGCGTTTCACGGATATCTGAATCGCAAACAAAGGAGCGATGGCCCGGCATCGGGCAGCGTCGGCTTTTTCGACGTCGATGACCTGAAATCAGTCAATGACATTTACGGGCACGCTGTCGGCGATATAGCGATCCGCGCTGTGGTGCGAGCGATTCGAGAATTGGTGAGGTCCGAAGACCTGATCTTTCGCTGGGGCGGCGACGAATTTTTCGTCCTCATGGTCGGCCTCGATGCTGCGTCAGCGACATTGAGAATGGGGCCGATCGAAAGGATGCTCAGTTCGGTCCGCATCGATGGGGTCGGCCAACCGCTCTCGATCGGTGTTTCGCACGCATTTGCGGACTTCGCCGATATCGCTGATCTCGAGGCGACGATCGCCGAAGCAGATGCAAGAATGTATCGGCAAAAACAGCTTAGAAAAGGCCGCGGTACCCCGACTCGAAAAGTGCTGACGTTAGAAGTCCCGCTCGGAGCACCCTCTGCCTAGATCTCTATCGACACACAGTTGAGGTTGCTTTGAACATCGGTTCATCGGAGAGGCCTTTCGATCGTGTGCTTCATATACGGCCGGGCTCACGAACCAATGAGGTCGTCATCCGTCCGCACCTGGCTGCCTATTGAATCTGCGCTCTTAGAGCTTGTCCAGGAAAAATCCGGTCACAAGCGCCCAAGCGTCCCGAGCGGCCGTCGCGTCGTATACCTCGGGTCGCGTATCGTTGAAGAAAGCGTGATCGGCTTCGTATTTCACCGACGTAAGCGGCAGCTCGAACCTCTCAACTGCGTCCTCTAAACCCGCCACCTTTTCGGGGTTGATCCACGCGTCCCGAGTTCCGGAAATAAAGATTGTCGGGACCGAAAGCTTTTGCAAGACCTCTTCCTCGGGAACATCGCCGTAAAAAGCCGCGGCGGCACTGACGCCCTCGACAAGGCATGCGGCGCGCAGAGCATAAGTTCCGCCCATGCAGTATCCCGTGATCCCAAAATGCGATACGCCGTAAGCGTTGGCGGCGGCATTTAGTGCACTTTGGATCGTATCGATGCCGTCGTCAATAGCCAGGGAATGCATCATTTTTCCAGCCTCGTCCGGATCTTTGGCAACTTTGCCGCGATATAGGTCAGGTGCGATCGCCAGGAATCCCTCGGCGGCGTATCGCCGGGCAATGTCCTTGATGTGCTCGTTCAGGCCCCACCATTCCTGCATGACAATGACGGCTTTGCCGTTTCCACTCTCAGGCAATGCGACATACGCGGCGGTCGAGCCGCCGGCTGCGTCGAACGACAATGATTCCGTATTCATAAGCTGTTTCCTCTCTTCGAAATAAGTTAACGTGTTCGCCTTCGATTTTAATCGAACGCCACGGGTGATAACAATCTCTCGCTATTATTCGCACAATTTAGAAAAAAAAGGAGAAAGCCATTTACAGGCTTTCTCCGAAAGAGACCGATTAACGAGTACGCCCTTAGAGAGCTCCTCGTCGTCCCGTAATGAGCTGGATGACCAGCACAACCACTGCGATAACAAGCAGGATGTGGATCAGGTTTCCGACAGCAGCGCCGGCAAATCCAAATCCCAGGGCCCAAAGAACCAGCAAAATGATAATTATTGTCCACAACATAGTTTTCTTCTCCTTATCTATCTAACGAGGGAGCGATCTGCTATTTGGCAGTGCTCTTCGGCGCAGGCTTGCGGCCCGAACTCTTCGCGGTCGATCCGCTCTTCTTCGCGGCAGCGTCCGCAGTTTTCGATCCGCCCGACTTCGGAGCGGACTTTTGGGCCTTGGCTGTCGAGCCCGACTTGGTGTCGGCAGACTTGTTTCCTTTGCCGTCACCCGCTTTCGGCGCCTTATCGGCTTCCTTTGAGCCAGCCGTCTTTTTCGGAGCGGCAGATTTCGACGACGCTGTCGAACTCTTAGTCGCCGGCGCCTTGGCCTTAGCCTCCTTTTTCGAACCGGCGGAACCCGCAGAACTACCTGCTTTTGACGCGCCCTTCGTGCTTGTCGATGCTGACTTCGACGATCGGGCTGGTTTTTTTGCGTCAGATTCCGTCATCGACTCGATAACAGATACCGCAGCTCCGGAAACCGCCGCAGCCGCTGCTCCGACAAGTGCGTCCCCGACGACATCTTTAGTTTTGTCGTAGATCGCCGCCATTGTTCCCTTTTTACCACGCTTTGCTATAGCCATTGTGTTCTCCTCTCTAAACCCAACAAACGGTTACTTTCCGGCGGATGCCGACAGAGTACGGCCGAACGCGACCTTTTCCGCTTCCATTTCCGAGCCTAATTTCTCTAAGACCGAAGCGTCGAACTGTGCTTTCACAAGCGGAAACATCTCGTCCTCTTCCTCTTTGACGTGATGTTCTACGTCTTCCTTTAAAACTGTGAATTTGGGTTCGAACTTTTCACTGTCCTCCGTAAGAGCGCTGAGCTCTCGAAGGAATATTTTCACCTGATGATGCTCCTCGATACCTTCCTTCACGATATCCTGCAATTCTTCATTGCCTTCTTCGCGGAGTTTGGGATAGAAGATCGTTTCCTCAATATGTGCGTGGATCTCGAGCTCGGTATTTATCTTTTCGAAAAGCGAATGCTGCTCGGCCGGCTTGGCGGATTCGGCCTTTTCAAAAAGGTCTGCCACCTTTTGATGGTCTGCTTTTAATAACTCTAATGCGTTCATTTTTACCCTCCGATCAAAATTTAATGTTGGCACTTCCGAGCCTTGATTAAGTTAACACTGCCCAAAAAGCGAGTGTGTACATCGCAATACAAAAAGTGAAAATGAGATTTCCGGAAGCAACCGGCGTCGCTATTTCGGCAGATCTAACCTGCAGCATAATTCCAATACGGCGGATTGAGAAATTGGCACAGGCGGCGTTAATATTTGGCTACGATGAAGACACTCTACCTTCTCCGCCACGCAAAATCCGGTTGGCCGGACAGCTCAGTCGGAGATTTTGAGAGGCCGCTGAGTGCCCGCGGCGAAAAGACCGCTCCGTTTGTGGGTGCCCTAATGAAGGAAAACGGGCTGCTACCCCAAACTATCATCAGCTCACCTGCGAAACGTGCGCGGGAAACGGCGGAACTTGTCGCCGAGACACTCGAATTTGCGGATGACATCATATTCGATCAAAGGGTCTACGAGGCTAGCCCGATGCGGCTGATCGCTATCGTGTCTGAGATAGGTAATGAACTGGACTCGGCGATGATCGTCGGACACAATCCGGGTATGGAAGGCATTATCTGGTATTTGACCGGTAAAATGGAGCCGATGCCGACGGCGGCCCTCGCTCAGATCCAGTTGCCGGTCGACCGCTGGAACGAGATCACCGAAGGGTGCGGAACGCTAACAGAGATACTCCGACCGAAGGATGTTGCCCGAATATCGCCCATATAACAATTTACATCCTCATGTCTTAGCGGTGGGCCACGGCTTTGCGATCGTCAATTATCTCGTCTGGATCTAGGGCGTCGACGTATCATTCGGCCCCGCGCCGAACGATGGCACTACAGCCGGATCGGTGTGCAACTTACCTGGCCTTGATCGACCGAATAAAAATCTTATTCACGGCCTGCTGATCCGTGGTATACTAACCTTATATCGACAGCCGATTATTATCAGGTACGGCTTTGCTTAAGTCGGTTTTTCTTCGCGTTCTCAACAATTTTTACCAGGAGAAGGCGGTCATGCAATTACAAATTGGTCAAAAAGTAGCGTATCCGGGGCAAGGCGTCTGTCTCGTGGAATCCGTGAATAGCCGCGAGATCGCAGGCCTCTCAATTTCCGTATACCTTTTACGGGTCCTGAGCGACAATTCGACGATATGCGTGCCAACGGCAAACGCGGAAAATGTCGGCATTCGGCCGCTCATTACACAAAAACAGTGCAGATTTCTCATCGATCAACTGTCCGAGGATTTTGAGTGCGTCTCGGACAACTGGAAGACTCGATCGAGAGCGTTTATGGATAAGCTGCAGTCGGGCGACATATTCGCTACGGCGGATGTACTTAAACAGCTCACGTTTCTCAGCCATGAAAAGCGACTCTCATTCCGGGAACAAACACTGCTTGAAAAAGCCAAGTTTCTGATCGTCTCCGAGATAACCAACGCCAACCACGCTCGCGACGAATCTAAGGTCATGACCGACGTAGTGAGTCGGGTCGAGTCCGCGTGCACCAAGCACGTGGGCGATATTGCGGCGGCGGCGCTCGCCGGCCACTAAGCATCGGGGACGTTTACGCGGCCCGCATTCGCTGCGCTCGCCGTCTCTTTTGCCAAAACTCCCAGCGCCAGTTCAGGTCCATCGGCAGCGATGTTGGCCGCAGGCCGATCAGCACTTCCATCTTCAGTTTGCAATAATAAAAAGAGAACAAGATCAGGTTCATCGATTTTGCTTAGCCTCCTCTAATCGCCTCAGTGATCTGAGGCCTCATGCTTTCCCTATATGATCCCGAGAGCTGCGAACATCTTATTCCTCGAGTATCTCAAGGTCATATCGCCCCAAGCTTACATCGAAAGTAATGGTAGATCGATGTCGCGTATGTGCGCTTGCGTACGGAGCGGATCAATTTTGGCCGTACCTGTCCGGCTTTACGGGTAAAACTCCGCTAAACCGTCGGTTCCCTATTTCGCGGGCCGCGTATAGCTCGCTCGAACGACGGTCTTTATATTTCCGCGAACATGAAAATCACCCTCGATCTCGACGCGTGTCGGATCGCATGCTGCGACAAAATCTTCGAGAATTATGTTGATCACGTGTTCATGAAAAACCTTGATCTCGCGAAATGAGTTGATGTATAGTTTGAGGCTTTTAAGCTCGATACATAGCTCGTTCGGCATATATTTCAGCCGAATTATCGCAAAATCGGGAAATTCAGAGAACGGGCAGATCGCGGTGAATTCCGGAATGTCGAATTCGACCCAGATCTCACTGCCCGGAAATTCGTATGGAAAACTGTCGAGCGGAAACAGGTCCATTTCGGCACGCGGCGTCGGACGTATCTCTAGCCCTTGCTGGTTTGAGCCCTCGGTGGGGCGGCTATCTAACATATAAATTCTTTCTCGAACTGTAACTCTTGATGGTCGCTATATCGCGAACGCCGTTCGTCTGCATCTGCGTGAGCAGATTGATAAAAATGTGTGCGGTCGCAAACGCGTCTGCGCTCGCGCGGTGGTGATTAACGAGATCGATCGAGTAATGTTCCGCGACGGTCTTAAGCTTGTGGTTGAGAATATCGGGCAGCAGCTTTCGCGAAAGTTGGACCGTGCATAAGCACGGGTTCGCGACACGATAATCCTCGTATATTCGGCTGACCTCGTGATTCAGGAATCGCATGTCAAAGCCGGAATTGTGGGCAACGAGCACCGAGTCGCCGATAAACTCCAAAAAGTCGTGTGCGACGTCCGCAAAGACGGGAGCGTCCGCCACCATTGAGTTGCTGATGCCTGTGAGCTCGGTAATGAACGGCGGTATCGGCATCTCCGGGTTAACGAGCGTCTGAAACTCATCCACGACCATGCCGTCCTGCACGCGATAAGCTCCGATCTCGGTAATGCGGCACGGCGGAGCTTTGGCTCCGGTCGTCTCGAGGTCAAAAACCACAAAGCCCGTGCCGTCGATCCCGCGGTCCTCAAATCCATCCGGGCCGAGCTCGACCATATCGCCGTTCAGAAACAGCCGCGGATCGCGTTCGATCAGGTCGGCTACGAGAAGTTTTGCCAGGGAGGGTTGCGGTTTCCGGATCTTTAGCACGAAGTCCACGACGCTGACCGCCGACGCCCTGCCGCCAAACGAACGCAGTAGAGCGATCGTGTCGTTAATTAGCAATGACTCTGAAATTAAGTTAGGATACGGTGTCATCAGGTGTATTTTAGCGGTAAAACGCTAAACCGCAAACAAACCGCTTAAATGACCGACATCATAGAAGAATTCAGAAATTCCGGGGCGCTTCTCGATGGGCATTTTGTGCTTTCGAGCGGGCTGCATAGTCCAAAATACCTTCAATGCGCGCTCGCTCTGCAATATACTGCGGACGCTTCACGATACGGCCGCGAGATCGCCGATCGATTTGCCGGTGCGGGCATCGAAACGGTGGCGTCGCCGGCGATCGGCGGACTGATCGTTGGTTATGCCGCTGCCGCGGCCTTGAATGTACGTTTCCTGTGGACCGAGCGTCAGAACGGTGAAATGGCACTTCGGCGTGGATTTACGCTAAAGCCGGACGAACGGATCCTCGTTGTCGAGGACGTGATCACGACCGGCGGCTCGACGCGCGAGTGCATCGCGGCGCTCACGGCGGCGGGCGGCGATGTTGTCGCTGCGGCGTCGATCGTTGACCGTTCGGGCGGAACAGCGGACGTCGGAGTGCCGCGGATCTCGCTTGTCACATTGGACGTGCCAAGCTTCTCACCCGATGTATGTCCAATGTGCGCACAGGGCCTCGAATTGGTAAAGCCGGGCAGCCGGACGGTGGTGTCAAAATAATATGCGTCGATGTTGTTTCTTATCGATGGACAGCCTGGACGGCTATGTGGCCGACGACGACCTCGCTATCGGACCGCTAGCTGAGCTCGGCTGGGATGTCGAAACGCTTTCGTGGCGCGAGCGAAATGTCGACTGGGACATGTTCGACGCGGTCGTGATCCGTACGACGTGGGATTACCAACGCGACCCCGCCGCTTTTCTCCAAGTTTTGCGTCAGATCGAGTCGTCGGATGCCCGCCTTGAGAATCCGCTTGAGATAGTCCGCTGGAACCTCGATAAAGCCTATCTTCGCGGCCTCGAGAGCGATGGCGTCGCTATTGTTCCCACTCTCTGGGAGCGAAATTACGATCCTGCCAGCTTCGAATCGTGGCTCGCCGAACTTGAAGTCGATGAGCTGATCATTAAGCCGCGCATCAGCGCCACGGCGGAATTTACTTTTCGGCTCAAGGCGTACGATCCTTCGCTGGAGAATGTATTCGCAGAGCGGCCATTCCTCGTCCAGCCGTTTATCCCGAGCGTTGCCGATGAAGGCGAATATTCGCTTTTCTATTTCGCCGGTGAATTCAGTCACGCGATCGCTAAAACGCCGGCGTTCGGCGATTTTCGGGTTCAAGAGGAACACGGCGGCCTGATCACGGCTATGACGCCTGATGACGCGATGCTCGGTACCGGCCGATTTATCTCCGACATGATCTCGCCGACGCCGCTCTACTCGCGCGTCGATTTGATCCGCGGCCAATCGGGCGACCTGCTGCTGATGGAGCTTGAGTTGATCGAGCCCGCTCTGTACCTGCGGATGGACCCGCGAGCTCCAAAACGTTTCGCCGCCGCGTTCGACCGCATGATGAGCCACTCCGCATGAATTACAGACTGCTCATTCAGTACGACGGCACCGATTTTCACGGCTGGCAGGTGCAGGAAAACTCCCGGACCATCCAGGGCGAGCTTGAGCGCGTCATCGGCATGATCGAGGACGCTCCGGTCGCGGTCGTTGGTTCCGGACGAACTGACGCCGGCGTCCACGCCGAAGGCCAGGTCGCAAACGTTCGCGTAGATCGGGCGTTCACGCCGGACAAGCTCAAGAATGCGATCAACGGCAATCTATGGCGCGATATCCGGATAATGAAGGCCGAAAAGGCGCCGGACGATTTTCACGCCAGATTCTCCGCCAAGCGGAAAACCTATGTCTATCGCGTCGTAAATGCTCCCGTAATGTCGCCGTTCTGGCGGCGTTTCGCTCATCACGAGGCACGGCCGCTCGACGTTGCCCGGATGAACGACGCCGCTCGGCTCTTTCTCGGCGAACATGACTGGACAGCCTTTTCGTCGGCGCAGGCGGACGGCGATAACCGGGTGCGTACGGTCACCGATTTTTCGGTCGAATCGAGCTGGGACCAGCGTGCCGGGGCACAGATCATCGAGTTTCGGATCGCCGCCCACGGCTTTCTCCGATACATGGTCAGGTCGATCGTCGGCACAATGCTGGAGGTCGGGCGCGGCGAAAAAGATTCTGATACAATTCAGACGGCGATCGTCACGGGGGAGCGCAGCCTATCAGGTAAGACCGCTCCCGCACAAGGTTTAACGCTCGTTCGGGTCGATTACGATCGAGATTAAGCCGCGAGCAACGCATAGAGAATTGGCCGATGCTTATTTATCACATAGTTTTGCCGGACGCCTGGGCTGGCTTTACTGGCGAAAGTTTTGAAGCCGCGAGCCTTGCTGACGAGGGCTTTATTCATTGCAGCTATGCCGAGCAGCTCGATGGCGTGCTCGGCCGATATTACAGTGAGGTCTCGGCTGTCGTCGTCCTCAGTATTGATCCCAACAAGCTGACCTCAAAGCTGGTCAGCGAGCCGTCGACCGGCGGCGAGATCTACCCGCATATCTACGGCCCGGTCAACCGTGACGCTATCGTCGGTGTTGAGGAAAGAGGATTGACGCGGATGTAATGGACGGGCGGGATCTCTGAGAAACGAAACAGATCGTTTCTCATCCCACTTCTCGCTTTCATCCTTCGTAGAATAAGTTTGGATGAAAGAGAATTTTGCCGGAATCGTCAAACCGAAGACCGCCGAGGCCGAACTGCTCGCGGCGATCGATCCTGCACGTTTGCCGGAACACATTGCGATCATCATGGACGGCAACGGCCGCTGGGCCAAGCGGCAGGGAAAGCCACGCATATTTGGCCACCGCGCGGGCTCCGATTCGGTAAAGGCCATTATTGACACCTGCGCGAGGCTTGAGATAACGGCAATAACGCTCTACGCGTTTTCAACCGAGAATTGGAAACGCCCTAAATCTGAGGTCTCCGGCCTAATGACCATGCTCAAGCGCGTGCTTCGTCGGGAGCTCGAACAGGTTCACGGCAACAACATCCGATTTCAAGCGATCGGTGACCTCGCGGGACTTGCTCCCGACGTTCAGCAAGAGCTCGCCAATGCGACCGAAAAGACCAAAAATAATACGGGCATGAAAATGAATGTCGCGCTCAACTACGGCGGCCGCGCCGAGATCACGCAGGCCGCAAACCGCGCCGCAAAAGAGCTTGCCGATCATGGCCGGCAAGTCGGCGAAATGACCGAGGCGGACATTGAGCGAAATCTGTATACAGCGGGCCTGCCCGACGTTGACCTGATGATCCGGACGAGCGGCGAATTTCGAATTTCAAACTTTCTGCTGTGGCAGCTCGCCTACAGCGAGATCTATGTGACGCCCGTGCTGTTCCCTGATTTTCGGCGGCCGCAGATCTTTGAGGCGATCCTCGACTATCAAAAACGCGACCGCCGCTTTGGCGGGGTCAAGTAATAGTTTTTACCGGGATGAAGGGGATAAAAGGGATGAAGAAAAATACTCGAGCGATCTAATAACCCGATCCCTTTCATCCCCCTGCATCCCTGTTAGACTTCTCGATCCTTACATATGAAGACTCGTTTGCTTACAGCAGCAATAGCTTTGCCGATCATAATCGCGTCGATCGTGCTGCCGGCGTATTTTCCGCAGACGGTCTGGCTGTTCGTGGCGATCGCCGGGTTGGCTCTCGGGGCCGGGCTGTTCGAATTTTATTCGCTGACCAAAAAACTCGAGCTTAAGGCCGACGCGGCGATCGGTTACATCGGAGCAGCGGTGTTATTTGTCGGATTCGTATTTGACGCCCCCGCGAAGTCGCCCGACATCCTGATCGCGTCACTGGCGGCGATCGTCATCCTCGTGCTCATCTCACAGATGTTTCGGTTCCAGGCGGACTTTTCAAGGATGCTGACGGGCATAGGCGTGACGTTGCTGGGCGTGCTTTATGTGGCCTTTCTCGGCGGATTTCTCATCTCGGTACGCGTCGGATTCGAGAGTTCGCCAAACCTCTCGACGCACTTGCTCGCCTATTTCTTCCTGATAATTTTCGGCTCCGATTCCGGTGCCTATTTTGCCGGGCGTGCGTTCGGCAAGCACAAGCTCGCTCCAGGCATTTCGCCCGGTAAGACGGTCGAAGGGTTGTTCGGTGGACTCATCGCCGCGGCGGGCTTTGCCGCACTTGCGACGTTTTGGTTCTTTCCCGAGCTTCCCTACAAATGGTCGATCCCGCTTGCCATGGTTCTCGCCGCGATCGGCGTCCTCGGCGACCTGTGTGAAAGCGCAATGAAACGCGGCTCAAAGACCAAAGACGCTGCCACGATCCTTCCCGGCCACGGCGGCCTTCTCGACCGCCTCGACAGCCTGCTTTTTGGAGCACCAATACTTTACTATTTCGCGAGATTTTATTTTTGAGCGCCGATGATCAGCCGCATTGTGTCGCGGGCGATCATCAGTTCTTCGTTGGTCGGTATAACGTCGATCTTGAGACGTGACGCCGGCGTGCTGATCGTGCTTTCGCGTCCGTTTACCGCCTCGGCGTTTCGCTGTTCGTCTATCTCGACGCCCAGCCAACCCATTTCACTGCAAACTGCCGCGCGTATACGCGACGAATTCTCGCCGATGCCCCCCGAAAAGATCACCGAATCGGCGCCGTTCATCGCGGCGAGATACGAGCCGATGTATTTGCGTATTCGATAACAGAAAATGTCGATCGCCAGACGCGCGCGTCGGTCACCTGACTCGTCCGATTCGGCTATCAATTCGCGCATGTCGTTGGTCAGCCCCGAGATGCCGAGGAGGCCTGATTGTTTGTTCAGGATCGAATCTACCTCATGTACGGTCAGTCCTTCTTTCTGACAGAGAAACTCGATGATCGCCGGATCGATATCGCCGGAGCGCGAACCCATCACCAGTCCTTCGAGCGGCGTAAAACCCATCGACGTATCGATCGGATCACCGTTCTTGATCGCCGCGATCGAACAGCCGTTTCCCAGGTGCAGCGTAATTATATTGACCTGGTCTCGGGGAATGTCGTTGATCGTACGATAGCGATAAGCCACGTAGCGATGTGACGTACCGTGAAATCCGTATCGGCGGATCTTATGGCGGCGATAAAACTGATACGGGATCGCGTAAATATACGCCCGCTCTGGCAGCGTGTGGTGAAAGGCAGTATCGAAAACGACTGCCTGCGGCATCGCCCGGCCAAATATCGAACGAGCCGCCTGGATGCCCTGGATATTTGCCGGATTATGCAGCGGCGCAAGCTCGATACAGTCTTCGATGCCACGCATGACCTCGTCCGTGATCAGCACCGACTCGGAAAATTTTTCGCCGCCGTGAACGACGCGGTGCCCGACCGCCTGAATATCTCCGATCCCGCTGACACCTTCGATATTCGCTTTCTCCGACAGGATCCACTGCAACGCAGCATCGAGCGCGGCCCGTATGTCGCGGATCGGCGCCGCCGAACGAAAGATCTCGCCGTCCCCAGCCGAAAAGCTCATTACGGCGGCGCCGCCGATGCGTTCAATGTGGCCCTTAGCCCGCGTCCGCTCAGTATCCTGGCTGATCTGTTCGAGACTTGTCGATATGAGCTGAAATTTCAGAGATGAGCTGCCGCAATTGAGAACGAGGATGTTCATGCCGCCATTTTATCTCAACTCGCAGGCCGCCGTTGCATCGGGCGTCTCGAATCCTGTATTATTTCCACGGTTTTGGCATTTTGCCGATATGAGCGCTCTTCGGTCCAACGACAACGATAATTGACGGGCGAGTACGTTAACCAAAATAGCGTGCCCGCCTTTCGTTGTCCTAACCGAAAGGCTTTTTTATTTGAAGACCCGAATTTTTGCCCGCGAATAACGCGAATGAAGACGAATTTAAACGATGGCAGAGATCGTATTTAAGGATGAGAGTTTTAGGATCATCGGAGCGTGTTTCGAGGTTTACAACAATAAAGGATTTGGGTTTACCGAGCCCGTCTATCAGGAATGCCTGCAACATGAATTCGCGTTACAGGGAGTACCCTTTGTGGCTCAGACAGAGCTGCCTATGAAATACAAGGGAATGCCGTTGTTACAGAAATTCAGACCGGATTTCATATGCTATGAAAAGATAGTCGTTGAGATCAAATCCGTCTCGGCGCTCAACGACGCTCATCGAGCCCAGACTTTGAATTATCTGCATGCGACTGAATTCGATCTCGGTATTTTGGTGAATTTCGGTCAGTTTCCAAAGCTTATTCACGAACGCTTAGCTTGCAACCGCAGAAACACGGCAGCCCGCAGCGTTTACGAAGTACGCGGAGGTCAGATCGACAATATTTAGTTTTCTTATTCGCACACATTCGCGTTATTCGCGGGCAGATCTTATTTATGCTAGACACACTTGGGAATTTAGAACGCACACATACTTGTGGGGAGCTTCGCTCGGGCGATGTTGGCCGGCAGGTCGTGTTGATGGGTTGGGTCGCTAAGAAGCGGGATTTTGGGGTGCTGACGTTCATCGACCTTCGCGACCGAGACGGCGTGACGCAGGTCGTGATGAACGAAGAGGACGCCGGTGACGCGCATGCAAAGGCCAAGGACCTTCGCGGCGAATTCGTCATTGCGGTCAAAGGCACCGTCGTCGAACGCGAAGGCACTCATAATGCCAAGCTCGCGACCGGCGACATCGAGGTTCACGCAAGCGAGATCCTGATCTTGAACGACGCTAAGGTGCCGCCGTTTCAGCTCGAGGTCGCGGGGAGCGAGAATCTCGCGGACGAATCGACGCGTCTGAAGTACCGCTATCTCGACCTCCGCCGCCCGCAGCTGCAGCACAATATCCGAATGCGGGCGAAGGCCGTCGCGGCGATCCGCGAATATTTCGACAACCGCGGCTTCATCGAGATCGAAACGCCGATCCTGCTAAAATCGACGCCCGAGGGCGCACGCGATTTCATCGTCCCTTCGCGGATCCACACGGGCAAGTTCTTCGCGTTGCCTCAGTCGCCTCAGATCCTCAAACAGCTCACGATGATCTCTGGCTTTGATAAGTATTACCAGATAGCACGCTGCTTTCGCGACGAAGATCTCCGTGCGGACCGCCAACCCGAATTTACTCAGCTCGATATGGAAATGTCGTTCGCGAACCCGGAGATGGCTTACCGCGAGATCGAGGGCATGTTTGGCCACGTCTTTAAGCTCATCGGCGTCGACCTGCCGGCCCAATGGCCGCGAATGACGCACGCCGAGGCCATGCGTCGATACGGCTCGGACAAACCCGACCTGAGGTTCGAAATGGAGCTGATCGATCTCAGCGAGAGCTTGCGCGGTACAGACTTCGCCCCGTTCGCGTCAACGCTTGAGGCTAAAGGCGAGATCAAATGCATCGTGGCAACGGGTAAGGCCGACTATTCCCGCAAACAACTCGACGACCTGCAGGCGTTCGTCAAACGCTATGGCGCCGGAGCGTTAGCGTGGATCAAGATCCCTGTCAGAACCGGCAGCGGTAGCGAATGGGCTCCTACGTCCTCGCTGATGAAGGTCCTCGGCGAAGAAAAGATCGCGCAGTTGGCACAAACTGCCGATGCCTCCGACGGTGATCTTATCCTCATAGTCGCCGGCCGCAAGTCGGTCGTCGCCGCGTCGCTCGGCGCGCTTCGTGTCGAGGTCGCGAAACGGGAGAATCTGATCGACCGCAGCGTTCACAAACCGCTGATAGTGACCGAGTTCCCGATGTTCGAAAATGACGAAGAGAGCGGGCGCTATACCGCCGCGCATCATCCATTCACATCGCCGATGGACGAGGACCTCGAGAAATTTAAGGCGGCCGTCGAGGATGACGCGCAGCATCACCTGCTCGGCGACGTCCGTGCAAAGGCCTATGACGCGGTCATTAACGGCTACGAATGTGCCGGCGGTTCGATCCGGATCCATCAGAAAGAGATCCAGGACCTAAATTTTAAAGCACTTGGAATGACGCCGGAAAGCGCCCGGACGCGCTTCGGTTTCTTTCTGGACGCGCTCGAATACGGCACGCCGCCGCACGGCGGGATCGCGGCCGGCGTCGAGCGCACCTGCATGATCCTCTGCGGAACTGAAAATATCCGCGATGTGATGGCATTTCCCAAGACGGCGTCCGCACAGGACCTGATGATGGACTCACCCGGCGAGGTCGACTCGTCGCAGCTGGATGAGCTGGGGATCGGCGTCAATGAATAAACCTTTTTCGACTACTGCTTCATAAATACACTATTGTGTCACATGTGGCACACATGCTAGGATTGGAAATGTGCTGAGTCTAGGGATCCGGCGGGGTCTTTGAAAATTTGACCAAACCATTCAAGACGACACATTTACCTACAGCGGCGAGGATGGCTCGTCCTGGGTAAGCCCGCCAAAATCCGAGGTTATTCCGGGTCGAATCTCACTTTTAAGCACCTTAAGCAATATTTTCAAAAATTTGGCGAAAATGAGAGTTTTGTCGACGTAAACTGTTATTGGTAAATGACTTCCGTGTCCCAGGCCCTCCTGGGACAAGCTGGGACAAAAGAGTCGAAACTCGATACGGCCACCCAGTGCTAAAAATCCGAACCAAATCCGAGCGATTGTCGTAAGATAGCTCTAGATGGCTTCGAAATACGACACAAATCCACTCGATCCGGACTTTCCGGAAAAAGCCCGAGCAGCTGGAGCGGCAGCTGATCAGCGAACCCAGACGCTGGGGTACGGCGACGCCGGCACGCAGCCTTTCCCTTACGCGGCACCGACCGAGGAGCAGACGCGCCGGTTTGCCAGCGCGGACGTTCACGCCTATTCCGCACCATTTGCTTCGCCTTACAACGGTCAGTACGTTCCGGCAAATTACCAGACGGCTTCGCTCGCGGATATGGGCAGATCGTCGAAACGCCGGGTAGCAAAGCTCGGCCTCTCGGAAAACATCGCGACCGCTCTGCCGTATATCCCTTGGTATTTCGGGTTGGTTGCCGGCTTGCTGATTCTGCTGCTTCTGCCCCGAAGCGAGACCAAGGTGCGGTTTCACGCCGCCCAGGGCCTTGCCGCGCATGCCGCAATACTTATCGTTTCGGCGATCCTCGGCGTCGTCGGAAATATCACACCAATGGCCGCTTTCGGAAACGGAATATTTAACCTGGCCGCGTTTATCATGCTGCTCATCTTTGCCGTAAAGGCCTGGCGCGGCAAACCGGTCCATATTGAGGCGATCGACGACCTGACGAACTGGTTCGAGGAAAAGATCCATCCCAAAAGCCTCAAAAAATAAAGATTTAAGATGTACTGCTCAAATTGTGGCCAAACGCTGAATGGCAACTTAAATTACTGCAATAGTTGCGGTACACGTGTCGAACGGAGCGCTCTCGTTGTTTCTAATTCGTCGCAGCGTCCTTTCGCGATCGCGGCGATAGTGATCGGCGGCGGCGGCCTGTTCGGCTTTATTCCGGTGCTGAAGATATTGCTTGAAAGCAGACTGGATCAGCCGGCGGTCCTTTTGCTAATGATCGCCTATCTGGTCGCGGTATTCCTGATGTTCAGCGTTTTGATAGGACATGTTTGGAAAAATTCGGGTGATATCCGCATTAAGAACGATAAGCTTAGGGACGAGTTTGCACCGGCTCATCATCAGGAGTCGTTTCGGCCGGTCAACACCGCACAGCTGACAGGGCCGCGGCAGCAGCCGGCGAGCGTGACCGATCACACGACCAGAACGCTCGACCACATACCGGCAGCGAAACGTTAGTCTTTGAGTGGTCGACCTTTTGTCTCGATCACCAGCGGCAGTAGAAAGATACCCGCGATCGGCACGATCCCGACCCAAAACAGAACACCCATCGCACTGTCGACAGCATTTGTTCCGCTGGCGGCAATGCTGCCGACGAGGAACGGACCTCCGGCGGCGATCAGGCGTCCGATATTGTATGTAAATCCAGCTCCGGTCGCCCGCAGACGCGTCGGAAAAAGCTCCGGCAGGTAATATGTAAAGCTGCCAAATATTCCGAATACGCTGAGTCCGATCGGGAAATACATGTATAGCCGCGTGTGCGGGTCGATATCGAGTCCGAATGCGCACATTATCGATGCGGCTGCGGCGAGATAATAGATCAGGAACATCGTTTTGCGGCCTAGCAGCTTGGCGATCGGGATCGTCATCAGAGTTCCGATCAGGCCGCCGAGATTAAAGCTGTTGGTCGCGGTCTTGACCCATTGCTGGCCCATCGCCTCGACCGAAGCAGCGTTGAGCCCGATGAACTGAGCTTCGCGGGACGCAAGGCCTTTGGCCACGACCGGAATAAAGGCATTGCAGCTCCACCACATTATGAGTGCAGTGACCGCCATGCAAAATCCGCTGATCGTGAGGCGGATATAGTTGGGGCCGAAAAGCTCCGAAAGCCGTGCATGTCCTTCGGACGCAGCATTCTGCCACCGTTCTGGCTCTTTGATAAATAAACGCACAAGAAATGCCGCTGCCGCCGGTATGAGCCCGAACAGGAAAACATATCGCCACGATTCCGCCGGATCGTTGAAATAGACGCCCGTCACTTGGTAAGTGACAAACGTCGCGAGAAATAAGCCCATCGGCGCCGACGTGTAAAGCAATGCTCCTGCTTCGACGCGACGCTTTTCGGGCACGACCTCAGCGACCATAGCGGCTCCGGCCGCCCACTCGCCACCAATGCCGAGGCTCGAGACGATGCGAAATACGAGCAAGACCCATATATTGGGAGCAAAGGCGCAAGCAGCGGTGCCTATCGAATAAAGCAGCATCGTCAGCAGCAAGGTTTTGGTTCGTCCGATGCGATCGGCGACCTTGCCGAAAACTACGCCGCCAACCGCCCATCCGATCAGTAATACGGAGGTCAAAATGCCGGTCCATCGCAGCGTCTCCGCCTTACCCTCGGCCGATCCGATCGCGAGGCCCAACAACGTCGGAACGCAGTTCGGCGCAATGTAATTGAATAGTAGGCCGTCAAAAACGTCGAAGCCCCATCCCAGCCACGCGGCCAGAATTACGGTCCACTGATAACCATTCATGTCTAACAATGTTCGCTGGGGCGAAGCGCTTGTTTGCGCCATAATATTTGTGATCGTACTGTCTAACTTCGGAAAATATACTATGAGCAAACAGCTATCTTTGCAACAAACTTACTCGCCGGCAGGCATCTGTTTCGGCTGTGGCCCTGCGAACGATAAAGGCCTGAGGATCAATAGTTATCCGGATGGCGACGAGGTCGTCGCCGAATGGCGGGCGGACCCTCAGCACCAGGCGTTTCCGGGAATGATGAGCGGCGGGATCATCGGCACCCTGCTGGATTGTCATTCCAATTGGACCGCCGCTTACTTTCTCATGAAACGCGACGGCAAGTCGGAACCGGATTGCACAGTGACCGCCGATTTTCATGTCAAACTATTAAGGCCGACGCCCAGCGGAGAGCTGATCAAGCTGCGGGCAAAAGTGGTGGAATCGCGTGAGGACAGAGCGACCGTCGAAGCCGAATTGATCGTGAATGACAAAGTATGCGCGACCTGCCGTGGAACATTCGTCGCCGTTAAGGAAGGGCATCCGGCATACCATCGCTGGTAGAATTAGTCTGCCGAAAGACGAGCGTACTTTATCTTCTGCATGTTGAGACTGAATTCGTCAATCAGCCCGAGCTTTGCCAGCCATGCATTCTGTTCGCTCATGAGCTGTGGTAAATGGATCACGTCCGAAAGGGCATAATCGACGAGCTCTGCGGTCCAAACGCCATCCCATTTCCTGTGAAACTTCGTACGTTGAGATTTATCGAGATCGACCGCAAAATATCGATAAAGCGTTTCGGCGAGCGACGACGATTGATTGGCCCCGCGTGTGAGCACCCGTTCCGCGATCATCGTATCGAAAACGTTTTCGACCGCATAGCCATTTTCGCCTAGAAATTCGAGGTCAAATTTGGCGTTGTGAAATATCTTAGTGATATTGACGTCTGTGAGAATGTCGGTCAGCCGGCCTAATCCGACGCCTTCGCTCACCGGAATGAGTACGTTAAAGAGTCCGTCAGAGAACTGAACCGAAAAGAGCCGTCCGTATCGCGCACTGAGCCCCGATGTCTCGGTGTCGCAGCCAAGAACCGTCGCCAGCGAGAGCGTCGCAAAAGCCTGTTCGATCTCAGTGTCGGTTCGGGCAACTAGAATATCCACGATTTACATTGTAGATTACTAGAGATAAACGTGAAAACATCAGTCAGGAACACAGCTAAACATGCCAGAGATCCTAAATGAAACCGAGGCTCGAATCGTCGGAGCCTTGGTCGAAAAGCAGCTAACCACGCCCGAGTATTACCCGCTAACGCTCAACGCTTTGATAAATGCGTGTAATCAGAAGAACAACCGTGAGCCCGCGGTCTCATACGACGATCGCATCGTGACGGACTCGCTTGAGCGGCTTAGGGATCGAAACATTGTCTACGTTTTTTACGGCAGCACGAGTCGTGTTCCGAAATACAAGCACATGCTCCCGAGCATTTATGAGCTGGAACCGCCTGAAGTAGCTGTGATATGCGTTATGCTTCTTCGTGGCCCCCAGACGTTAGCCGAACTGCGAACGCGCACCGAGCGTTTGTACGAGTTTCCGGGTATTGGTGAGGTCCAAGAGACGCTGGATGGACTGATGCGGCGTGACGATCCGCTGGTTATGAAACTCGATCGGCTGCCGGGACAAAAAGAGGCCCGATTCGGCCACCTGATCTCAGGTCCGATCGACCTCGAGGCGTTTGCAGCGTCGCAGACGACCATGCACTCCAGAGTCGGAGGCTCCGAGCGTATCGAAGCTCTCGAGGAAGAGGTAGTAGCTTTGCGGGCGGAAGTTGAGACGATCAAGCAAACTTTTGACGAGTTTCGAAAGCAATTTGAATAAAAAAGGCGGGGCGTGCAGCTCCTCCGCCTTTTTTACTTACATTACAAATCTGACGTGTCACTCACTGGTCTTGATCCGGCGGACGCCTATTCGCATTTGGACGAGCTCTTCGACGGTTACATTGGGTTCACTCGCCTTTGCTTTACGAATAAAATCGCCGTCAATATTGAAAATGCGGCATTTGACCACGTCCTCGGATGAGAGATTCGCCAAGCCCTCGGCCTTCAGTTCGCCTAGGAATTCGGGCGTGATCTTAAAGATCCGGAACTTTACCATGCCTTCAAAATTATTCTCCGCAAAACCCATTTCGTGTACCTGACGAACGTAGGCGGCGTCTATCTTAAAGATCCGCGCTTTTACTAGATCTTCCATTTTAAGATCTGGAAACCCCGTTGCCTTCATCTCAGCTATGAACTTCGAATCGACCTTGAATATCGCCGCTTTGAAGAGATCGTCGACATCCAGCCGGCCGAGATCTGCCGAGGCGAGATCGTCCGCAAGCGCAGTTGTCACGTTGATCAGGGCCGCCGAGAGGAGCCGGTCGTCGACCGTATCGTCGCGTTTCGACTGGTCTTTTTCGAAATCGAAACCGCGTGACCTCATCGCCTCCAAATAGCCTGACGCAGGAGTAAATCGAAAGGTTCCGCTGCCTTTACCATTGGTGAAAGAGCCCTCGCATTCAATAGTGCCTGCTTCGCGCACTAAACGAAAATTGGCCTTTCCATTCGCAGCCTGTTCACGCGAAAGTCCTTGCAGATCGTCATATGAGAAGTCGGATCCGAACTGGTTGCGATGTCCCTCTCCGCTGCTGCGATCGAAATTCAGGTGGATCCGGCCGTTTTTGTCATTACCGGTATCGGCTCTCCATTCTCCGCTAACCGCAGTTTGAGCAACGATAACGTAGGAACCGATCACTATAACGATAAACGCGATACCTAGGAATGTGGATCCGAGAACATACAGACTCTTTCGCATAAATAACCTCCGTGGATTTCTAAAAATTGGCAAGCTTTGCTTAACAACTGAAATACACCGCTCGGCACACCTTTGTGACAATAAATTCGCCGGTGGCTCTGCCCTTTCGCAGAACCTGCAATTTACTTGTTTTTATAGAGCTTTTTCGCAATTCGCCAGCCGTTGCTGTAATTGCAAAGTCCTTATCCATAATTTATTGAATCCGTTTCACGGCCCATCGCGAATTCCAGTTCACAAGGCAGCAATGACCTTTTAGAAAAATTTAGACAAGAGGGAGAACAAGATCATGAAATCATTTATTGGAATATTCGCTTTGGCGATCACATTTATTTTTGGCGTTACCGCCGCTTCGGCACAGATGTCCGACGGAAATCCGATGGTCGGCGGAGCAGCGATGTATAAGACAAAGAATATTGTCGAGAACGCTGTGAACTCGAAGGACCACACAACGCTGGTTGCCGCTGTCAAGGCTGCGGGACTTGTCGATACGCTGTCGAGCAAAGGCCCGTTCACCGTATTTGCTCCGGTCAACAGTGCATTTGATGCCCTGCCGGCTGGCACGGTCGACATGCTTTTGAAGCCGGAAAACAAGGCCATGCTCGTCAAGATCCTGACCTATCACGTAGTGGCCGGCAATATGAGCTCGAAGGACATCGCCAAAGCGATCAAAAAGGGTAATGGTACCGCAACACTCACCACCGTCGAGGGCGGCAAGCTCATGGCGTCGATGGAGGGAAACACCCTGGTCCTGACAGACGAGAAAGGCGGCAAGTCCCGTGTTACCATCGCTGACGTTAAGCAATCAAACGGCGTCATCCACGTGGTCGATACGGTTCTCATGCCCAACTAACTTTTTCAATTTCGACGTGTGATCAAAGGCAAAAATAACAAGGGTTCGGCAGCGAGGTGTTTCTGGAGGGGAATATCATGCAGCGGGATAGGGAAAGACCTTTGATCACACGGCGAAGCCATTAACAAATAACTCCAAAGTCAATCGTCGTAGCCAACGCAGCTCGTAGTAAAATTAATCCAACGTCAAACGTCACTGATCGGACAGTAGTCCGTCCGAGGTAAGTAATATGAAGTACAAATCGATGATCACGGTCTTTGCATTGATCGCAGCCACAACGGTGCTTTCGTGCTTCAATCAAAGCGGTCAAACGACAGCGAATGCCGCTTCGGCTGCGGAACCTTCGGGAACGCCTGCGAAGCAGACTAAGGTCGCTGCCGAAACCGGCCCGGAGCTGACCGACGGCGAATGGGATGGCAAAGAGATCATTAAGACCGATGCCGAGTGGAAGAAAGAATTGCCGGCAGCGGCATATAACGTTCTCAGAGAACAGGGCACCGAAAGGCCCTATTCAGGTCCGCTGAATTCGAACCACAAACACGGCACATATTATTGCGCGGCATGCGGCTTGGCAATATTTAGTTCTGAAGCAAAATTTGAGTCCGGCACGGGTTGGCCGAGCTTTTTTCAGCCGATCTTCAAAAAGAATGCGCTCGAAAAGGTCGACAACACACTTGGCGAAGAGCGTACTGAGATCGAATGTCCCCGCTGCCACTCGCATCTGGGGCACGTGTTTGACGACGGCCCAAAGCCGACCGG
>JBDTZO010000003.1:0-43978 GCA_040005135.1 Acidobacteriota bacterium | reverse complement strand
TGATCGACTTAAAATGATCGAGATCAAGCACCAGCATCGACGCCGGCGCCCGCGAGCGGCGTTTGCGGTCGACCGCCTCGCCCAAATGAGCGTCGAGCGCACGGCGATTGAGCGCTCCGGTCAGATGGTCGCTGGCCGATTCGGCAACGAGCCGAGCCTGGAGCGAATCGAGCAGGTGCAGAAAGATGTTTACTAACAGAACGACCAGGCCGAGCGTCAGCCCAAATCGCAGTGCCGTGCCCGGGTCGAGAAAGTAAAACGCCGCCGCGACCGAAAAGACGACCGCGATCGCCGCAATTACATGCGCCCGAAACCGCTGCTCGATAAAATAGATGTACAGAATTAGTGGCTGCGCCCAAAACATTCCATACGTACCGCGCTTGGCAAAGACCAAAACCATCGTAAAAATGCACGCGAGCACGAATGGCAGCGTCGTCATTTTCGCACGCCCGTCGCGGCGAAGCACGAAAGTTCTCAGGACGACCGCAGCGGACATTGAGATCGTCCCAAAGGCGAGCCAATAGTAGCCGTCAAGAATATTCTTGAGTGACAGAGGAACGATAAGGACCAGCACGGCGATCGAGAGCATCCGCTCGACGCGTCGTCGATAACCTTCGAAGGGGTCGTCTTGATCGGGGAGGCTCATAGACTTCATGATGTTAGCCTTCGAAATAGAGCTTACAGCATTTACGGCCTTTTAGCGGAATGTGAGTTCGATCGCTACGCGTTCGGGTGAGCGGCTTTTGCACGCTCGGCGTCGCGGCCGAGACGGGCGTTGCCGGGCGAGAGCGTCGCTAGACGGCCGAGAATATCGGCTGCCGCCTGGTAATGCGCTGCGGCATTGGCCCTGGACCTTTTAGCGAGGTTGTCGGCAAGCCCGAGCTCCGCCTGACCGAGCTCGTTCTGCCAATTCGAGTTTTCGGGATCGCCGCTGATCGCGGCACGCAGGTCGCCGAGGACATTTGTATAGAGAGCTTCGGCACGTGCCGTTTCGCCTTTTTGAGTGAGAGCGTCGGCGAGAAAACGGCGGGCGACCAACACCTGGATCCGAGCGCTCAGATTTGCGGTGTCCGTCTGCCAAACGGCCGAATAGTGGCCCATCGCGAGCTCGAACGATTCGATCGCCGCCGCAGTTTGGCCCGCTTTCAGATGCGCCTTGCCGAGCTCGAGATAGCAGTCGGCGACGCCATTTCGTTCGCCGAGGTTTGCGGGATCAGACGCGAACAGCGCCTTTTCCTCATCGAGCGCAATATTTAAGTGCCGGAGCCCTTCGGCTACCGCTCCGCCGTCGACCTCGGAAAGCCCGAGCCAAAGATGCGAATCGACAGTGTACCGGCGATATTGCGAATTTCGCGGATCGCTGGCCGCGATCGCCTCGTCAATGGCGAGAGCATCGCTAAAGTATTGGGTCGCTTCGGTATTGTCGAGCATTTCCATTTTGACGAAGCCGATGTAGTTATAGTTAACGCTGACGGCGTGCTGGCGAAGGCGGTCGTCCGGCGTCTCAGCAAGCAGCTCGCGGTTGATCGTCAGCGCCCGCTCATAATGCACGAGCGCATCGGCGAGCGAACCGCTGCGCAGAATGTTTTGGCCGAGACGCGCGTTGGCGCGGCTGATATTGGCACGAATGTCGCGGTCGGCCGGAGCCGCCTTTAAGAGTTCCTCGCCAAGCTCGGCCGCCTGTTCGTACTGGCTGCGAGCCTCGCCCATGTGGCCGGTCATCGTTTCGATATCGCCGACGAGCATTCGGCTGCGGACGACGTCATTGCCGCGCGTAGCATCGCTGCCGGCGGCCGCGTAAAGCTGCTCGCGGATCTGAAGTGCCTTGCGATGGCTGATGAGCGCGGCTGACGTCTTGCCGAGGCCCGGATCGAAGATCCGCGATTGGACGTCGCCGATCTTTTCATACGCCGTTGCGAGCTCGGAGAGGAGCGCGACGTCGCCATCGCTCTCCTGCGCAAGCTTGTCGAGATACTCGATCGCACGCGAGATAAGCAGCTCACGCGCTCGCAGCGGGCTTTCGTCGATCTTGTCATTGACCTCGAACATGAACGAATTAGCGAGGTGGCGAACGTCATCGTATCGCTGTTCGGCCTTCGCGCGTTCGCGGCGGGCGATATCGCGTTGGTACAGCGTCGTCGCAAGCCCCCCAAGCAGCGAGATCAGAATGAGCGCCGCCGCCACGACACTCAAACGATTGCGGGCGATGAATTTGCCCGCACGGTACCGCCACGTGTCGCTCGCCGCAATGACTGGCAAATTATTTAAGTGACGTGTGATGTCGCGGCTAAATTGCTCGACCGACGAATAGCGACGCTCGGGTTCCTTACGGATCGCCTTGAGTACGATATTGTCGAGGTCGCCCTTTAACCGCGAAGCGTCGGCGCCGACGACGCGGCTCGGCGGCTGCGGCATGCTCTCGCACACAACGCGGAGCACTTCGCCAAAATTCGAGGCGTCGGTGCGGTACGGACGCGTGCCGGCAAGCATTTCGTAGAGGATGAGCCCGAGACTGTAGATGTCGGTCGCCGTCGAGAGCTGTTCGCGGCGGACCTGTTCGGGTGAGGCGTAATCGGGCGTCAGCACAAATTGCTGCGTCGCCGTGATGAGGCCGCCGTTTCCGCTCTGGAGCAGCTTGGCGATGCCGAAATCGAGCAGCTTCGGCTTGCCGGACGATGTCACCAGGATGTTCGACGGTTTGAGATCGCGGTGGATGACGAGATTTTGATGCGCGTACGCGACCGCCGCGGCAACGTCGATAAAGAGCCGCAGGCGTTCAGGAACGCTGAGCGCATTATCGCGGACAAAATCAGTGATCGGCACGCCCTCGACATACTCCATGACAAAGTACGGAACGTGGTCGTCGGTCGTCCCGCCATCGATCAGCTGTGCGATGAGCGGATGCTCAAGCGAGGCGAGAATGCGGCGTTCATTAATGAACCGCCGCCGGACGGCGTCCGACTCCATTCCGCGTTTAATGACCTTGAGGGCAACGCGCCGAACGTACGTATCGTCACCGCGTTCGGCCAGATAGACCGTGCCCATGCCGCCCGCGGCAATGACGTCGATAATGCGGTATTCACCGATCTGGCGGCCTATGAAAAGAGCGGTCTGTTCGACCTGATCGTCGTCGCCGAACGAGAACGGCGCGGCATCGAGCGGGCTGTCGCCATTGTCAAACTCAAGCAGCGACTCGACCTCGCGGCGAATGTCATCGTCGCCCGGACAAGCACGTTCATAAAGGTCGGCTCGCCGGCTTGGCGATATCTCGACCGCTTCGTTCAGGACCACCTTGACCTTTTGCCATTGTTCGGGAGTCATCGTTATCGGCTGGCGCCAAACAGTTCACGCTGGAGAAAGAGCTTGGCCGTCGTCCATTCACGTTTGACCGACGCGATCGAGATGTCGAGCACCTCGGCCACTTCCTCGACTGTCATTCCGCCGAAGAAACGCAGTTCAAAAACACGTGCCTGACGCTCGTCGAGCCGTGCCAGTTCGACCATCGCACGCTCGAGATCCAGCAAATTCAGCTGGCCCTCGCTAAATGCGTCGACAGCACGGTCGAGCGTCACCTGGACGTATGTGCCCTCACGTTTTTTGCGGTTGCGATGGACGGCGTGATTGACCAAAATGCGCCGCATCATGTTCGCGGCGACGCTGATGAACTGGGTGCGGTTGGCGAACGTCCCTTTTTCCTGCTGTTCGAGCCGTAGATAGGCCTCGTGAACGAGCGCCGTCGGCTGCAGCGTGTGGTCAGTGCGCTCGCGGACCATGTAAAAACGAGCGAGACGCCGCAGTTCGTTGTAGACCTCTGGATATACGACGTCGAGATCTAAATTTTCGGCTCTGCCAAGATCGCGGGTGAGTGGGGTACTGCTCATAAACCCTGATAAACGTTCAATTGGAGAGAATATTTTTCTTGGGCCGCAAATTATTTTGAGCCGTTACAGCGAAAAATATTGCGTTAACACTGAGAGCCACAGTTCATGTCTCAACATGTGAGTAGCTGACGGCAGAGTTTAGCAGAAATCCCGCTTCCAGCAAAAGAGGATCAGGCGATGGAGACCGGACAATTTGTCTAAGCCGGACGATATTTAGGGTGGCGAGCTCTACCACACAAAATTAAGGAGTCAGATAACAATGGAACGCATGCTAATCAAGCATCTGAGCGGCTCAAAAGCCAATCAGGTCGAGGAATTTGCCCTCAAACATCACAACGAGCTCATTTTCGGCCGCGACGTTTCGGCGACGGTCAAGTACGATCCCGACCGCGATGACCTCGTCGGCCGCGAACATGCCAAGATCTCACGCGACCCGAGCAACCCGAACGGCTTTCTGCTGACGGACATGAACAGTACGAACGGCACCTTTCTCAATAAACAGAAGGTGACGGGGACGGTAAAGCTAAATATTGGCGACAACGTGCAGTTTGGCCCGGGCGGGCCCGAATTCGTATTCGATGTTGAGCCGCGTCCCGAAAATTTTGCCAAAGCGACCCGCATGGTCGAAACCGGACGAACTGCCCCCGCCACGCGCATGGTCGATACCGCCGCCGCGGGCGCGGCAGCAGGAGCCGGTGCGACGGGCGGCGGAAAGGCTCCCGGAACAGTGGGCAAGGCAACCGTCGAGCGAATGATCTCGCAAACCGCCGCCGACACCAGAAAATCGCAGGGACGTAAATTCGGCGTGATCGGAGCGATCGCGGGCGTTCTCGTCCTGCTGCTGCTCGTCGCGATCGTCGGCGGAGCGTATTGGTATTCGACCCGCCGCGAAGCCGCGATGAAGGACGAGCTCGGCGGTAAACAAGCCGATCTTGAGAAAAAGGTCGCCGACAACAAGGGCGTTTCGGCGTCCGATATCAACGATAAATACGGCAAGGCGGTCGTTTACATCGAGGTGGCGTGGCGTCTGATCGATACACAGAAACAGGCGCAGGTCTATCACCAGTTTGTGCCCAACAGCCGCGAGGTCCTGTCCAAGCTGCTCGGTGTCAACCTTGGCAAAGGACCGATCGACCCGATGGCGGGCGGTGCCGTTCCGGTATACATCCAGACCGGCAATACTTACGAACCGCTGCTGACCGACGTCAAGACCAACCTGACCGTCCCAGTCGGCGGACGACACACCGGCACTGGATTTCTCGTGACCAACGACGGATTTATCCTAACGAACCGCCACGTCGCCGCCACATGGATGACGTCATACCAATTCCCGTCCGACACACCGCGCGGAGTAGTGATCACGGCCGCCGGAACTCTTGCGAACACCTCGCTGGTGCCGCCGCCGACGGATTGGGTCCCGGGAAACACTAAGCAAGAGGGCAAGCAGCTGCAGGGCAACCTTAAAGGCCTCGACGACACGCTCGACGTGACGCTCGCTGGAAAAGAAAGCCGCATGGCCGCTCAGCTCAAGCAGGTCTCTGACCGGCACGACGTCGCATTGATCAAGATCGACGTTCCCGGACAGCTGACAAAGGTCGAACTTTTCGACAACTACGACGCTCTCAAAAAGGGCGAGAACGTAACGATCATGGGCTATCCGGCCGCCAGCCCCCGGGTTTACGGCGTGATCGCCTCAAAAGACTATTTTAACCAGAACACGCAGATGAAGGTCATTCCCGACCCGACCGTCACGACGACCAACATCGGCAATATAATCCGCGACAGTGAGGAGAAAGACGCTAATAAGCGTATTAGTATGATGGGCGATGTCATCCAGCTTGCGACCGGTTCGACCGGGGCCGGCAACTCCGGCGGGCCGGTGTTCGACTCACAGGGCCGTGTAATAGGCATTTTCTTCGCCGGCGACAAGGCAAACGCGATCACGTACGCCGTTCCTATTCGCTATGGAAAGGAATTTTTGGCCGGCGACTAATCGAGATGCGTGCTTTTCGGCCCGCTCCCACGGGCCGAAAAGCCGCGATTTTCTGAGGGGACCAATCGATGTCAAAACAATTTCAGGTAGACCAGCTCATCGGCGAATACCGCGTCACCCATTTTCTGGGTGAGGGCGGCATGGGCGAGGTCTATCTTGGCATCCACGAAAAACTGGGCAGAAAGGCGGCGATCAAGATCCTCGGGTCCGGATCGTCGGACGAGAGTTTTAAGACACGGTTCTTTAACGAGGCGAGGCTGCAGGCGAGCCTTCATCATCCGAACATCGCCGCACTTTACGATTTTCAAGAGCTCGGCGACCAGCTTTTGATATTTATGGAGTTCATCGACGGCGAAAGCCTCGAGGACCTGGTCGAACGGCGGGCATTTGCGATCGACGATACCCTCAACGCGTTCCAATCGATCTGTGAGGCCGTCGGCTATATTCATCAGAATGGGATCGTTCATCGCGACATCAAGTCGCAAAACGTCAAGATGTCGGCGACGGGAACAGCAAAATTGCTAGATTTCGGTATCGCAAAGGATGCAGCGAGTCTCGGGCTCACGCACACCGGCGGCGTGATCGGGACCCCCAATTATCTTGCCCCCGAGCTGCTCGAGGGAAAGCCCGCGACACCGCGATCGGACGTCTGGGCCCTCGGCATTTTGCTATACGAAATGCTGACGGGCTGCAAACCGTTTGACGGCGACACGCTCGGCAGCCTTGTCCTGCAGATCACAACCGGACAGTTCGTGCCGCCGGACAATTTAAATCCAGCCGTCCCGCGCGAAGTGTCGGCGGTCGTCAAACGATGCCTCAAAAAGTCAGCAGGTGATCGATATGCCGATGCGGGCGAGATCGCGGCCGAGGTGCGACGGATCATCGACCGGCGAGCGAGCGGTGCTAAATCGCACGTCTCGACGTTCGGGTTTCGGCCGGCCGCCGTTGTCGCGGACACGATCGTAAATGGCGATCCGGACTACGGCTATGCGGAAAGCTCGATTCCGGCGGCGAGAGGTACAAGCCCGACAATGCTATATGTCGCGGCCGGTTCAGCCGTGGCTGTCCTGATGCTGATCGTCGTCGCGGTCGTCGGATTTTGGGCCTTTAGCGGAAACAGCGATGGAGCCAAATCGTCCGTTCCGGCCCAGGCCTCGCCGAAGAATATTAATTCAATACAGGCCGGCGGGAACAAAGAGGGACAGAAGCGAGTCCGCGTCGATCTTGACGAAGGCAAGGCCCAGGTCCTCCGAAACGGTGAGCTCTTGGGATCGACGCCGCTCGACGTCGACGTAGCGGCCGGCGAAACGCCGAAGTTGACGCTTCATCGTGATGGATTTGAGGACAAGGACATTAGCATTGAATCGGCGGGCGGGAAAAAGGTATTTACATTCTCACTTACGCCGAAAAAATAACAAGGGAAATACTCACGGAAATGCTTGAAACAAGGAAATTAGATCTGGAACAAATGGTGCCGACGATCGTCGCCAGCGTCCAAACCGACACGGGATGCGTACGCGAAGCAAATGAGGACAGCGGCCGGCATGTGTCGCCAAACGATCTGCAGACACGGCTCAGCAAAGGAACTTTGACGATCGTCGCTGACGGCATGGGCGGCCATGCATCCGGCGAAGTCGCTTCGCAAATGGCCGTTGAGCTGATCAGCGAGTTCTATTACGGAAATGAAGGCCTCGCAACGCCCGAAGCCCTGCGAACAGCGATCGAATCGGCAAATTCGGCGATATACGACAAATCGGTGTCGGATGAAAAATATTTCGGCATGGGAACGACGCTAGTCACTCTCGTCCTGCAGGAAAACACCGCGATCTCTGCCCACGTCGGCGACAGCCGGCTATACAGATTTCGCGGCGGAAATTTGGAAATGATGACGACCGATCACTCGCAGGTAATGGAGATGGTCAAGCACGGCATCATCTCGATGGACGAGGCCCGCGATCATGAAGACAAGAACGTTATCCTGCGCGCGGTGGGGACGCAGCCGCAGGTCGAGGTCGAGGTCTCCGCCGTTTTCGAGACCGAGCCTGGCGACACTTTTCTGCTGTGTTCGGACGGATTGTCCGACATGATCAACGACGATGAGATCGAGGCGATCATGCACACCGCTGCTGATATTCACACAGCGGCCGAAGAATTGATCCAAGCGGCCAAGGCGAGCGGCGGGCACGACAATATCACTGTCGGCATCGTTCGTGTCTCGGGAGCTCAAGAGCACGAAGCGAGCCGCAGCGTGCGGATCACACGTGAAGTGGAGGCATTGGTTTAAGCGATGATCGGACAAATACTCGGAAATTATAAGATCGAAGAAAAGCTCGGCGAGGGCGGCATGGGCGCCGTGTATCGCGGGGTCGACACGATGCTCGACCGCGAGGTCGCGATCAAGGCCCTGCGGCCCGAGCTTGCCAGCCAAACGTCGGTCGTCGAACGCTTTCGCAGCGAGGCCGTTACGCTGGCCAAACTTAACCATCCCAATATCGCGACCCTATATTCGATGTTTCGCCAGGGCGAAGAGCTTTACATGGTTCTCGAATTTGTCCGCGGCGAGACGCTCGACTCAATTTTGCTCAAACGCGGTGCCCTCCCTGCCGAAGAGGCAATTCCGGTCTTTTGTCAGGTGCTCGACGGCATCGACCACGCTCACGAACTCGGTATCGTGCACCGTGACATCAAGCCCGCTAACATGATGCTCACCGAAAAAGGGACGCTCAAGGTGCTCGATTTTGGTATCGCGCGCCTTTTGGGCAGCGCCCGGATGACGCGGGCCGGCAACATTATCGGCACGCTCGAATATATGGCTCCCGAACAGGTTCGCGGCCTGGAAACTGACGGACGCACTGACCTATATGCCCTCGGCATGATGCTCTACGAGGTGCTGACAGGCAAACTGCCGTTCGACACGGACAATGAGTTCGAGCTGATGAAATCACAGACCGAGATGACCCCGCGTCCGCCCCGCGAGGTCAATCCGGCAATACCGGAGCTTGTCGAAGCTGCAATAATGCGGGCGATCGAAAAAAACCCGGACGACCGATTTCAGACCGGCGGCGAATTTCGCACTGTGCTTCTCGAAGCCGGGTTTGCGGACAGCGCGACGATGCACGGAGCAACCGGTACGTATAGGCTGGCCACACGGACGTCACGTCCCGCCGCGTCGGTACCCGAAAAGGCCGCTCCGTCAAATTCCGAGATCAAGTCAACACGCCTCGGCGAGGCGGCCCAGGCGCCGGCGCCCGCGATGAAAGCGACGAGGCTCGGAAACATGGTTCCGGTGGCCGTTTCAGACGAGGCCGCGCCATCAACTTCTTTTTTCAGCGATCTCACCGCGATCCATTATGCCGGAGCCGGAGTCTTGCTGCTCGCACTGATCGGCGGAGCGATCGTCGCTGCTTTTATGATAGTGAGCGGCAAAGGGCCGGACACGAAAGCTGCAAACACGAAAGTTGAGACCAAGGCCGAGACGCCGAGCCAGAGGCCCGATATCGTCACGATGCCGCCGACTCAGACGCAATCGCCGGCGGCGTCCGAGGCTCCGGCACAATCGTCCACCGGCAGCGGCAGTTCGCCAACACTCTCGGCGGATCAGCCCGGCGATCTCACTCCGGTCGAGCCAAAGGCAAAGGACGAAAGGCCGTCAGCCGCCCCACCGAAGGCGGCACCGGTAAAGAAAGAGGCTCCGGCACCGCGTCCGAAGACCGAGTCTAAACCGAACCGTGCCGAAAAGCTGTTGACAGGAAATTAGACTGGAGACCTTATAGAAATGAAGTACCGATATTTCGCAAGATTTACAATAGTTTGTTTAGTGGCCCTCGTATCAGCGGGCAGCGTTATCGCACAGTACAAGGGCAGTCCCGTCAAAAAGGAAAAGCTCATCAGCGTCCTTCGCTCACGGCAGCTGCAGACGCGCGAGATCGTTAGTGTTATCAATTCCAACGGTGTGGACTTTACAGTCTCGCAGCCGGTCGAACTCGAACTATACAATGCCGGCGCCAGGCCCGAGGTCATCGCCGCCGCCAAAGCGAACTACCGTTCGGGAGGATCGGTCAAATCGGCCCCTGCCGGAAAGACGGATTTCACCGGCAGCCCGCTGTCCAAAGATGCGATCGTAACTTTGCTGCAAAATGGTGTGTCGGACGCTCAAGTGAGAAAGAATGTCTCCGCTCGTGGGGTAAGTTTTAAGCCGACGACAAAGGAACTGGTCGAGCTCAAAAAAGTGGGCGGCTCGACCGCTCTGATAAATCTCATCGTTGCCAGCTACGCCAACCCGAACCAAAACTCAGTATCGCGTAATGACATCGGCAGAAATGCACCCGAATCCGCCAACTATCAGAACTTGCTTGAAAAGGCGGTTGATCTGTACGATACGAAAAAAGACGTTGACGGCGCGATCAGTACGTTACAACAGGCGGTCAGACTTGATCCACGAGAGGCTCGTGCGTACCAGCAGCTTGGATTTGTATATCTGTACGGGCAAAAGAATTTCGACGAGGCTGAAAAGTATATGCGTCAGGCCATCGACAGGGGCGGAAGCGCCGTATTTCGTGTGTTTCACGACCATGATGGGCTGTTTACAAACACCTGTCAGGGCTCGCTCTTCATCGCGAAGGACGGCGTGCGATTCGAATCAGACGACAATAAACATACGTTTCAAACTGCGGATACTAACATCAAGCAGTTGAAGATGAACAGCAAGTTTACGACCTTTTACAAGATGAAGGCAGGCTCGTTCAAGATCGTCCTCAAGAGTGGCGATGACGATGTGAAATTCGTCTTTGCACCGCTCACCGACAATGCCCTCGAGTCAAAAATGATCATTCGCCTTATCGGCAAATAAACACAGCTCCCAACACGTCGCTCCATCAAGCATAGCCGTCTGGACCAAAAGTTCAGGCGGCTCTTGCATCTTTAACGATTCGGATAAATTCGCGTGCGCGGTCCGTGACAATTTGGGCATTGCCCTCTCGGATTGCTTTGACGTCGACCAGGTCGGTCCCAACTCCCAAGGCTGAGGCTCCGGCTTTGATGAAGTCGGCAGCGGTTTTGAGCGAGACTCCGCCGGTCGGGATGATCTTGACCTGTGGGAACGGGCCCTTGAGATTTTTTACATAGCTGGCACCGCCGACTGAGCCGCAAGGGAAAACCTTGACGAAATCGACGCCCGCACTCCACGCAGTAATGACCTCGGTCGGCGTCAGAACGCCAGGGCAGATCGGTGCGCTGTAGCGATGGCAAAGTGCGATCGTTGCAAGATTGAGCGCCGGACTAACGATAAACTGCGCTCCGGCCAGAAGACATGCACGTGCGGTCTCGGGGTCCAGCACTGTACCGGCGCCGACGAGCACATCGCTGCCGTATTTGTCGGCGACCTTTTCGATAACTTTGATCGCACCGGGAACGGTCATCGTGATCTCAAGCACGTTGACGCCGCCGGCCTTGATCGCCTCGATGACGTTCATCGCCTCATCCGCCGACGACGCACGCACAACCGGCACGAGTCCGATCTCTTCTATTTGTCTTACTATTTCTGCTTTAGTCATATTTATTTGCCCACGAAATACACGAAAACCGCTAAATAAAGAGACAAGTCTTTTTCGTGTCTTTGGTGCCTTTCGTGGGCTCCTCTCATCTTGCCACGCGGGCTCCGCCGCCTTTCATTACTCGGAGAACGTCGGCAATCCCCACGGTCGTGGTGTCGCCCGGCGTGGTCATTGCAAGAGCCCCATGCGCGGCTCCACAGTTGACCGCCCACTCCGGTGATTCACCCGTAAGAAATCCGTAAATAAGGCCGGACGCGAACGAATCGCCGCCTCCGACGCGGTCAAAGATATCCAGATCGGGACGCATCACAGCCTGATAAAGCTCGCCGCCTGTAAAGCAGACTGCTCCCCAATCGTTGACCGAGGCCGTTTTAGCATTTCGAAGAGTCGTCGCCGCGACCTCGAAATTGGGAAAATCGGCCACAGCTCGGCGGATCATCTTCTCGAAATTGACGATATCCAGCTTCGAGTGGTTCTCGTCCTGGCCCTCGACCTCGTATCCGAGACAGGCTGTAAAATCCTCTTCGTTTCCGATCATTACGTCCACGTACCGGCCGAGATCGCGATTGACCTCTTGTGCTTTGGCTTGGCCGCCGATCGATTTCCACAGCGAATCACGATAGTTGAGGTCATACGAGATGATCGTACCGTGCTTTTTGGCGATCTCCATCGCCTCTTTGGCGACCTCAGGTGTCGATTCGCTCAATGCACAGAATATGCCGCCCGTGTGCAGCCAGCGTGCTCCTTCCTCACCAAAGATCTTTTCCCAGTCAATATCGCCCTTTTTAAGCTGTGAAACGGCCGTGTTGCCGCGATCCGAACATCCGAGAGCCGCACGCACGCCAAATCCGCGTTCGGTGAAATTCATGCCGTTGCGGACCGTTCGGCCAACGCCGTCGTACTTCGCCCATTTAACATGAGACTGATCGACACCGCCCTGATAAATAAGGTCCTGTACAAGCCGTCCGACGGGATTATCAGCAAGAGCCGTCACGACGGCCGCGTCCAGGCCGAAGCAGCGTTTGAGCCCGCGAGCGACATTGTATTCGCCGCCGCCTTCCCAGACCTCGAACGAGCGTGTCGTGTGTATTCGCTTATCGCCCGGATCGAGCCTGAGCATTACCTCGCCAAGGGAAACGATGTCCCATTTGCATTCCGATTTTGGTTTGATATTTAACATAGACTATATGAGCCATACAGAATCCCGGCTTAACGTTTAATTCGGAGCCTCGTCTTAAATTCAACGTTTGTGACCGCATCTTTCGTCGAAACGGCCAGTCGAACACCGCGGGTTTCGCGTTCGCCCTTGTCGACGTTTCCCGGAGGGCCGGGAGCGGTAACAATATTGGGCTCGATGACGGCGTCAAACAAAGTCGGTGCCATGATCTCAGCGAATAGGACCGGTTTTCCGTTTTCGAACGTGTAACCGTCACCGCTTTTGACGATCGACGTGTCACTATGAAGATATTCGGTAACCTTCGCAGCCCGCGCCATTTTGATCGTATCGCCGATCATAAATTCACCCGGTGCGGTAAACGTAAAACTACGGGTAAAACTGTCGATCCCGCGGTCGGCAACATATGCCGGGGCAAGATCTGCAAAGAGCGAAACGCCTCGCTCACCCATTTTGACATCACGAAGCCGGATCCCATTGAGCCGTTCGTACGGCACTTCGGAAAATGCGTCGTGGCCGTTGCCTTCGCTGCCCTGGCCCTTGCCGTCGAATACGACCGTGTTATGATGCTCCGTCATCGGGACGCCCGCGTATCCCGAATCGCCGGTCAGATATTTACCTGCCGACCAAATTATAAAGCTTCCCGCGTCGGGGTGAGCGTGACCGCTCGACAAACGCCAATCAGGAAACTGTTTTAGCTTTTCCTCAGTCGCGTGTCCCTCGGGCGGTCCGGCTTTAAACGCAAACGCCGTGGCATCATCAGCCCAACTAGATCGCCAGTAGACGACCTCGTGATCCGGGAAGTAATGCCATTTTTCCTGTCGCTCGATCGGCACGGACTTGATGCCGGAATTGTACCAGATAAATGTCCAGAATTCCTCGGCGTTGACCTGTCCTTTCGACTTTAACCAATCGGCTACTCCCTGCGCTTCGCCGCTCGCGTAATGTGACGCCAAGTTGTAAAGAATGCCGTAATTTGTGCGAAAGTGACCGTCGATCCGCTCCCGTTCGTAATCGTCTCCTTTTCGCGCACGCGTTATCGGCCCAGAGTAAATATCGCCGAAATCGAAATTGAACTCACCGCCGGGCAGCGTGGCGTGCGAAAGGTACTTGTATGTCAGTCGGAGGCCCGGAGTCGTTTTATATAGGTCCTCGCCGGTCGCGTGCAATTGTGCGTCCATGTAATGGATCAGCCACGGCGTCGAAAAGATCCAGTATTCCATCCCTTCGTAGTAATAGCCGTCCGCCGAATACGTCGCCAGGACGCGGTCGTAGATCGCCCTTGAAAGAGCTGCCCACTGCTTAGCTTCCGGCGTCTCGCCCATCAAAGCGTATGCGGCTATTGCCAGTCCTGTGACCGGGATGAATGTGTGATTTTGACTATACGCATATGATTTACCGGTCTTCGGCTTAAAGAAGTCATACATCAGCCTGGCCTGCCGGATGAGCTTGGTGCGGTATTTGTCTTGTTCCGCAGGTGTCAGATCATTGTAGAGAAGGTCGTAACCCCAGCCCATGCCATACAGCAGATGACCGGCCGCCAAGTCGACATTTGGTTTGTTTGACGCATAACCCCAGATATCATAACTGCAGGCCGCGTCCATGTATTTTCTGGCGGCATCAATGTATTTCTTTTCGCCGGTCATCTTATACATGAACGCAGCTTCGGCGATTCCCAGCCCGACATCATTCTGAGCCCGACGCTTTTCGGCGGGCGGCGGCGGCGGTTCGCCGCCGAATACCTTAACGCTGCTTAACGCCGTCTGCCAGAGTTCTTTCTGGTTCTTTGCCTTAGCCTTAAGCTGGTCGATCTCGGCCTGTGTCAGAAAAACGCGGGGATGCACGCCGACGAGCTCGGGCCTTAACGACGAAACCGCTGATTTTTCGATCGCGACGAGCGGATGTTCGCCCTTGAGCCTTTTCGATGCCTCACGTTCGGCTTTAAGTTCCTGTGTGTCCTGTGCCGAGGTCGCGGCGACAAAGACGAGTACGATCAGGGCCAGGATTTCGAGTTTCTTGAACATAATTGATCCTATTGTTTATGGCTCAGCGTTACTTAAGATGATCGATAACGAATTGGACCATGTCGTCGTTGACCTTTTGTCCATCGTCCTTATGCCGAAGCTTGCACTGGACGCCGACCTTATCCATCTGTTCCTTAAGAACGACGCCGAAACCGGGATGATGGATCGCTTCGCTTGCCGTCGACTCGGCGGTCAGGGGCTTGTTCGGCACGCTGTAAAATGCCCAGACCGGAGGATCGTCCTTAGTTAGATAGGTGAGCGGCGAGATTTCCTTGTAGAGCTGTTTGCCGCGGTCACCGCTCATTTCTTTTGCCGTTAGGCCGAACATCTTGCCGTCATTATAGCTTTTGAATTCTCTCGCTTTCGGGCCCACATACTTATCGACCAGGTCGGGCTCGAGCGTTGTCTGAGCCGATGTAACGGCGATGACTCTGACGCGGGTCGATTCACGAAGGACAGGGTCCGCGCTTTTCGGGCCGGCCATATCATCGTGAAAACCGATCCAGAGCGCCGTCATTCCGCCCGCCGACGTTCCGGACGCAGCGATCCTCGACGGATCGATGTTCAGCTCTTTAGCGTGATAGCGGGCGAATTGTATCGCTCGTGCACAGTCCATATAGTGTTGCGGGAAAACGGCTTCGGGCGTCAGTCGATAATTTATCGACATCACCGCGAGGCCGTTCTTAAGCATCTGCGCAAGCAGGCTCGCGGAAAGTTTTGATTTGTCGCCCGACGACAACCCGCCGCCGTGAATGAAAACAACGAGCGGCGTCGACTTTTTTGAGACCGGACGCCACAGGTCGAAGGTGTTAGCCGCGTTATCGCCGTATTTGCCATCAGCAACGTCCGGCTTCGGCAGTGAACTTTCCGCTTTTGCCGGCGTATCCGTCTCTGCTGTGTCCGGCATTTTCGCCGTTTGCGCTGACAGCGACAGGAAAGAGGCAAGTACGAGCAATAATGCGATAAACGAAATTTTGAACATGATATATAGAGCCTTTTATACGTTAATCCATCAAAAGGCCGCCGTTGATCTCGATCGTCTCGCCGCATAGATAGCTGGCCGCGTCGGACGCGAGAAACGCAATAACGGTAGCCACCTCATCGGGCCGGCCTTCGCGGCCCATTGGGATCGCTTTGCGGAGATTTTCCATAGTCTCGGCAGTCGTAAATGTCTCGTGATACGGCGTATCGATAACGCCCGGCGAAACGGCGTTCACTCGAATTCCCTGCTGTGCAAACTCCTTTGCAAGCCCCTTGGACATCGTCAGCATCGCGGCCTTGGCCGATGAATAGTGGATCGAGCCCGGCGCTCCGCCGTTGCGGGCAGCGATCGAGGTGACGTTGACGATGACGCCGCCGCCGATCTCGAGCATTTTGGGCACGACAGCCTTAGCCGTGAAAAATGCGCTCGTCGCGTTGAGGTCCATGACCTCGGCCCACCGCTGTTCGGTCAGATCCAGCGTTTTCAGCCGTTCGACCAGCGAACCCGCATTGTTAACGAGGATATCGATCTTGCCAAATTTCTCTTCGACCGCTGCTACGGTTCCGCCGATCTCAGACAAATTGGTGAAATCGGCCTGAATAGCGATCGCTCGACCTCCGCCACCCGTGATCGAAGATACGAGTGCGTCAGCGCCCTCTTTGTTTTTGTGATACGTGAAGGCGACCGACGCTCCACACCGTCCAAAAAGCTCAGCCGTCGCCCGGCCGATACCACTCGAGGCTCCGGTAATGAAAACCACTTTGTCAGTGAAATCAAAAAAATTGTGCATGTTTCTCCTTGTCTATTCTCAGCGAATTTCCTTCAGTTCTAATTTTTGGATGCGTCCGGACAGAGCGAATAAGATAATTGTCCCGATCGGCGCTAATATGCCGGCCGTAATAAGGATCGGTGTGTATGAAAAATGATCGACGACCCAACCGGTCGAGAAAATGAATATCATCGAGCCAATGCCGGCTCCCGTGCCGCCGAGGCCCGCGACCGAACCAACCGCGTTGGACGGGAAAAGGTCGCTCGGCAGCGTCTGGACATTGTTGATCCAGGTCTGAAACCCGAATAGAACAACGCCGATCAGACCGAGTGCGATCATCGCGTCCGATGTGAACGCAGCGAGAATGCCGGCAGGCATCAACAAAGCCCCAATGAGGATCGCGGCTTTGCGGCCGCGGTCGACGGACCATCCGCGGCCGATCAGATAACCAGAAAACCAACCGCCAAAAAGGCTGCCCGCGTCGGCCGCGACATACGGCACCCATGCAAAGAGACCAATTTGTTTGAGGTCGAAACCGTAAACCTGGCTAAGATAGAGCGGCAGCCACGTGATGTAAAGCCACCAGACCGGATCGACCAGAAACCGTGCAATTATGATAGCCCACGTCTGTCTATATCGGAGCAGCTCGAGCCATCCGAGCGGAGCGGGCGTGGAGATTACATGCGGCGTTGACCCATCGATCAACGAGTCGGTCAATGCGGTCTCGGAATCTCTGTGCCGCACGGACTCGGTGTCATCCTCGGTGATGATCGCGTATTCTGCGGCTGTCAGCCAGCGGTGCTTTTCAGGTGTGTCATAAACGAACCACCATAGAACAAGCCACAGAAATCCAAGTGTGCCCGTCACAACGAACGTTGGCCGCCAATCGCCGCCAAAATACGCCGTGACGCCCACGATGACCGGAGGAGCGACGATCGAGCCAATGGCCGCGCCGCTGTTAAAGATCGCCATCCCTAAAGCGCGCTGACGCGCCGGGAACCATACCGAGACCGTCTTGGCGGCTCCCGGCCAATTTCCCGCTTCGCCCAGGCCGAGGATGAACCGGAATAAACTCAGGTTTCCGAGCCCGGTCGCAAAGCGATGGGCCATGGCAGCCAACGACCAAATAAGGATCGAAATGGAAAACCCGCGCTTGATGCCGACGCGGTCATAGAGTCTCCCTGAAAGCGACTGACTGATCGTATACGCGAACAGGAACCACGTAGCGATGCCTCCGTATTCGGTATTGCTGAGATTGAGGTCGTGGGTGATCGCAGGTGCGAGAACCGAAACGGTCAAGCGATCGATATAGTTGATCAGCGTCGCGAGGAAGACGAGCGAGATGATCAGCCAGCGAAGCCCGTTGATCTTAAATCCCGTCTCGGGCAGCGAGGAACGTTCGTTGGCATTTTCCATATTCTACCTATCTAACGAGAATAACTGCGAACGGAAATTCGACTCAAATTGGTCAGACCAATTTGTTACTTTTCGACGTACAGAAAATTAAACTATTTTCGATATTCTGCTTGACGTGCTGATTTGTTGATGTATTATGTTAGCAGTTTTAACAAAAAGTCAAACGCAATATGATCTCCGGTTTGTTTTGTGGCGTAAACACACCAAGACCGACCGTCTGAGCAACCAAACCGTTCGACTCCGCCGTCTGCGGCGCCTGATTTTGTTGCACTTAGCTACATAAACCGAAGCGGCCATAGACGTCGTCAAGTTAACGCCGTGTGAATGCGATCGACATTTGACCATGCGAAGGATAAATCCCAAAGATTTCACGATGGCAAAGCGCGGCACCTCCCGCGAGATAAACCGCCAGATCGTATTAACGCTTATCCGCACGCATCAGCCGATCTCTCGTGCGGACCTCTCGCGTTTAATGGATACTAACCGCGCAACTATCACATTTTTGGTTAACGACCTTCTTGAGGAGGGCCTGGTCCGCGAAGGCGCGGTCGGTGTCGAGGTCAAACGCGGACGCCGCCCGACGTATCTGTACCTGAATTCGGACCAGCGTTGCGCGGTCGCAGTCGATATACGCGCGACACGCACGTATTTGATGTTGACAGACATGATCGGCAAACAGGTTGGGAACGTCATCAGCTTTCCAACGGAATTCGCCCCGGAAACTTTTGCCAAAACCCTTGCCGGATACATTCGTAGTTTATTGGAAAATAACAACGGGCTAGCGGCGTGTCAGGGGATCGGCGTCGTCGTGCCCGGCATGACAGACATTAAGACCGGCCTCGTTCTGCGGGCTCCGGCCTTGGGCTGGGTGGATGTGGATCTGTTCGGCCTGCTCCGCAAAGAGCTTCCGGACGTCCCGATCCACATCGAAAATTCAGGTAAAGCTTGCGCGTTGTCACAGATCTGGGAAACGCGGGGCGGTTCGCACACGCATCATGATCTCGTATTCGTAAGCATTTCGGACGGCGTCGGGGTCGGGGTCGTCATCAACGGCGAGCTGATGCGCGGAAAGCACAACACGGCCGGCGAATTTGGCCATCTACCGCTAAGCATCGACGGCCTTCCCTGTTTATGCGGGGCAAACGGTTGTTGGGAAGCATATATTTCGAACCTCGCCACGATATCGCGATACTTCGGCAAAAATCTTTCGCGTCGTCAGCTGGTTTCGCTCGAAACGGCAAATTTCACTATCGAGGACCTCGTTAAATGTGCCCGCTCGGGTGACGGCAAGGCTCTTGCGGCATTGCATTTGACCGCACGTTATCTCGGGCTCGGCCTGGCGTCGATCATTAATGCGATCGACCCGGAGCAGATCTACCTGGGCGGCGAGATCACTGAGGCATGGGACCTGATCGAACCGCAGGTGCGCGACGCCCTAAAGGAACGGACTTTGACAGAAGGACTCGGAGAAACATCGATACGGATCGTTCCCGCGATCGAGCATCCGCGTCTCCGCGGGGCTGTAGCACTGGTGACAGCACCGGCATTTGCCGCGCCGAAAGTTGCGTAGGAATTAGCCGCGGGCGCGGTAACCGTCCAGAAACGCTGCCGCTCCGCTTTGAAGAAGCCTTCGGCACGAATATTAGGATCTAGTAACTATTTGATAAGGAGAAACACAAGAAATGAAAGAGTTTAACGGAGTCTTAGCTTTGATCATACCAATAAGCCGAAGGAGCGGTGTTTTAGTGTTTGCCGCCCTTGCGGTTCTAATGGCAATGTCCCTCTCAGCCTCGGCCCAGATCACTACGGCGACCATCATCGGCACTGTATCGGACCCTACAGGAGCACAGGTTCCCTCGGCAAGCATCACGGCACGAAACGTCGATACAGGATTGACCCGCACGGTGGCGTCGGGCGAGGACGGCAATTTCCGGCTTGAGTTTCTCCCGGTCGGTAATTACGTGGTCGAGGTCACTGCCTCATCGGGTTTTAAGAAAGCGGTCCAAAGCGGAATCGTGCTTCAAGTCAATGACACGAGAAAGGTCGACGTCGTGCTCGAGGTCGGTGCGGTCAGCGAACAGGTCAATATAACCAGCGAGCCGCCGACCGTCAACACCAGCACGGTCGAGCTCGGCCGCACGGTCCAAAATAAAGAGATCGAGAATCTTCCGCTCGTCGAACGTAGTTTATATTCGCTTTTGGATCTCACTCCGGGCGTCCAGTCGAATAACGGCGGCGTCGGCAGTATTGCCACTGCATCGGCGGCGACCAGCAACCTAAGCCTCGGGTTTCCTGAACAGCGAACGCTGATCAACGGCGGCACGGATGGCGGCACTGGTTCGGTAAACTACTATCTCGATGGTGGAATAAACATGACGAACCTCCGCAATACCGGCAACATACTGCCGACACCTGACGCCATCCAGGAATTTCGGGTACAGACGAACAGCTACAACGCCGAATATGGCCGTTTCGCAAGTGGCATTATCAACGTTCTGACCAAATCGGGTACGAATAGTTTTCACGGCTCGATGTACGAATTTTTGAGAAACACGGCATTTAACGCGAACGAATGGAATGCGAAGATCGTGAGAGCTCCGTATCACCGAAATCAGTTTGGCGGCACGATCGGCGGCCCGATCATCCATGACCGAACATTCTTTTTCTTTTCCTATTCGGGTCTGCGTCAGATCACGAACACCTACCTGAGTGGTGCCACCGTGCCTACCGCACTCGAACGGGCCGGCAACTTTACCTTATCGACCACCACCAAGCCGAAAGATCCCGCGACAGGTACGACGCTCGCAACTGCAACGCCCTTTATCTGCGGCGGTGTTCAGTATGTGATCTGTCCAAACCGCATCGACCCGGTGGCGGCAAAGATCATCAGCGACTACATCCCGCTTTCCAACATAACGAACAGCAACGGAACGCCGGGATGGCAGGGCAACGTGCCTAACCCGTTCAACACTAACGAATATCTTATAAAAGTCGACCATCAGATCAATCAGGCGCATCGTGCGACGGTCACGTATTTCAACACCGGAGGATCAACCACCGTGTTCCCCGGTAGCGGAAACCTGCCGTGGGCGACTCAGCAGTTCAAATGGCGACAGCACGATCTCAATATAAGCGACGTCTGGATCGTAAGCCCGAATATGATCAACCAAGTATGGGCAACCTACACAAAAATGTTCGGCGGCAGACTAAATGTACCGTCAACCTCGCTGAAAGACCTTGGCTCCTCGTTTACCCCGCAGGGAGCTCCGTCGCTGCCGCAGATCTCGGTCACCGGATTTTTCACTTTGACGAACGCCATCGGTGGTCCGACGGCCGGCACCAATTTTTATGCTGTACGCGATGTCTTCAGTTGGAGCAAAGGCAAGCAATCGATAAAAGTTGGAGGTGAAGTCTCGCTCAACAAAGACATCCAGCAGACTCTCCTTAACAATTACGGCGTCTTTACATTCAACAACACTTCTACGGGAAATGGATTTGCTGATTTTCTGCTCGGTATACCAAGTGCTGTCACCCAAGACGCTCCGGTCACGGGATATACGAATAGTTGGTACTCGGCAATTTTCCTGCAGGACGACTATCGTGTAAGCCCGCGTGTGACTCTTAACATGGGGCTGCGTTGGGACGTTCAGACACCGCCGACCGATCCGATGAACCGTGTCGTCAATTATGTTCCCGGGCAGAAGTCGACGGTGAATCCTCTGGCGCCCGTGGGTGCACTATTCTATGGCGATCCCGGCGTCGAGCGTGGCGGCATTCCGACCAGTTACAGCCATATCTCACCTCGTTTCGGCATCGCTTGGGACCCATTCGGCAATGGAAAAACGTCCATCCGGGCGGCAGCCGGTATGTTTTACGGCAGCATTTCGGGCAACGAGTGGAATACGATGACCAACTTCCAGCCGTTCTCGACCCGCCTAACATTTACGAATACGAACCGACGTGCGGACGCCGTTACTTTGCGGCCGCTCGGAGCATCGCTTAGCAGCCCGTACAACAATTTTGCCGGCGGCAACCCGTTTCCCTATAACGGAACGTTTACAACAGGAGGCGGCCTGTTCGCTGTCGACCCAAACTTCAAATGGCCGCGTACGTACCAATTTAACGTCTCCATCCAGCGTGAAGTGGTCAAAAATCTTGCCGTGGGAGCGTCTTACGTCGGAACGATCAGCAATCAGTTGCCCTTCGGACGCGATCTTAACTATCCGGTTCTGACGGCCACCGCCACATCAGCGGGAGCAAACATTCTTTCCCGCAGGCCCAATCCGCTTTTTGGTGCGGTCCTTGTATTGAATTCCGATCAAACCGCTTCTTATCACGGTTTGCAGTTGACGACCAATTACCGGTTGGGCGACAGCATAACGTTGAATGCATTTTACGTGTTCAGCAAGACATTAAGCAGTGCGGAGCTTCATAATAATACGACGCAAGGGCTTGCTCAGAATTACAGCAATCTCTCACTCGAATCGGGCCGGGCGGATACGGACCAGCGTCATGTTTTCACCATGAGCATGAATTTTCATCCGGCTTTTTACAAGGGTGAGAACCGCGTTATCCGGAGTATAGTAAACGGCTGGAGTCTTTCGCCGATCGTGAAATTACGAAGCGGCCGGCCTTTCACCGTGACCAATGGAAATGTCGATGCCAATCTCGACGGCAATACGAATGATCGTGCCCAAGTCATCGGTGATCCGACACTTGCACATCCGACCGCTAACATGTGGTTCAATACCGCCGCATTCATTAGAAATTCTGCCGTGACAGGTGTCGCGACGGACGGCAATTCTCCTCGAAACTTCCTGTCAGGGCCTGGCTATCAGGCAGTCGATCTGGCTCTGTCGAGAAGCTTTAACTTTGGCGAGCGGTTCAAATTGGCGCTTCGAGCGGAAGGGACTAATGTCCTCAACCATGCCAACCTGGATCAGCCGAACGCCGCCGTTCCGGCTCCGGGTACTACATCGACCACCTTCGGAACGATCGCGACCGCCGGATCGATGCGTAAACTGCAGTTCGGTTTCCGACTGACGTTCTGATCGGTTCAGGTGGAGAATAAAAAGACGGCCCATTCGAGCGGGTGGGCCGTCCACCAGTGTTAGTGGAGTTCCCAGCGGTCAAATGGCTATTGCGAACTCTCGATCTTGGTCCTCGTTAGGGAGAGCTATGATCCAGTTTTCACGACAAAACTACGTCTTGGCGGCAATGTTTGGGGTTGTCGCCGGCATCGCGGCTTTAGTTTTCGTTTCACCAGCCGCTGCGCAGCAAACGGCTAGTACTCGGCGACTTTCAACCGCTGTGCTAGATGCAGAGGTCAAGGACTTTCTGGCTAAGGAGGTCGCTGTCCAGTTTGGCGACATCCGTTCGCTAAATCCTCCACCCGACAAGGTGATCGGCTCGATCACGACCGGGGAATACACGTGGGGCAGCTTTATGCGTGTAATCGCCGCGGAAAGCGAGGTTGGCGGCACGCGCACGATAGCCGGCAAGGACACGGCTCGAGCAGTCGCCGAAATGGGACTCTACGAGGCTCGTCGGGGCGCGAAGGCTTTTTCACAACTCTACGCTGCCGAGGCACTAAGGCACTACGGTACCGATCTGAGCAAGAACGCCGTCTGGCAGAGCATGAACGACGCCGAACGCAACGAGTGGATAACGCTGCTGGACGCACACCGGATCTATGACCCGGTGAAACGTAAAGCAATAAATCTCCCTGAAAATTATCTCGGTGTAGCAGCACGGATCGCGGCGTACGCCTTCGAGTTCGGCGTGATGAAAGACCGCGCATTTCTCGATTCGCTGCTGGAGCGGGCGGCGATGCAGTTCACGAACGGAGCACTTTATTCGGATGACGATCTACCGCATGGGCGATACGACCGGTATTCGAACGAATATGTGCGTTTTTGCTGGAAGGCAGCGGAGGTTGTCGGCCGCAAGGACATTCAGGAAAAGTTAAAGCCATCGATCAAGGCCCAGATGCGACTTTGGTGGGACGTCGTCTCCGACAAAGGCTACGGCTACAATTGGGGTCGAAGCCAGGGGCTTGTAAGTTATCTAGACACGCTCGAGATCGCAGCCTTTCTGGGAGATAATCCTGACTTTCGGCCTGCTCCGCTTGCCGATATTGCAAGCCTGTACAATTTGGCGTGGCGTTGGATCCGTGGCGGCTACATCGACAACCGACATACCTTCGATATCTTCGCGTTTGGACGCGGAAACTACTCGTACATCAGCATCGACCGCGAATTTCAACAGATCGCGACCAGCTTTGCCAAGATCATCATCGCCAACGACACGTTCATGAAAGCGCTCGGCCGCGAGAACATCACCGAATTTCCGGCACAGCCGGCTCTCGGACAAGTTGCAAGGTTCGAGTTCTTTCGAAAGGATATCGACTTTCAAGAGGGCGTCTGGGTGGTTCGACAGGGCGGGCTGCGGTTTGCACTTCCAGTAACAACAGGTACGAAACCTGGAATGTCGGATTATTTGCCTGCACCCTTTGGCCTCGCGGGATTTGCTGGTCCTGTCGAAGAGGTCTATCCGTCGCTCGTACCGTTTATCGAACTCGAGGATGGAAAGATATACACGACAACAGATGGTTCCGACCGGATCGAACCGGCGAAGGACGGACAGTCGCTACGTATTTATTGGAAAAAGTGGGCCCGGATCGGAAGTAAGCCAGGTGAAAGATCTGATATCGGAATTTCCAGCGAGGTCAGCTGGCGGATAGTCGGCAACACGCTGGTCCGCGATGAAAGTCTGCAGGCCAATCAAGATATCAGGCTCAAACGCTGGTGGGTCGCTGTGCCCACGACGGCAGACCATGCTTCTACACAGTTCGACGGAAAAAAGCGAACCGACATTTTGGACGGCCGCGAAGGCCGCTTGACTGTGATCGCGAGCGCCGATTGGAATTACAGCATTTCCCTGTTAGCGACGGGCGACGGCCGATTGGGAAAAGGTGTTTTGGGCCCTATACCACTCCACTTGGTATATTCGTCGGAAGACATCGAACTTAAAAAAGACAAAAAAGCATCCTGGCGGTTAAGCTTGGATGTAGCGAAGTAGACAGGATTTTCATTTCACTCAAATCTCTAATGCACGATAATATGACCACCGCGGAAACTCCATTATCAGCACTTGTAACCGACTGGACCAAAGTTCCGGTCGAACATCTCGACGACGGCATTGAACGGCAGATGATCGTCGGCGAAAATATTATGATCTGCCGCCTGAAGTTCGCTCCCTTTATCGTAACGCCGGCACACAGTCATCATCACGAACAGATGACGCTGGTGATAAAGGGCAAGGTGAAATTCATCATGGGCGATCAAACGGTGATAGTTGCCGCGGGCGATGTTCTTCATTTCCCACCGGACCACTGGCACGGAGCAACAATGCTGGACGAGGAAGTGGTTTTAATAGATATCTTTTCTCCTATCCGAGAGGATTTTTTGTAATGGCGTTTTTTCGGGCAGCAAGATCGGGCGAGTTCAGGTTCATGCGAAAAAGATCAGGGCTCATGATTCGCGTTTTGGCGGCGGGTTTGGTACTTTTTGCGGCGTCAGTCGTTCCGATCGCCGCCCAAGAGTTTGTCCCTCTCTATCCCGACGGGAAAATGCCGAATTCCAAGGGATTGAATCTCAAGGAAGAGATCCGGGAGGAACGTATCTATCAGGTAGGGACGCCGGGGTTTCGAGCTTATCTGCCCGCTTCAAGCGACAATAAGCGCGTGGCCGTACTGATCATTCCGGGCGGCGGTTACGTCCGCATCGCGTATCAAAGTGCACGCACATCGGTCGCTAAATGGCTTAATTCTCTCGGTATCGCGGCTTTTGCCCTCGACTATCGCCTGCCGACATCGCCAGATCTAATGCAAAAGGAACTTGCTCCATTGCAGGATGCCGAGAGGGCAATGCGTCTCATTCGTGCTAACGCAAAAAAATGGAACATCGATCCTGATAAGATCGGAGTGATGGGGACATCAGCCGGCGGCCACGCCGCATCGTACATTGCAACGACGTCCGACGACATTGCTAAAATAGGCGATACAGCCGATGCTTTTTCATTCACGCCAAATTTTATGATCCTCGCGTCACCGGTGATCACGATGGGCGAATTTGCACACGGCGGCAGCAAAAAATACCTTCTCGGTGAAACGCCGTCGAAAGAGATGATCGAGCGTTACTCGACCGAACTGCACGTAACGGAGAAAACGCCGCCCGCATTCATCTTTCTCGCCGCTGACGACAAGTCGGTCAATCCCCAAAATAGTCTCATGTTCTTTGGCGCGCTGCTTGTTAACAAGGTCTCGGCCAGCCTGCACGTTTTCCCGCAAGGCGGACATTCGATCCCACTTAAAAACGGTCCGGGTTCGAGCTCGGAATGGACCAAACTTTGCGAAATGTGGATGGCAGAGATGAATATCCTTTCGCTAGAAAAGAAATAAAATGAAGTACCAAAAATTTTCAGCAATCATATTTAGTTTGGCCGTGATCGCGGGCTCTCAACTTTATGTTTCAGCCCAGACAGCAGGCCCGCGAGTTTTTTTACTTAGTGCAAAAACGCTCCGGGAAAACAAACAAAAGCTTGCCGACCCGAAAATCAACGATCCCGACCTCAAGGCCGGCCTTGCCAAGCTGGAGCGTAACGCACAAAAGGCGCTTAAGACCGAGGTTCTTCCGATCACGTCGAAATCTGCCGTGCCGCCGAGCGGCGACAAGCACGATTATGTCAGCCAGGCCCCGTATTTCTGGAAAAACCCCGACACTAAGGACGGCCTGCCGTACATCAAGAAAGACGGACAACGAAATCCGGAGATCAAGAGTTTCCCGGACCATGATCTTCTAGACAAGATGGAAAAGCCCGTAAAGGACCTCGCCGCCGCGTACTATTTTACGGGTAAAGAGGAGTACGCGGCCAAGGCGGCCGAAATATTGCGAATGTGGTTTCTCGACCCAAAGACACTGATGAACCCAAATCTCGAATACGCGCAATTCGTTCCCGGGCAAAAGGAAGGACGCAATTTCGGCATTATCGAAACGCGTGAGATCACGCGCGTGCTTGATTCGGTCGGCCTGCTAAATGGTTCAAAATCGTGGACCAAGTCCGACCAAGCCGGGATCGAGGCGTGGTTCGATAAGTATTTCACCTGGCTGACGACAAGTTCGCACGGCAAAGACGAAGCTCGAGCCAAGAACAATCACGGCACGTGGTATGACGTGCAGGTTACCGCGATCGCACTTTTTCTGGGCAAAACGGACGCTGCCAAAAAGACGCTGGAATCGGCAGAACAAAACCGCATCGCAAAACAGATCGAGCCCGATGGCAGTGAGCCGCTTGAGCTTGCACGAACTAAATCCTGGAGCTATAGCGTGATGAATCTCGAGGGTTTGGTAAACCTTGCCCTGTTGGGAGACGCGGCGGGTGTCAATCTCTGGGATTTTCAAACCAAGGATGGCCGAAGCATTCGCCGAGCGGTCGAATTCTTGATGCCGTACACCGACCCAAAGAACAAATGGACCCGCGAGCAGATCGAACCTTTCAAAGCTGATCCGCTCTTCGCGGTGGTCCGCCGCACTTCGGGCAAGTACACGGACGACAAATATGCAAAAATATTGTCTTCGACACCAAGATCAGAGGACGACTCTACGCTGCTTTTGGGCTATTAGTCACTAGGCGACCGCTGTTGCGAAGCCGGATTAAACTATGAGCATATTGGATAGATTCAAACTCGACGGCAAATTTGCACTTGTCACCGGCGCATCGGTCGGGCTGGGCCAGGCGATGGCTATCGCTCTTGCCGAGGCCGGCGCCGATGTTGCGTGTCACTGTCATCACGGCGGCGAGGCGGACGACACCTGCCGGATCATTGAGAGCCTCGGACGTAGGGCGATCAGCCTCGACGGAGACATGTCGGACAAGGAAGTACCCAAAAGTGTGGCTGCTCGCGTGATCGAGGAGTTTGGCCGCGTCGATATTTTGGTAAACAATGCTGGAATGATCCGGAGGGCTCCGGCGGTCGATTTTTCCGAAGATGATTGGTCGACCGTTCTGGAAGTCAATCTGTCGAGTGTGTTTCGCCTAACGCAGGCGATCGGGCGTTCGATGATCGAGAATGGCGGCGGCAAGATAGTCAACATCGCTTCGCTGCTGTCGTTTCAGGGCGGAATTACCGTTCCGGCATACACGGCATCCAAATCGGGAGTTGCCGGCCTGACCCATGCTTTTGCGAACGAATGGGCTAAGCACAACGTTAACGTCAACGCTATAGCGCCGGGATATATGGCAACTGCTAATACTGCTCCGCTCAGAGCGGACGAAACGCGGAATCGCCAAATACTCGAGCGCATTCCGGCGGGACGCTGGGGAACGCCCGACGACCTTAAGGGAACCGTCGTTTTTCTCTCGTCAGCAGCGAGCGACTATCTGCAGGGCCATATCGTGATAGTCGACGGCGGCTGGATGGCCAGATGACGAATGCAAACCAATAGATATATGTACGAAAAAACTTATTACGCGACCGACCCCGCATCAATGGCGGGCACATCGAACGAGGAACTGACCTCACGCTACCTGATCGACAGCCTTTTTACCGCGGGCGAGGTGCGGCTCAATTACCTCCATTACGAACGCTTTGTGATCGGCGGAGCAGCTCCGGCGGGCTCGGCGGTCTCGCTGCCGCTGCAGGAAGTTCCCGCGTCGGCAAAGGGCCGGCCGTATTTAGAACGCCGCGAAATGGGCGCCGTCAATGTCGGCTCATCTGGCGGTGCGATCACGGTTGACGGCACACGTTTCGAACTCGCTCCGAAAGACGGCCTGTACATTCCGATGGGCACTGAAACGGTTAAATTCGAGTCTGCCAATGCAGATGATCCGACGCGCTTTTATCTTGCGTCGACACCGGCCCATGCACGTTTTGCGGTTAAACATATCTCGATCGGACAAGCTGTGCCCCTCGAGCTCGGGACAACCGAGAACTCAAATGAACGAACCGTTTACCAGTATGTAGTTCCGGCCGTTTGCCCTTCATCGCAACTGCTTTTGGGCTTAACGGTGATGAAGCACGGCAGCGTCTGGAATACGTGCCCACCGCACCTGCACGACCGCCGGTCTGAGGTTTATTTTTACTTTGACCTGAAAGAGGGCCAGCGGATAATGCATTTTATGGGCGAGCCGGACAATCTGCGGCACATTGTAATGGGCAGCGACCAATCGGTGGTCTCTCCGCCTTGGTCCATCCATATGGGCGTTGGCACGACGAACTATGCCTTTATCTGGGCTATGGGCGGCGAAAACCTGGATTACACGGACATGAACGTCCTCGACATCTGTCAGCTGCGGTAATAAGGGAAGTTATCCTACGTTGTCATCTTCGCCGTGTACGCGGCGGTCGGCAAATGATCGGCGGAAACGAATACCTACTTCGATGGCTCATCGGGTCGACGACCGAGAATATTCGGCATTGGGACGATTTTGAGATCGGCGAGCAGCAGTACGGGAACCCATTTCATGCGAAAGAAAACGTCTTGCACACTTCTTGTCGTTTTGCTCGAGGTCACATCGCCGCTCTTTCCGGCTTTGGCTCAGGACGCCGTCGATAGCGACCGCTATTTTCAGAAGGCGGTCGTTCGCTCGACGCCGCGGCGTAATGATGCCGCTAAGATCGAATCACTGATAAGCCGGATGACGCTTGAGGAAAAGGTCGGCCAGATGACCCAACTGACTATCGACATGGTCACGAAGGGCAAGGATCAGGACGTCGAGATCGACAATGAAAAGCTTGAAAAGGCCATAAAGAAATACGGCGTGGGCTCGATCCTGAACGTCACCAATCAGGCGCTCACATTGGACCACTGGCATCGGATCATCGGCCCAATTCAAGCCGCTTCACAAACGACGCGTCTTAAGATTCCGGTTATTTACGGCATCGATTCGATCCACGGTGCAAACTACGTTCAGGGCTCGACGCTCTTCCCGCAGGAACTCGGCATGGCGGCAACGTGGAATCCGGAGCTGATGCAGCGATCGGCAGAGATCGCCGCGATGGAAACGCGAGCTGCCGGCATTACGTGGAGCTTTTCGCCCGTCCTGGACGTCGGACGCAATGCGATGTGGCCGCGGCTCTGGGAAACATTTGGCGAGGACCCGTATCTTGCGTCAGTGATGGGAACCGCCTTCGTCCGCGGACTCGAGGGTGATGATGTTTCCAGTAGTAAACATGTCGCCGCCAGCCTCAAACACTACGTTGGATACAGCTTTCCGCTGACAGGCCGCGATCGGTCGCCTGCGTATATTCCCGAGTACGCGCTTCGCGAAAATTTTCTGCCGCCGTTCGCGGCCGCCGTTAAGGCAGGTGCACGGACCGTTATGGTCAATTCCGGCGAGATCAATGGCGTTCCCGGCCACATCAACAAGCACCTTTTGACGGACGTCCTGAAGGGCGAACTCGGTTTCGACGGTTTTATCGTTACAGACTGGGAAGACATCAAGAAACTCGTGACCCAATGGCACGTCGCCGCCGATGAAAAAGAAGCAACTCGCCTCGCAGTCATGGCAGGAATCGACATGAGCATGGTGCCGCTCAGTTACAGCTTTAGCGATCTTCTGATAGAGCTCGTCAACGAGCAAAAGGTCCCAATGACCCGTATCGATGACGCCGTACGTAGAATACTCCGTGTTAAGTTTGAAAACGGCCTTTTCGACAACGCGAAGCCGGACAGATCACTGAGTACAAATTTTGGAAGGCCCGAATACGCGGATACGGCTCTCCAAGCGGCCCGCGAATCGATCACTCTGCTTCAAAACACAGGCGACATTCTTCCGCTCGCCAAGGGAAAAAAGGTGCTCGTGACGGGCCCAACGGCGGACTCGTTAATTTCCCTCAATAACGGCTGGACATACGTTTGGCAGGGCTCCGAGCGATCGCTCTATCCCATCGACAAGCCAACGATCCAAGCTGCTATCAGGGCGAAACTCGGCGAAAACATCACCTTCGTGCCCGGCACGGAGATCGTGCGCAAGGCTGGCACAACGTCGAACAATAATCCGACGAATATCGACCGGGAGGTCGACATTTCGGCCGCAGTCGAAGCGGCGAAACACGCGGACGCTGTCGTCCTTTGCCTTGGCGAGGGCTCGTATACCGAGCAAATGGGAAACATCGAAGACCTGACCCTGCCTGAAATACAGTTAAAGCTCGCCGAAGCGATCATCGCCACGGGAAAGCCCGTAGTCGTCGTTCTTGCCGAGGGACGTCCGCGAATCATCAGCCGCATCGCAGACAAGGTCGGAGCCATACTGCTCGCATATAACCCGGGAAACGAAGGCGGACGAGCTATTGCGGACGTGATCTTTGGGGATTACGTTCCTGACGGCAAGCTTCCGATCACTTACCCGCGTTCGCCAGGATATTTTCCAACATACGACGCACAGACCTTCGGCGTGTTCGAACCCGGTGCTCCATTCACTCCGCAGTGGAAATTTGGCACGGGCCTCAGCTACACGACCTTTGAATACAGCGGGCTGCAGCTATCAGCCAAAACGATCGGGCCGTCGGACCCGATCGACATAAGCTTTCGCATAAAGAACACCGGCAAGCGAGCCGGCAAGGAAACGGCGATCCTGTACGTGCGGGACGACGTCGCGTCGATAACTCCCGCGGGCAAGCGTGTCAGGCGTTTCGAGAAACTTTCGCTTGAGCCCGGCGAGACAAAGACCGTAAAGTTTACGCTCCGCCCCGAGGATCTGCAGTTCATCGGTACTGATAATCGTCCGGTCGTTGAACCAGGCGATTTTACCGTGTTCGTGGGCGGTCTGACCCAGACATTTACTCTCAAATAGATCATGAAACTTTGCTTGCTCGCCATGCTCGTTCTGGTTTGCCTCAATGTCGCAGCTCCTGCACAGGATATATTTCGTCGAAAGGATATCGAGGCCAAGATGCTGCGAGTTGCCAACTGGCAGCTCGCCAATCCGAAACACGAGGCGTGGGACTGGACAAACGGGGCATTTTACGCCGGTGTGTTCGCGGCATACGAAACGACTCATTCGCCGGAGATCCTGCAGGCACTGATGGATATGGGCGAAAAGGCCGGTTGGCGGCCCGGGCCGAGATTTGACCACGCCGACGACATTGCTATCAGCCAAACGTATATCGATCTATATCGAATAAAAAAGGACCGCCGCATGATCCAGCCGACGATCGACGCGGTTGAGCGTCTCAAAACGGAAAAAAGCACTCAGGCCGAAAAGAACGGAATTACGTGGTGGTGGTGCGATGCCCTTTTTATGGCGCCACCGACACTTGCTAAGCTAAGCAGCGTGACGGGCGACCGTTCATACCTCGACCTCAACGATCGCCTGTTCCACCAAACCTACGACCGGTTATACAACAAAAAAGAAAAGCTCTATTCCCGCGACGCCGGATTCCTGATCAAGGGAACATCTGACGACCGCCGCGAAGCCAACGGTAAGGACATATTCTGGAGTCGCGGAAATGGCTGGGTTGCCGGCGGGCTCGTACGCCTGCTGAACGAGCTGCCAAAAGACCACCCGACGCGGCCATTTTACGTGCAGCAATTCAAGGAAATGATGGAACGCATCGCGACGCTGCAGCAGAGCGATGGACTGTGGCGGTCAAGCCTGCTTGATCCCGCAGCGTATCCCGGCGGCGAGGCAAGCGGTTCTGGATTTCACATCTATGCGATGGCGTGGGGTATCAACAATAAGATACTTGATCGAAAGCGGTATTTGCCCGTGGTCAAAAAGGCGTGGATCGAGCTGAACACGCTTGTACATGCTGATGGAATGGTCGGCTGGACTCAGCCGATCGGTGCCGACCCGCGGCGAAACTTTTCGGCGGACAGCTGGGAAGTTTACGGCGCCGGAGCTTTCCTGCTCGCGGGTTCCGAGGTCGCAAAACTTAAATAGCTATTTTCTTGACGCCTCGAGGCCCGAGCCGCCGGCCGCGTATTCGGGCTGAACGTTAACGACGCCGAATTGACGATCATCGCCCTCGCGGTTAGCCGCCATCATCCATAAAAAGTTGATCTGCCCGCCAGGTGCCGCAACGTTCGGGTGATAGCCCTGCGGCATTAGCATCACGTCGCCCTCGTGAACGACCTGGACTAGCTCCGGTTCGTCGAGATTCGTGTAGACCATCTGAATGCCCCACTGCGGTGCTGGCATATCAATGTAGAGATAAGCCTCTTCGAGCATGTTGTGATGTTCGTGCGGCGGCCACGAGGTCCAGTTGCCCTCGGACGAGAACGTGACGCCGGCCATAATTCGGCCGGCCTCTACATTCTTGCCGATCAGGATGTTGAGGTCGCGTTGGGTCGGTGGTTTGCCGGCGATAAAGTGGAGGGCTTCGTCCTCACGAACGTTATTGAACGCAACGAATTGCAGTGGATACTTCTTCTCGACCGGCGACGATAGTTCCGCGAGATCGAATGCTCCGTCGCTCTCGACGACGACATGCGAATCACGCGGCACGTACAGCGCGTCATAACGGCTCATCTGAAACGTTTGTCCGTGGGTGGTGAGCAGACCGGCTCCATTGAGGCAAATAAATCCGGTTTCGTGTCCCGCCGTTTCGATCGCGATCGGCGCGTCGCCCGCATCGAGGATCACGCGGCCGTAAAACAAATTTCGCGATGCTGTTTCGCCTGGTTTGACGGTGATCGTGCGGCCCTTGTGAAGGTGGGTGCCTTTGACAACGCAGGTCGCGGCGTCTATTTTTTCAAGTTTGGTTTGGTTACTGCTCATACGTTTCTCACTTACAGAGTACTCAAGTATTCCTCTACAGCGACCTCTAAGGCTCCGCCGAGCGCCGAACCCGCCGGTTCGCCAGCCTCGACCGACCATCCGTCGAGCTGGCCGACGATACTTCGTCTAATTGCCGCGATCATTGGTTCCTCGATGAATTTCCACCCATATACGAGCCGGCCGCTGATTATTACCCGCGGAATGCCGGTGCCCATGATCACATTTGCGATGCCGATGCCGAGGTAATCGCCGATCTTTTCGAGCGTCCGACGCGAACGTACGTCGCCCACACCTGCCTTTGCCACAATGTCAACGAAACGCGGGACACTCTCACCCCGGGCCGGCGGCCGATCGCCCAAATAAAGCGAGGCAGCAGACGCGGCGGAGGCGTATTTTTCCCAGCAGCCCTTGTTGCCACAGACGCATGGCTTGCCACCCGCGACAATGGTCATGTGGCCAAATTCGCCCGCGATGCCGCGCCCGAGACCAGTTCCGCGGTAGATCTCGCTGCCGATGACGAGCCCCACGCCGATTCCCGTGCCGGAGCGAACGAGAATGAAATTCGTCATCAGGCCATCAACCGAATCTTTGATCTTTAAACGCGCCTCGTACATTGCCGCGGCGGTGGAGTCGTTATCTACGACGACCCGGACCGATTCGTTGATCCGGAGCTCGGATGCGATATCGACGTCCCGCCAGCCGAGATTCGGGGCATACACCAAACGCTGACGATCGTTATCCGTCATTCCCGGAACGCTTACGCCGATGACGGCCATTTTGCGTTCGGGATTACGTTTGACGAGCTCCTCAAGCTTTGAACGCGTCAGGTGCATCGCGAATCCGGTGCTGGTCGGCGTTTCGAAATCCTCTTCGTCAATGATCTCGCCGCGCAATGTCGTCAACCCGACCTGCGATCGGCGAACCCCGAAATTTACCCCGCCGAAAAACACCTTGTCCTCGGCGAAGGAGAGCACACGGGCTTTCCGGCCGAGAAGCTCCGAATTTATCGATTCTTCGACGATCACGCCGCTTTCCACGAGAGGCTTGATCGTTTCGGTGACGGTGCTCTTGTCGATCGACAGTCTTTCGGCGATCTCGGTTCTGGTGATCGGTTGCGCCGCTCGTATCAGCCGCAGGAGCTGATAGCCTTTTCGGGAAGAGGATGGCGATGAAGGACGAGCTCCGAGCGGAGCTCCTGAATATAACGATTCGTTATTCATTTGTCATTGTAATAATACATTACAGTGACACGGTTTGCTCGGCCCAAAATTGAAATTCGCGATGCTTCAAGACCTCGGCTTTAGCCTGTATCTCGCCGCTCGCGGTCTGCCGGACATGCTCGAAAAGCCGTGTGCCGACCTCGGCAATGCTCTCCGTCCCATCGATCACACTTCCCGCAGAAATATCGATATCGTTGGACATTTTTTCGAATACGCGATTGTTCGACGCCAACTTTATGACAGGCGCGATCGCGTTGCCGATAGTGGTCCCGTTGCCGGTCGTGAAAACCACGACCGTCGCACCTGACGCGACAAGTCCGGGCGTCGATTCCTGATCGTAGCCAGGCCCCTGCATGAGATTGATGCCGCGCGATGTGGGCGTTTCGGCGTATTCGACGCAGTCCTCGATCCTGGTCGTTCCGGCTTTGACGATCGCTCCGAGAGATTTGATGGTGATATTCAAGAGGCCGCCGGCCTTGTTGCCGGTGCTCGGGTTCTGATTGAGGACGGCACCAAACTTTGACGCGTAATCCTTGTACCAATCGACCATCGCGTAGATCTTTCGCCCGGTAGCAGTGTCTTTTGCACGGTTCGCAAGGATATGTTCGGCACCGCAAAATTCAGGCACTTCCGTTAAAAGTACGGTGCCGCCGCTTTTGACGAGCAAGTCCGAGCAATAGCCGAGCGACGGATTGGCCGAGATCCCCGAAAAACCATCCGACGAACCGCACTTAACGCCGAGCACCAGTTCGCTGACTGGAAACGCTTCACGGACGCACTCGTTGACCTCGGGCAGCATCCTGGCGACCTCTTTGAGGCCGATCTCGATCGCGGCTTGAGTTCCTCCGACATCCTGAATACCGATCTTAAAAACCGGCTTTTGGATAGGCTTTTCGCGTTTCGTCAGGTATTTTTCGACGAACGATAGATTTGTCTTTTCGCACCCTAGATCGATCAGGATCACGCCGCCGACATTCGGATGATCAGCGTAATTCGACAGCGTCCGCATCATTACGTCGAGGGTCGACCCGTCCTGACATCCACAGCCCTTGTTATGAGGGATCGCAACGACGCCGTCCACGTTCGGAAATTTTTCCCGGCTGTAATGCAGAAACTCGGCCATCATCGAGATCTGCGTTGCCTCGTGGCTCGCGCACATTGACGTAGGGACGATCAGAACGAAATTTCGCGTGCCGACGCGTCCGTCCGCCCGCCGAAATCCCATAAAGGTCTCGATCTGTTCGGCTGGAAAGTATTCGGGAGCCGGCGTGTGAAGGTCTTCGGACAGGTTGCGCACCACCGGAACCTCGTCGGTCATGTTGTCGTGCGTGACCCAATCGCCGGCGTGGATGCCGAGCGACGTCCCTATGGGCTGGCCATATTGGCGGACAAATTCACCAGCCGGAATGTCGCAAGTGGCGAACCGGTGTCCGGGTGGCACCGCGTGATTTACGATAAGCGTCTCGCCGTTCGGGAGTGCGAGGCGCAGGCCCTCAGCGGTCGCGTTTTTGACTACGGCGACGTTGTCGTCAGGATTGACGATGATCGCGTAGTCGCTGACTGGCACGGCCTTTTCTACATAGGTATCCAACATAAATGTTACGCCACCAGATCGCTCAGAACATAGGACCGGACATCAGGATGTAGGCGTATCAAAAGACCGGGATTCTCGTCCGTCTGCCGCTCAAGCTGTTCGCGATCGTCGGACAACACGGTTTCGGTCATACGCTTAAAGCTCGCCCGCTTTGCCGGTGCCGTCGACGCGTCGACGATCGACTGGACGATGCGTTTTGCTCCCAAAATTGCCGCCGGCCCGAGGGTCAGGATTGAGGACGCTCGGCGGCACTCTTCTTCGTCCGCAGTCGAAACGTCGCTGCCGCCGATCTTAAATTTTGCGATATGGTGTTCGAGAATACTTGGGCTGATCGGTATTATCCCGGCAAAATCGTCGAATGCGGCTCCGCAGCCGGGTTTGATATAACAAAGGTGCGATGCCGCCTCGGCCTCTGGGCCAAGCCCGAGGAAAAACAGATCGATACCGCCAAGCGATTCGAGCTGTTCGACGTAGTTTCGGAGTTCACCCTCCAGATCGTCCGTCTCGGTGAGCATCGGTGTAAAACTTTTGATCTTTGCAAAAAACTTTGGTCCGAGCAGTCGCTCGAAATCCCGAACAAAGCTGAGTCCGTTCGCCATCCTCATCGGGGCAAGCGCATCCTGAGTGAAAATGTGCAGGCGGCCGAGTAAATCGTCGATCTCGTTCGTCTCCGCAAGGCTTCGGACCAAGCGGTACATCGCCTGCGCACCGCGGCCGCCAAGCAGGACCATCGTTATTTCGCCAGGCTTTTCAGCAGCATAAGCCGTAAGTTCCGCAAGCATCGCTTCGCCAACGGCCTCTTCAGTATCGAGAATGTTGTAACGGAAACGTTCTCCATGCGGCGGGATCTCTGTCTGCCCCGATGCTGTTGCGAGCCAAACGTTGTCGCCAACTCGACGCGTCTTTATCGATGTCGTAGAAGATGTCATCTCGTGAGTAACACTCTGATAGGAACCGTCCCTTTATAATAATTGGTTAAACCAATTAAATGCAAGTAGTATTATTCAATTACGGATCGTTTCACCGCCAGTTCTCCAAAATCAGTCTGTAGATTAACAGATATGGGCACTTGCGGTACTTGACATTGGACGTCCATATGTTTCACACTGACTGCACAAAAAGACAACTGGTAATACCTTTAAGCCTAGCCACACCTTTACCAAAACGCGCTTTTGCGAAATATGAGCTTTACAAAACTGGAACTAAACGGCCGGACGGCAGTGGTTGTGGGCGGCACGTCCGGTATCGGCCGAGCGATCGCCCACGGGCTCGCTGAGGCCGGTGCCGATGTTGTCTGCACCTCGAGGCGAATCGAACAGGTCGACATTGCCGCCGCTGAGATCGAGGCGCTCGGGCGGCGAACGGTGCGTGTTGCATCAGACGTTTCGGATAAGGGCTCGATCGAGCATCTCTTGAATGAGTGCATTTCCAGCTTCGGCAAGGTCGATATACTTGTCAATTCGGCTGGACGCACAAAGCGAGAGCCGACGCTCGAGCTTGACGAGGAGACGTGGAACGCGATCATCGAGACCAATCTTACGGGCACGTTGCGAACCTGTCAGGTCTTCGGCCGGCATATGATCGGCAATGGCTATGGCCGCATCATTAACATCGCGTCGCTGTCGAGCTTTGTTTCCCTTTTCGAGGTCGCCGCATACTCGGCAAGCAAGGCCGCAGTCGCTTCTCTAACAAAATCACTTGCGATCGAGTGGGCCAAGAACGGCGTTAACGTCAACGCCATCGCTCCCGGCGTTTTTCGCACGGCATTGAACGAAAAGCTGCTCGACGAAAGCGAGCGAGGGCGTGAATTCCTGACTCGAACGCCAATGGGACGGTTCGGCAACGTCGAGGAGCTTGCCGGAGCGGCCATATTTCTCGCCTCGGACGCAGCGAGCTACGTAACGGGCGAAGTACTCGTTGTCGACGGCGGCTTTCTCGCAAGTGGCGTTAATCAATAGATCTCTTGCCTATGAACGTCGAACTCAGTGAAAAAACGTCGCGTCTCACCGCGATGCTCGGCCGCACCGGTTTCGCCGGCGTGTTCCTAACAATGCAGCATAATTTTGCGTGGCTGACCGCCGGCGGTTCGAACGGTGTGGATCTGAGCCGTGATAACGGGGCCTCCACTTTATTTGTCACCTCGGATGGACGGCGATTCGTGCTTGCGAATACCATCGAAATGCCCCGATTACTTGCCGAAGAGCTGTCGGCCGAGGACTTTGAACCTCTCTCTTTTCCATGGCAGGCGGGTGGTGAGGTGATGGCCGAAAAGGCGCGTGACGTGTGCGGCTCAGCGGCGCTACTCGCGAGCGATATATGGATGCCAGGCGACGTCACTCCGATCGAGCACGAGGTCGCTCCGTGCCGGTTTCAACTGACGCCCGACGAAGCGGACCGTTACCGAACCCTCGGGCACGACGCCGGCACCGCAATGCTCCGCGTCATCTCGCAGCTAGAGCCGGGCGAAACCGAACTCGAGATCGCGGAAAAGCTGCGGCACGAATTTGCACTGGCCGATATGACCTCGATCGTCACGCTCGTTGCGGGCGACGAGCGAATTTCGAAGTTTCGCCATCCGGTGCCGACGATGAACCGCTGGAACAGAACGTTGTTGCTCGTAGCATGCGCCAAGCGAGGTGGCCTCGTCGCAAGCTTGAGCCGGATGATCTGCGTTGGCAGCGTACCGCACGAACTTGCCGCGAAGACAGAAGCTGCAGCGTACGTAAATGCTTGTCTTATGGAGGCGACGCGACCATCGACGACCTCGGCTCAGCTGTATGCAATTGCGGCTGCGGCATATGCCGAGCGGGGATTTGGCGGCGAGATCGATCTTCACCATCAGGGCGGTGCCGCCGGCTACAGGTCGCGCGAATGGGTTGCCCGTCCGAATGGAGGCGAAACTGTATTTCCGAGCCAGGCATTTGCGTGGAACCCTTCGATCACAGGAACAAAGGTCGAGGAAACATGTATCGTCGATGAACACAATGTCGAGGTCATTACCGCATCGCCGGATTTCCCTGCGATCGAATCGATGGTCAATGGCCGTCTCTTTACTTCTCCCGGAATATTTTCATTGTAGGAGCGAAAAACTAATGAGCGATGTCAACGAGGTGATCGAAAATATAGACGAACCCAAAGCGGCATCGACGGTTTCGCCGCCGGAAGAATCGGCCGCCTCGGCCACCGGCGCGGCAGTCGCATTTGCAGAGGAAAAAACTCCGGCAGTTGGAAATTTTCGCTGGGTGATATGCAGCCTCCTGTTCTTTGCCGCAACGGTCAACTACGTCGACCGTCAGGTGATCGGGATTCTTAAGCCAACGCTGGCCGGCGATTTCGGCTGGACAGAGCTCGATTACAGCTGGATCGTGTTTTCGTTTCAGACGGCATATGCCATCGGCCTGCTGTTGGCTGGCAAGTTGATGGACAAGATCGGCACTAAAAAGGGGTTCGCACTCGCGATCGTCATATGGAGCTTTGCCGCGATCGCCCACGCCTGGGCGATCGGGATCGGAACATTTTCGTCGCCGGTTGTTGCACCGATCGTCGCGGCTATCGTTTCGGGCTTTAATGCGATCAGCTCGATCTTCGGAGCGGCACCGTGGACGTTCACTCTGTCGGTATCGGTCGTCGGTTTCATGGTGGCGAGATTTGCTCTAGGCCTCGGCGAATCCGGCAATTTCCCGGCGTCGATCAAGACGGTCGCCGAGTGGTTCCCGAAAAAAGAACGAGCTCTAGCGACCGGCATATTCAATGCCGGCACAAATATTGGAGCACTTGCTACGCCGCTTCTCGTCCCGATGATCGTACTCGCGTGGGGTTGGTACGAGGCATTCATTTTCACTGGAGTACTCGGCTTTATCTGGCTCGCCTTCTGGCTCTTGATCTACAAGCGTCCTGAGGATCATAAGAGCTTGTCGAAAGCCGAGCTCGCATACATTCAGAGCGACCCGCCCGAGCCGACAGCGCGCGTTTCCTGGCGGCGGTTATTCCCGCACAGGCAGACATGGGCGTTCGGCATCGGCAAATTCCTTACCGACCCGATATGGTGGGTCTACCTTTTCTGGCTTCCCGATTTTCTCCACAAAAAGTACCAGCTCGACCTCACGAACTTTGGAATTCCCCTCGCGGTAATATATGTAATTGCGGATCTTGGCAGCGTTGGCGGCGGCTATATGTCGTCGAAGATGATAAAACGCGGCTGGTCGATCAATCGTTCGCGCAAGACCGCGATGCTCATCTGTGCACTGGCGGTGATACCGATCGTGTTCGCGTCTATAACGTCGCATCTATGGGTTGCAGTCATACTGATCGGCATCGCGGCCGCAGCACATCAGGGCTGGTCGGCCAACATCTTTACCCTTGCTTCGGATATGTTCCCGAAGCAAGCGGTCGGCTCGGTGGTCGGCATCGGCGGCATGATGGGGGCCGTCGGCGGCATGGTAATTTCGCCGCTGGTCGGATGGATACTCGACAAAACAGGCAGCTACCTACCGATCTTCGCTATCGCCGCGTCAGCGTATCTTGTAGCTCTGCTAGTCATCCAACTGCTAGCCCCAAAACTTGAGCCGGCGAATATCAATTACGAGTAAGCGCCTTGCCGCGAACATCCCGAATGGCACGAATTCAGTCCGGCTGACTTCGTGCCATTCGTTTATTAGTGGCTGAAACTACGGTTCGAATCGGATCCAGTCAATATCCGCGGAACCTGCGTCGTTGAATTTTCCGGGTCGGCTGAAGAAGAATCCCAATTTGGCGCCGATCCATCGGCCTTCGCGAGCTTTGAATTGTTGGCCGATGTCCGTAAACCTGTTGCCGTCTGTGCTGAACGCAAAAGTGCAAACAGCCCCTTTCGCGACTCTGACACGAAGATATAACTCTTGTGAAGAAACCGTTTGCGGCAACGTTTCGGTCTCAGCGGTGCCTCGGTCGGCGTCCTTTGCGATAAACTGCGAGAGTTCGAGCTTGCCTCCGCGAAGAATCAGTGAGATGCCAGCATAGTCGATGCCCATAATTACAAAGCCGAAACGCTCACCCTCGAAACGCGAATCGATGCGGACCTTCGCAGTCGCTGTGAATTCCTCCGCCGGGAATTTTTGAAGAAGCAGATTGGGAAGGTCCCAAAGGTTGTGAAAACCGTCGGGCTGCTGAACCGAGAACATTCTCAGCACGCCTTTTTCCGGATACGGAAACGCCCAGCGAGCGTCAGGGTTTGCCTGCCATTGCCATTGCATTCCGACCGAATTGCCGTTAAATTCGTCCGTGTCGGCGGGCGTTTCGATCGGGAACGCAACGCCGACGTTCGGCTTTTTGAACTTCAGCACCGGCTCGCCGGAGCCGTCGCCGTCGGGGTCGGAACCTATCACTGGAAATCCGTTCTTCCACGCGGTTGGCTGTAAATGTACAACGCGGCCGTACGGCCCTTGGTCCTGAAAATGCACGAACCACCATTCGCCGGTCGGCGTATCTACGAGCGCTCCCTGATGCGGACCGTTGATCGCGGTTTTGCCTTGAGCGAGTACGACCTTTCGCTCGTACGGCCCGTAGATGTTCTTTGAGCGAAGCGCGAGCTGCCAGCCGGTCGCGACGCCGCCGGCTGGAGCGAGTATGTAGTAATAGCCGTTGAGCTTGTAAAATTTTGGACCTTCAACGGTCGGGTCGGCGGCGTGCCCGTCGAAGACCATGACACCGTCGTCAAGTATTCTGGTGCCGTCGGAGCTCATTTTGTTGACCACGAGCACACTCTTGATGCCCGCTCGGCTGCCGGCAAAGGCGTGGACGAGATATGCACCTCCGTCGTCGTCCCACAGCGGACAGGTGTCTATCCAGCCTTTCGCTTCCTTGATAAGCAGTGGTTTTGACCATTCGCCGGCAGGATCTTTGGCTTTGGTCATATAGACGCCAAAGTCGGGATCGCCGTAATAAATGTAATATTCGCCGGCGTGAAAGCGGATCGATGGAGCCCACACCCCGTTGCCATGCTGCGGCCGGGCGAAAAAGTCTTTTGGTTCCTGCTCACGGAAAACATGGCCTACGATCGTCCAGTTAACGAGGTCATTCGAATGCAGGATCGGCAGGCCGGGAACGGCATTAAAGCTCGACGCCGTCATATAATAATCCGCCCCGACGCGTATCACATCAGGGTCTGAATAGTCCGCGTGGATGATCGGATTTTTATAAGTACCGTCGCCATTATCGGCGACCCAGACTTTAGACGTGCCCTGCCCGAATACAGCCGCGGCCATGATGACAGTCAGAATTAATGACCGGAAAAGCATCAGAGTTCTGTCAAGGACGATCAAATTATGCGGGCGACAGAGAACTTTTATCGAGCTTCGCCTTTGCGATAGCCGCGTCCTCTTTTTCTTCGAGACGCTGGGCTTTTTGAGTTTGAACGAGGTGATCATGCATCGCCTGGCTGGCGGCCTCGGCGTCCCGTTCGCGCATCGCCCGATAGATATTGTGATGCTGTTCGGCAGATTCTTTGAGGTCCTTGGCACGATTAACGGTCTTGCTTCGGGAATCGAAGAGGATCGTCGCCACCATATTCATCAACGACGTCAAAATGCGGTTATTCGACGCCGCCGCGATCGTTTGGTGAAACCGCATGTCGTGAACCAGATATTGTTCGGGGTCGCTGAGAGAGGCGTACATCCCGGCGATCTCTTCGCTCATCAAGGTTATCTGTTCGGCGGTCGCTCTATTGGCGGCGAGGCCGGCTATGTGCATTTCGAGAGCTAGGCGAGCCTCAAACATCTCGTCCGACGTAAATCCGTGCAGCGCGGCCATCATCCGCAGCGAACTGGTGTCGAGCGTTGGCGATTCCTCGGCCTCCGCCACGAACGTCCCGGCTCCCTGCCGCGACTGCAGGATCCCGACCGCGGTCAGCGACCGAATTCCTGCCCTTAGGGTCGGCCGGCTGACGCCGAGCAGCTTCGCAAGGTCACGCTCGGGTGGCAGTCGATCGCCCGAGCTGAGCTCGCCGCGATGAATCATTTCCTTGAGCTCGCCGACCACGCCCTCGGCGGTGGTCGCGCGTGCTTGCGAAGCGAGTGATTTGAATATGCCGGGCTTAGACTTTGACATGGGCGTAGCGAACATTATCGCACGTATCTCGCTTTTCGTTTGGATTTCGCCTTGGCTATTTGGCCGGCAGCGGATCCTCGAATACCTTGATCAGTATCATCGAAAACCCTTTGCCTATAACACTTCGCTGATGCGGCGTACCGCGTGGAACGACGACCAGATCACCCTCGTTGATCTCGATCGACTGGCCGCCGCTGATCGACTTACTTTTCCACTCGCCAGGCGACGCCTCACGCGGAGCATCGAGGGTGCCGCCGAGTACCAGAGTCGCTTTTCCTTTCAGCACGTAATACACGTCGTCCGAGTGGTCGTGCACCTCGGCGTCGGCACCGACGCGATTCTTGTCGTGCTGGATCGCCACACGCGTTTCCATTCCGGGGCCGCCGATGAGGTCCTCGACCTTGTTGTCGGTGCTAAGCTTTTTCTCGAGTTCGGCAAGGGATTGTTTGGTCTTGACCACAAACGGCCGGATCGACGTCGAAGGCTGCCGCGCCTGTGCGGCCGCCGTGT
>JBDTZO010000028.1:0-4503 GCA_040005135.1 Acidobacteriota bacterium | reverse complement strand
ATTCGGCGCTGATGTCGATCGTGATGAGCGACGGTCAGCACAATATTAAATTCCCCATCAACGAGCCCGCCGAGAGCAAAAAGGGCAAATCGCAGATCCAGGAATATATCGAATTTTATCGCGGTGCCGGTGCACAACATATCGCGTTATTGTGCCGCGATATTCGCACAACGGTTGCAAATCTCGCTGCAAACGGCGTCGAGTTTCTAAGCATTCCTGACTCCTATTACGATGATCTCTTAGATAGAGTTGGCGATATCGACGAAGACATTGAGTCGCTGAAAAAACTCGGCATCCTTGTCGACCGCGACGAAGAGGGCTATCTGCTCCAGATATTCACCAAACCGGTCGAAGACCGGCCGACCGTCTTCTACGAGATCCTCCAACGTAAGGGCTGCAAGGGATTCGGCAAAGGCAATTTCAAGGCGTTGTTCGTGTCGATCGAGGAAGAGCAGCGTAGGCGGGGAAATCTTTGAGAATTATTGCCCGCGAATAACGCGAAAAATGGCGATTAAGAATTTACAGTTCTCTATTCGTGACATTCGCGTTACCCGCGGGCGCCTGCAAGCATTAGCTTCGGATCGCTAAAACATAAAACGAGTAGCGGTGTCGGCATAGCAGACGGTACCGACAACCGTTCCGTCTGGCAGACTAATTTCGGCGGTTCCGCGTTCGGTAAATGAACTACCGTCTCTCGCAATCGTGATGTTCGTCCTATATTTGAGCGTCACCGCAAGCGTGCGGTCGGGATTGAAGGCGAAATTTGTAAATGCCGCTACAAACTTGCGTCCTGTAACCTGTTTCCACATACCTTGCGCTGACGCACGGTAAGGTCCGTCAAAGCTGTTTGCTTCTTCTTCCGTCATGGTACCGCCCTGATTAAAAAGATAATTAACCGGGACGGGCAATTGACCGTCAGGCTGGCCCGTCGTGCAATCGATAGTATTTGATGCCGCAACTTGCCAGAGGCCCGTCAGAGATGTCGCGTTGGCATCGCCACCGGCGCCGTTGTCCTCACCCCGCTGACTGAACGCTATGGACGGCATGATCGCCAGAACTAGCGACAGTGCAACGATGATCAATGTTTGTTTTTTCATATTCTTTATCTCCTGTATTTTTTTTTGCTGGCCTCGCACGGAACGGATATCCCGCGTCGGAAGCCTCTTTCCTTAAGATCGGCCGTCAAGGGTCAGGCTCGATGATGTTAGAATGCCGGTGTAGGTGAGGAGAAGTCTTAAAGAAAGTCTAAGGAAGCTCGAAGTTTATTCCAAAGAGATTTCCAAAGACGCGCAAAGACCGAAATGGAGCCTGAAACAAGTTATATTTACGAATTTGGTGGCTATCGCGTCGTCGGCTCCGAACGTCAACTTACCCGGGACGGAAACCCAGTGTCGCTGCCACCGAAGGTCTTCGACGTTCTTCTCACTCTTGTCGAGAATCACGGCCATATAGTCGGAAAAGACCAACTGATGAGAAGGGTTTGGGCCGACACCTTCGTCGAGGACGCCAACCTGACGGTGAATATCTCAGCCTTGCGAAAGGTATTGAGCGAGGGTACGAACGGCGCGCAATTTATCGAGACGGTTCCCAAACATGGGTACCGGTTTGTCGCCCCGGTTGTGGAAATACCTGCCGAGGGAATGGCGGCCCCGAGCAATGCGGCCTTAACGCCCGTTGCCGAAGTAAACCAAGCGAAAGAATTTTCTCGGTTATTACCTGCCGAGGCGAAACAAGATCTGTCCGAGAATACAGTTTATACACACCGCGATGGATCCACGTCTGCACCAGGCAAAGGTTCGGAACGGCGCAGACGCTTCGCGACCGCCGCGATAATTTCTGTTGCGCTGTTATTGGCTGGGTTTTACGGATGGTCGCGGTGGATCAATGATCGCCAGAGCGCCGGTGACGCTGTTTCTTCACCGATCGGGTCGATCGCGGTCCTGCCTTTCGAGAATGCTGTGGCGGATGCGAATGCCGAATATCTTTCAGATGGCATTACCGAGAGCCTGATAAACCGGTTGTCGCAATTATCCGGCCTGAAGGTCACGTCCCGCAGCTCCTCATTTCGCTATAAAGGTGTGGACCAGGATCCCGGCAAGGTCGGCGCCGAGTTGAACGTAACTGCCGTGTTGACTGGAAGCGTAAAACAGCTTGGTGACGATCTGTTGATCACCGTCCGCCTCGAGGACACGCGAACGAATCAGCATATCTGGGGTGAGCAGTATGTCCGTAAATTCAAGGACATATTGGCCGTGCAAAATGAGATCGCGCAGGACGTGACTAGCAATCTGCGTATCAAACTGACCGGCGACGACGAGCAGAAATTAGCCAAGAAGTATACTCAAAACTCCGAGGCTTACCAGCTTTACCTAAAAGGTAATTATGAGTGGAACAAGCACACTCAGAAAGACATCGAGAAAGCGATCGAATACTATGATCAGGCACTGGAAAAAGACCCCAACTTCGCGTTGGCTTATGCCGGACTATCCGCCTCATATGGACTCTTAGCAACCACGTTCCGGCCGCCGAATGAGAATTTTCCCAAAGCAAAAGCGTATGCGGCCAAGGCATTAGCAATAGATGACACGCTGGCCGAGGCACACGGGGCGATGGGTGCTGCGCGGCTGCTGTACGACTGGGACTGGCCGGCACAGAAAATGGAATTTAAAAGAGCACTGGCTCTGGCACCAAGTTACGGCACTGCTCACCAATTATCTGCGGCATATTTGGAATCTGCCGGGCGTTTTGACGAAGCGCGTTCTGAGGCGAAACGAGCCCAGGAGATCGATCCGCTATCGGCAATGTTCGGGACGGAGGTCGGCTTTACTTATTATTTTGAACGGCGCTATGACGAAGCGATAGAACAGTTTGACGAGACACTGAACCTCGAGCCGCAATGGGCGGACGCGTACCAGTATCTAGGTCAATCTTTCGAGCAAAAAAGGATGTATTCTGAGGCGATCGCGGCATATCAAAAAGGTCTGGCCCTGGATGAACGTCAACCTGCACTGATCGCCTCGCTCGGGCACACATACGCAGTCTCGGGCGACCGCGATAAAGCCAGCAAGGCCCTCGCACAACTTCAGGAGCTCTCGAAACAGCAATATATCAGCCCCTATTTTTTTGCGGTCATCCACGCCGGGTCGGGCGATAAGGAACAAGCTTTCGTATGGCTCGAAAGGGCATTTCACGACCGTGCGTCACTGCTGATCTGGATCAACGTCGAGCCACAATTTGATCCGCTGCGGGCCGATCCGAGATTCCAGGACCTGATCCAGCGGATCGGCTTGAATAAATGAAGTTTGGGAATGGTCTAATTGGTCTTATTTTAGAAATGTTGGCAAAATCCTTTCTAATGAATATGCTCAGACACCAAACCGGTTTTGGAAACGAGTTTGCAACCGAGGCTGTTGAAGGGGCATTGCCCACTCGTGGCAATTCACCGCAAAAGGCGCCGCTTGGGCTGTATGCCGAACAGCTTTCGGGGACCGCTTTCACCGTACCGCGGGTAAATAATCGGCGAACGTGGACGTACCGCATTCGTCCTTCGGTGACGCATAAACCTTTCGAGAGAAAAGCCAATGGCGGTTGGCAAAGCAGTTTTGATGAGCTGCCTGTCACGCCCAACCAGCTTCGATGGGACCCGCTGCCGATACCTTCGGAGCCGACGGATTTTATCGATGGCATCACGACGATAGCCGGCAACGGCGACCTTTTCGCACAAACGGGCATCGCCATCCATATCTATGCATGCAATAAAGGCATGGGCGAACGCTATTTTTACAACGCCGACGGCGAGATGCTCATCGTGCCCGAGATGGGCAGGCTCGGCATATTGACCGAGCTTGGCGCATTGCAGGTCGGTCCGGGTTCGATAGCCGTGATCCCGCGCGGAGTGCGGTTTCGGGTTGAGCCAGCAGCGCAGGGAGCATCGAACGAGACCGGCGAAGTCGGCGATCCAACCAAAACGATAGCTCGCGGATATATCTGCGAAAATTATGGCCCGCAATTTCGACTCCCGGAACTTGGGCCGATCGGGGCGAACGGATTGGCGAATTCCCGCGATTTTGAGACGCCTGTCGCATGGTTCGAGGACCGCGAAGGCACGTTCGAACAAGTCGCAAAATTCGGCGGAAACCTCTGGGCGTGTGAGATCGATCATTCGCCGCTCGACGTCGTCGCATGGCATGGGAATTATGCTCCGTATCGATACGACCTGAGACTTTTTAACACCATCGGATCGATCTCGTTCGATCATCCGGACCCAAGCATTTTCAGTGTACTCACTTCGCCGTCTGGCGAGCCCGGCGTGGCGAATTGTGATTTTGCCATCTTCCCCGAACGCTGGCTCGTCGCCGAAGACACCTTCCGCCCGCCGTGGTATCACCGCAATTACATGTCCGAATACATGGGTCTCATCTACGGCGCCTACGACGCCAAGGAAGAGGGCTTTGTCCCCGGCGGCGGCTCGCTCCACAACCAAATGTCCGCCCACGGCCCCGA
>JBDTZO010000120.1:0-15445 GCA_040005135.1 Acidobacteriota bacterium | reverse complement strand
ACCTTGTGACAGTCGTCGGTGATGAACACCACGTTCCATACACTGTCCTTGAAATAAACGATAGACTGGCCGACTACGGCGATCTCAACTTTCATTTAATTCCTCCTGTTATTTGAACTAAAACTTCGCTGAGCCGCCGAAGACGGCAAAACCGGCCCAGTAATAAGGGTCGCGGAACCGGCCCGTCGGGTCGCCCGCCAGATCAAGCTGGGCGTGACGAAGTGCGGCGGCCGAGTTGGTGCCGGGTTCCAGGCGGTAACGATGAAAACGCGTCATCAGTTCGGCGGTCGCCTGGCTGTCGACATTCCAGAGACTTGCGACGACGACGGGCACGCCGTCGGCCAGCAGCGTTCGTGACAGTCCGATCATGCCCTCGCTATTTAGATAGCCCTCAACGCCCGTCTGACACGCCGATAAGACAACAAGCCGGGTCCGTGGAAATTCCATTCCCAAAAGCTCGCCGCTCGTGAGAATGTATTTGTCCGTGTCATCACCGTCACCGGCAAATAGTAGAAATGACGAAAGCGGTGTGCCCGGCCGTGTGACATAGTGGCCGGCAAAATGGACGACGTCCGCCGACGCAAGGGCGTTTACGAATGCCTGTTTGGTCGCGTCCCTGCCGATCAGCGGCGTTGACCGCTGGTACATGGCGGCGACGGCACGCGCCTCGGCTGCGGCGTCCGCGACGTTCGGCAGAGTGTCGAATCGTTTTCGGTCAAACGCCGGATCGCCGACTGCCAGCAGAGTTTCGCCGCCTTGGACGACACGCTTCTCGGCCGTCTCAGTCGACCGGAGAAAAGCGTTAGTACTGGGAGCAAAAAAGATCGTCATCGCGGCCAGCGGCGAAGTGCCGTCGGGCGCCACAAGAGCCGCGAACGAGACGTTGAATAACCCTTTATCCGGGATCAGACATGTCTGCATGTTTGGGTCCAGACGATCACGGACCGGACCTATCAAAAGGTCGTAAAATTCTCTTGCCAGCCGCAAACGATCATCGGTTTGCGCCGGCCGCGAAAGGCTCAGCGCAAATTCCTTTGCCATTCGGTCCGTATCGGTTGCCGAGATCGTTACGGGAACGACCTCGAACTTGTCCTTCGAGACGATCCAGATCAGTATCTTTTCGCGCAGCACCGAATATTTCACTATCTGGACGCCGGCCGGCATCTTTTCGCGAATGACAGATACGCTGAGCGGCCGAGCCGCGACATCGTCGTCCGCGGACGCCGCAGGCGTACTTGCGGGCCGCCCATTCTTTTCCATTCTTTCGAGCAGCATTCGCGAACTCGCCATTTCGGCGTAATCGTATGCGGCTTCGAGATTACCGCGGCCAAACTCAAAATCGGCCGCAATGTCGTAAATGCTTTGCTTTGATTCAAAGTAGCTTGCCCGCTGCGCCTCGTCGCGGACGCGTGAACGCTGCTGTTCGGTTAGCCGGATATTCTCGGGGATCTGAGTTTCCAGCTCCTCGGCATTTCCCTGCTTAAGGTAGGTTTGAAGTAGGCCGTTGTGGGCGGTCTCACCTAAGAAAGAAGGGCCGATCGAGTCGTAGTATTGCACCGCGGCGGCGAAGTGCTGCTGTGCCACGCTCGCATCGCCGCTTCTAAGCTCGAGTTCGCCGAGGTGGACATCCAGAAATGCAAGCGTATTTAGGCGAACGTTCTCGGGGCCGATGGCGAGCGCCAGCTTGACCGCTTCGCCGAACCATCGCCTTGCTTCGGCGTCGTTCCCGCCACGCGTATATGCGAGGCCGGCATAATTGCGAGCTTCCGCTGCGAACTTTGCGTCCGTAGTGAGGTCTGCGGCCAGAACCGCCTCGAGTGAGTTCGCAATTCCGACCTCGTGCAATTCGGAATTTGAGAGAATTCCCGCGCCGATCGAGAGGTTTCGATAACGCTGTCGTGAACCGATCGCTCCACTGGCATTGAGTACCTCAAAGAGATATCGCAAAGCAATACTTGTTTGGCCGGCAGCGGAGTGGAGCCGGGCAAGCTCAAGGCGGTTTCGCTCGGCACTGTAATTATCACGGATCGATACGGCGAGCGACAGGGCATGTTCGTAGGCAAGTCGGGCTTCGGTCGGATGCCCGAGCAGTACGTTGGTATTCCCGACCCAATGTGTCGACAGGGCCTCGAGCCAGAGATAACCGCTGCGGCTGGCGTAATCCTTTACCTTTTCTAACTGCGGGAGAGCGGCCGCGGTATCTTTGGTATTGTACCGAGCATAGGCGGCAAAGTATCTGGCAAGCTCCTCTTCCGGCTTGTCACCGGCCGAGGCGAAAAGGCGCGCCGCCGACTCATAATGCGTGACGCCCAGATCATATTGCTGGTCGAGGCAAGCCCGGGAACCGTCGCGGATCGCGCTCTGAGCGCTTACCAGCGAGGTCCGGGCGCTTGCGGGAGCCGAGGCATAAAAATGTGCGATGTCATTGGCATATGGATCGCCTGTTAAGTCTTTTTCGATACGACCGGCATACTCGAGTGCTCCGAGCAATTCGCTCCGGCGATCGGCATCGGCCTTTAGGTACGACGCCGCCAACCGCGTAGGCAGGTATTTGTCCCTGATAAGTTCGCGATTTTCGCCGGCGAGCGAGGCGGCTGACACGTCGTCGCGGGCACGAAACGCATTGAGGAAATCCGACTCCAGATCATCCGCCGAACGTTCGCGGCCATCGACGGCAGCGAGAGCCTGCAGTCTTTGCCGTGCCTCGTCCGCCCATTTCGAATTTGGATCAAGTTCAAGGTAGGCAGCCCACGCCAGCTTTGCCTGCTCAGTGTCCTTGAGCATCTCGAGGCACAACGCTCGATTAAATCTGGCCTCGGGCAACCGCGGGTCAAGCGAGGTCGCGGTGTCGAGATGTTTGAGGCTTTGGTTCAAATACTCTAGGATCCGGGAGCCGTCCTTTTCGGCGTCGAGACTCTTTGCAGCCTCAATGCCGGCGGCCGCGGCGTCGCTTTGGATCGCGGCATCGTTCGGTGCGGCGGCGATGGCCAGGCCGAATTCCTGCTGTGCCCGATCGTATTTCTTTTCGGCCAGGTACAACAGGGCGATGTCCTGATGTGCCCGAGCACCCTCGCCGTCGCGGACCGCGTCCATCAAGTACCTTTCCGCACGGTCCCGCGCCGCCGGATCGGATATCGCCGCCGAGGGCCCGCGCGTTACGATGTACGGAGCATAATCGCCGATCGCCGATGTTCGCGATTCGGTCGGCCGTGACCCGGCGTAGGCCTGCCGAAGTTCGGCAAGCCCTTTATCGGTATCCGAACGGTATATTGCAAACCGCCATACGCCGAGCGCCGCGGCAGCCACGACCAGCGCCACGGCGCCAAAACGCAGCCATTGCGCTGAAGTCCCTGGGAGGCTTCTGCTATGGCTGCGTTCGGGCTGTGAGGAGATACCTGACCGTTCCGAATATTCGCGAAGGTCTTTTGTTAATCTGAGCTGGCGTCGACGGGCGGGCGAGGCCAGAAAATGATCGACGAAACTTGTCTGTTCCACCACGTCGAGATCACCGTCCAAAAACTCGTCGATCAGTTCGTTCTCAACGGTAGCGACCTTATCCGCAAGATCGTCGTCCTTGAGAAACAGCATCTCGATCTCAGAAAGCTCGGCTTCATCATCGACGTTTCCCAAGAGATAACGCCGGATTCGTAAGTTTTCATCGCCTCCGTCACCCATATTCATAACGCCGTGTCTCATGAGTATATGTCGTAAAGAGGCGAAATCTATCAGCGGACCCAGATCTTTTTAGGATGCAACTGACTTGGATTCGGTGAGAGCTCCGTTCGACTTCACAACGGATCTTCTATTGAGTCGCCCCACAGAGCGAAAAGAGAAGCTAACCGAGCGGTTTCAAGATCACGTTTCGACTACTACGGCGTTAAACTTTGCGGTATCTCGCTGTTTATTCTGACGCCGCAACGATAATAGTTTGATAAACTTAGCGGACGACAACCAGTATTGAGTCGCCAGTTAGCAACTCCCAAGAGTTCAGGCGAGCGGAATAAAAAGAAAAGTCTTTATGCAGAAACGAGATCTGAAAAAGAACTGGTCCATCACATCGACGGCTTTTCAAGGACTACTTGAGTGGCTTGACGAGGGGAATGATTCCGGCGGTCAAAAATATCTCGAAATTCGACGGCGGCTCGTAGGTTATTTCGACCGGCGAAATTGCCTCACGCCGGATGAGATGGCGGACGAAACGCTGAACCGCATTGCCCGGCGGCTCGAAGAGCAAGGAAAGATCGAAAGCGAAACGCCGGCGAAATATTGCTACATAACCGCACGCTTTATTCTTCTTGAATACTTTCGCGGTAAGGATCGGGCCGAAGTTTCACTCGAGAGCGTGCAGACAAAGGCGGACCTTACGTCTGGGAGCAATAATATAGAAGAAAACGCGATCCGCGAAAAGATGCTTGACTGTCTCGAACACTGCACCAACCAGCTAGAGGAAGTGAGCCGCAACATTATCACGAAGTATTATTACGGGACCGCAAGCCTAAAGATCAAAAATCGAAACGCATTAGCTCAGCAAATGGGAATTTCGACAAATGCCCTAAGTATCCGAGCGTGCCGGATACGCTGTAAGCTCGAAATATGCGTCGGAAAATGTGTCGGATCGAATTAACAGTGGCATCCAATGTTTCTCCGAATGAAGGATTTTACGAGTTTTGTCTTATAGATTTGGATGGATCTCACACACAGTCCCAAATATGATCGAACGAAACTACGACCGCCAAAAACTCAATGATTATCTGCTCGGCTCACTCCCTGAGGCCGAGTCGGAGGATTTTGACGAACTCAGTGTTACCGATGACGATTTCGTCGACTCGCTGAATGCCGCGGAAAACGATCTTGTCGACGCATATGCAAATGGCGAGCTGACAGGCTCGACCTTGGCAAGATTTGAGGGACACTATCTCGCATCGCCGCTTCGTCGCGAGAAAATGATCTTCGCAAGATCGCTGCACACATTTGGCGGAGAAAAGGAAGTAAATTTGGTCGCGGCCCCTCAAGCGGCTGAGGAGAGGTCGGCTGTATCCTGGTTCAATCCGATGAACTTGGGATTTGCGTTCGTCGCAATGCTGATCGTTTTTGGGGCAGCACTTTGGTTTGTGAATAAAAGATCGGATAGCTCTGCAAACGAGGTGATCGCCAAACAAGCATCGCCAAACCCATATTCGGGGGCCGCAGTGCCGCATTCCGATAAACTCAATGACGATCAGAATACGACGAACGGAAATAAGCCAGTGTTTGGCTCAAATGGCGTTCAACCTTCGCCGACACCCGCCGTTGATACGACCCCGAAACTAAAGCTGGACAATTCGACCACCGAAAGGCCTGTGACAGGACCGGCAGTTTTCTCGTTCATCTTAAATCCTCCGCTTCGAGGTGCCGGACGATTACCAACAGTTGCTATTCCAAAGTCTACAACCGAAGTGTCGGCACAGCTGCGACTGGAGTCAAACGATTCTGAATTATATTCGGTCTCTCTCACCGACGAGTCGGGAGCAGTAACACTCTGGTCGAGCGGCCGACTAAAAAGCCGAGTTGGAAGCAAAAGTATTACGATCCGCTTTCCTGCAAAGCTTTTGCAGTCCCAGATATACAATCTGACTGTTTCGGGAATCGATGCGACGGGCAAAGCTGAGGTCATCGGTGTCTATCCCTTTCGAGTGTTTCAACGGTAGTTGAAAGTATGCTGAGGTTTGCAACAATTTATCTTCAAATTCCGTCGAGAGTTTTCCAAATATTCTCGCTGGCTCTGATCGCCGCTGCATTTCAATGCTCTTTGGGCCAGGAAATTCAAGGGCAGACCATTCCGCAGCCAGTCTCAATTGAGCTTGGCAAACCGGTTGACGGAGAGTTTGCTAAAGGCGGTGACCGGCAACATCTATATCAAGTAAATTTGCCCGCAGACCAATATGCGAAGGTAATAGTCGAACAGCTCGGGATCGATGTGGCGGCCCGATTGTTATCTCCGAACGGCAATACAATTTTCGAAAGCAATACAGATCCGCGAAGTTCAGGTCAAGAGACGGTCGAGTTTTCGCCAATGGAAGCAGGGATCTCGACGATCGCGGTTTTAGCAAAGCAGGCCAATACGGCCGGGCATTATCGTATCCGTTTGGAGGCGACGCGGCCGGCCAATTACAAGGATCGGGCTCTAACAGACGCGCGGCGGTTGAATTACGAGGCGACAACGCTCTGGTTCGCGTACAAATACGACGAAGCCCTGCCGATTGCTCAGCGAGCTTTCGATATCAGGAAAAAGGAACTCGACTCGGACGATGTCGAGATCGCGAGCTCTCTAGCCACTATCGCCAACATTTACAGCGATAAGGGTGAATATGAAAAGTCCGAACCGCTATATTTAACTGCGATCGCGATCCGGGAAAAAGTGGCCGGAAAGGATGATATTTCCCTTACTCCAGTACTTAACAATCTCGGGCTGCTTTATAAATATGAAGGAGACTACGTAAAGGCGGGAGAGGTCTTTCTCCGCGTGCTTGAGATCCGGCAGAAAACACTCGAACCTAATCATCTGTTGATCGCGGGAATTCTTAACAATCTTGCGACGGTAAAACGGATCACCGGCGACACGGAAAAGGCAGCAGAATATTATAAAAAAGCTCTCGCGATCCGGGAAAATGCGCTCCCTCCTGGCGATCCGTTGATCTCAATGAGCTTGATGAACCTAGCGAATACCTACTCTGAGCTCGCGGTCGCCGAACCGCTGTACTTACGAGCGTTAGGGATCCGTGAAAAAGTGTATGGGCCCGACAGTGCTTACGTCGGCGAAACGCTTTACGATCTGGCGACTCTTTTGACGGAGGCCGGAGACGATGTCAGAGCAGAGCCATTTGCAAAGCGGGCGCTCGCGATCGATGAAAAGGCACTTGGGCCGGACCACCCGATAACCTCGTACGCTGTCAGCCTTCTGGCCACGATCGCCAAAGACAAGGGAGATTATGCGAACGCCGAAAAGCTGTTTCTTCGGGCGATCGCGATCAAAGAAAAGACGCAAGGATCGCATCATCCTGATATCGCCGACGCGTATTCGAGCCTCTCGCAGGTTTACGCATTTACAAATAAACTGGAGGATGCTCTCAAACTTCAGTCGAAGGCCAACGAGAACCTCGAGTTTAATCTTGAGATCAACTTGGCGATCGGCAGCGAAAGCGACAAATTCAAATACCTCGAATCCCTGAACGGCTTTTTTAATCGGTCGCTTAGATTCGATCTGCAACTAGTTCCTAACTCCGAGGCGGCCAAAGATCAGGCCGTGGAGATGGTCCTCCGAAGAAAGGGACGAGTGCTCGACGCAGTGGCGGACAATATAAGTGCATTGCGGCGACGCTCGAACGATCAGGACCGATCGCTCTTAGACCAACTTGATAAGGTCAACAAACAGCTTTCAGATTCAGTTTTAAACTCAAACGGCAACTCCGATGAATACAGGTCTAAGGTCGAATCGCTGACTAGCGAGCGAGACAAATTAGAGGACGAAATTAGTCGGAATGCCAATGGGTCGTTCCAAAAGACCAAGTCTGTAAATTTGCATGACATACAATCGCTGATCCCGTCCGACGCGTCATTGGTCGAGTTCGCGGTGTACGATGCGGTAACAAATAAGTCTGTAGCAAACGTTGCCGTTCCGCCTTCGGAGCCGCACTACGCCGTCTACATTTTGAAAGACCGCGGGCATGCAAAAAGCATCGATCTGGGTAGCGCAAAGTCGATCGACGATCTGGTGGCCAAACTTCGTGGGGCTCTCCGCGATCCGGCGAGGCAAGATGTTCGGCAGATCGCCCGAGCATTGGATGAAAAGGTGATGCGGCCGGTCCGCGCTTTGATCGGTGACTCAAAACGGCTTCTGATGTCGCCCGACGGCCAATTGAACCTCGTTCCGTTCGAAGCTTTGGTTGATGAGAAAAACCGTTATTTGATCGAAGATCACACTTTCACCTACCTGACGAGTGGACGAGACCTGTTACGGTTAAAAGCTCCGCGCCCGAGCCGTTCGGAGGTGTTATTGATCTCAGATCCACTTTTCGGCGGTTCAGCGTCGGAAAAGGCAATCGCTGGCGGATCCCGAAAGAGCATTACAGCGATGCGCAGCTTATCCGAAACATACTTTGCTCAGCTGGCCGGCACGCTGCAAGAGGCTCGCTCAATTCAGCAGTTGTTTCCCGATGCAATCCTGTTGTCGGGTGCTCAGGCGACCGAAGCTGCCATCGAGCAAACGAAAGCACCACGAATTTTACATATCGCTACCCATGGGTTTTTCCTGGAAGACAAACATCCTGCCGATGGAAAAACTTCTATGCAAAAGCGCGACGCAAAGTTAGCGTTTGAATCTGCCAATCCACTTCTGCGGTCAGGACTGGCTCTCGCCGGGGCCAATCAGCATCGAGCGGCGGGTGACGACGGAATATTGACAGCATTGGAAGCTTCGGGCCTAGATCTGTGGGGAACGAAGTTGGTCGTTCTTTCGGCTTGCGATACTGGGTTAGGTGAAGTGAAGAACGGAAGTGGTGTCTTCGGGCTGCGTCGGTCTTTTGTGTTAGCGGGTGCCGAAACCTTGTTGATGAGTCTTTGGTCCGTGAGCGATCACACAACGCGGGAATTAATGACTGGATTTTATGGAAATCTCAGATCGGGAATGGGACGCGGTGAAGCTTTGCGCTCAATTCAACTCGATATCTTAAAGAATAAGAAAGGCCGGGAACATCCATTCTACTGGGCCGCATTCATCGAATCGGGCGAGTGGGCAAACATTGATGGCAAACGATAGTTTCAAGGTCCAAACGACCGGCTCTCTCCACACATTTTAGTCATTTCCAAACTCAACGCCCTGTTGAGTATTACTCCACGCTCGTCCGCCAAAACTTTTACGCGAAATGTTTTTGCGTAAATGTCTTATAGGTTTAGAAAGATAACGTTGATCGAGATCGAAGTCGTTCGTTTTGAACGCCGGTCGAGATCATGCGACCCAAGGAGAGACAATATGGCAAATGAGATCGAAACGAATAGCGATAACCCCGAGATCGATGCACAGTTCCGTTCATACTTAGGTGAAATTCTTAGAAGCCCTTCCAAGATCAATAAAAATTCACCGCAATATGTGTCACTCATGAATAACCTCCGATTTGCAGCCGACCCACAGGCTCCCGGACGTGTTCTCGCAATACTACTGCATGTGTTGAATGTCAGTTCGATGACCCTTAATCTTCCGACGATAACCTTACCGATGATCGAAAGCCTGTTCATGTCGATCGGTCAGTTAAATGACCGAGAGAGGAACGCGGCTCTTGAGCGTTTTCGCCAAGATGAGAAAGTGGGTTACATCGTCGATTCCGCATTTCTCAACCGGGTCAGAACCGCCGACAGACAGCAAAGAGCGGTCAATAGTTTTATCAAAGGCTAGGCTGTCCGTGTTTACTTTTGTAAAGGGTGAATTGTTTTTGACTGGTCAGCTTATATATATGAACCATTTCATATATCGGCACAGACGGTTATTTCACAAACCATCATCCGGGTGAATACACAGACAAGGTCTTTTACAACGGAGACCAGGGCTGAGACGCGAAATTTACCGTCGATGCAAAAGGCCTGCCCGGCAGAAGTGCTTTTGCGGATCAGGTTTTCCTCAACGATCATCGCGTGATCGTGCCTGTAAAGGTTATGGGACCGATGGAAAAATGGAATCCAATTGGGTGGAAAACAGACGCATTTTATGGCAATCCGCTGCCCGGATCCGTCGCCCCTTAAATCGTAGAGTGAGTAAAAATGAAATTACAATTGAAAAAACTTGCCCCCGTTGCGATCGCCCTATTTCTTCTTTTCTCGTCGACTAATTCACAATCGGGCGAACTTGGCCGGACGAGCGTGGTGTTCGGCGGCGGAACGCTGGTTACGATCAGCGGCAACATAATGGCGAATGGAGCGTTTGTGGCCGGGGCAGATGTCGTTGTCTCGAATTCGCAATTCATCGTCAACTCCGTTTTGACCGATGGGAATGGCGACTATTCGGTTGAAGTGGTGGCGGGCAACACTTATACAGTCGGCGTTTACAAAAACGGCTACAATTTTGATCCTGCATATCAAACGTTTAGCGACGTACAAACCGATCGGTCGGCGAACTTTCAAAACGGAACGGTGCTTTGCATCCCGGCACCCGCGGGCCAGAGCGGCAGCGGCTATTGCGAAAACGCCGCCGCGACATCCGCTTCGACGATTCAAAACGGCAAGATCGCATACGAACGATCCGGTTACACATTTGTAATGGACCCGGACGGCAGTAATCAAATTCAGATCCCGCAAGGTGGTCATTTTCCGGCGTGGTCACCTGACGGCAACTTCATCGCGTTTAACCGGATCCCGGTTTTTGAGAGCGACGAGGAGCTCTACATCATGAACGCCGACGGTTCGCATGTGAGAATTATTACCGCCAACAATACAGCGGACATTCAGCCGCGATGGTCGCCGGACGGAACGCAATTGGTTTACAACTGCTTTGTAGATTTTAATAACGAGATCTGCAAGATCAATACCGACGGCACGGGTCCTGTCAGATTGACGAACAACGAGGCATCGGATAGATTTCCGTCGTTTTCGCCTGACGGCCTAAAGATCGTTTTTGTAAGCGACCGCGTGAATGGCGGAGGAACAGGCGACATTTTCGTGATGAATGCCGACGGCACGGGTCAAACGAGGTTAACCTTTGACGACGAATTTACACTGAGCGATTATCCGGCATGGTCGCCCGACGGAACAAAGATCATTTTCCGCAGCAATCCTGGTGACGGCTACGTCGATCTATGGCGAATGAACGCTGACGGCAGCGGCCTCACACAAATAACGAACGACACAAATTTTAACGAAACTCAGCCGACGTATTCGCCCGATGGAGCCAAAATAGCTTTTGGCAGAGAAGCAAATGTGGGCGAACTGAACGACATTTTCACAATAAACGCGTCCAACGGCGACGATCCGGTAGCTTTGACAAATACCGCTTCGCAGAACGAATCATATCCGTCGTGGCAGGCGATTCGCAGCAGCGTCGGCGTAAGCACCGTTGGTGGAGTGTTTTTAACCTTTTCAAATGTCACGAACGGCGGCAGCACCGTTGCTACATCGATCGCACCGACATCCGCCGGAGCTTTGCCGTCCGGCTTTCGTCTGATCCCCGAATCCGTGGCGTATGACGTCCGTTCATCGGCTGGCCATTCTGGCAGCATCGAAGTTTGCTTCAACGTTTCAAATGTCGATGACCAGGGGCTTTTCGACAGCCTGGCCGTATTTCACAACGAAAGCGGCGTGTTGTTCGACCGCACCTCTTCGCATGATTTTACGGCCCGAAAAATTTGCGCAAATGTAAATAGCCTTTCGCCGTTCGTGGTCGCCGCCCCCGCTGCTCCGACAGCCGCGGAGGTCACCGTTTCCGGAAGGGTTGTAACTACCGACGGCCGAGGTTTGGTCAATGCGACCGTTTTGTTGACCGATCCGTTCGGCAAGACCCTCACCGCCCGAACGACCTCATTCGGTTATTACAGCTTCGACGGAGTCAATGCCGGCGAGACCTATATTCTTGAAGCCCGCTCGAAGAGTTACCAATTCAGCCCGCGAGTGGTCAAGGTTGACGATGATCTGTTCGAATTGGATTTCATCGCCTTGCACTGAGATCACAGACGAAAGTGTTTGCAGAATGACCTCGACTAACGGAACTGACAGTAGCTCTCGTCGCGGGGTGGTCGCTCTTTTTTCTGTGGATAAACAGCCGTCTGAAAATTGTCAGTGTAGATGAAAGCGATTTCCATGTATCGCGTCTGTTCGGCGAAAAGATCATTCCGCTTTCGGAAATAGCCGACGCGCGGCTGACGACGATCGAATTCACTTGGGTTGGTGTTTATTTCACATCCAGGTTCCAAATGGGCAGCAAGACATTTTTTATGCCGACGATCGTAAGGTCCGTCGTTTTCTCGTTTCAGCGTTTTCACCCTGTTGTTGACGAGCTGAAAACTCTGATAAAGGCCCGCTAAGATTCTAAAGGAGCAATAAAATGCCGATACTACAAATGTTTGTAAAAATGATACTTGCGACCCCTGACGGGGTTCGGTTGGTGCCCTCTAACCACTCGTCGCAAGGTTCGTCGGTCGATCACCTTTTGGCATCAGGCCCGATCGAACTGAAATTCGGTATGACGGTCGCGAATTTGATGGAGGTCGGTGGAGACCTCGGTCGAATTAACAACGAGGGGGAATTTAACTTTTCCAGGATGCGAGATGCTTCCTCGATCGATATAAGCGAGGCCGCAGGGAGCAATCGGCCGGTCACCTGTCTTTTCGAATTTGTTGCATCGTCTGGCAACGACCGGGACACCGCCGTGCTCGCCATCGCAGCATACGAAATGCGGTATGTTTCGCATACAAAGATCAATAATAAGGACGGTCGTCTCGAACGCATTCATCTCAAGTTTGCACCGAATAATGCGGTCGTAAGATACGGCCATACCAATATGCGGGCGATTGCAATTATCCGCGAAATGTCCCGTCAGCAGGCGCAAAAGGAGGCCATTGCAGGTGTTGCCCGTCAGATCGGACATGTCGTAAGTAATATTAGGAATGTATTGTAATACGCGTTTTCAGTGTCCAGCTTTTACATCCGGCCATTAATAGCCAGCCGAAAGTATTTTTTGCGGGCATTGCTTTAGAAATGCGAGCTAACAGATTTGTTGGACCTTTAATTATTTATGGGTTGATATCAGTGACGAGAGATCGGTCGTGAAGATCTACGTTATTCGACTCGTCAATAAAATTGCGGGAGTTCAAAACACCGTGACGGCTCCATGATAACTGCTTTAAATGCAGTGCTTACTTAACTAACAAAGTCGGCCATAAAAGGGCCGACTTTTCTGCGTTAACGATTTGGCATAACCGTGGGCTTGAGTCCGAATGGGACGCTTTTCGGAAAGATGCACGGGTAACTTTATTCGACAATGTAGAAACACTTTCTCTGGCTACCAAAGTGTTTTAACGGGTTGCATAAAATTCGGAAATATTATATTGAAAAGCATTTACTATCCAATAAACACGTGGTATATTCGCGTTACATTATGTTCGGGACCAGCGGATCGGTTTTCGCAAGAACGTTTAGAGTGCTTCAACTCGAAACATCTTTAGCTTAGATCTGATCCATTGAGAGCGGTTGAAGCTGTGTGTTCGAACTTTGTCGGTCTGCCGCGGTTTTTGCCGACACGGTACGGTTGGACAAAGAAAGAAGACAACCATCGATCCATTAACGGCTCGTATGCCGACAATGTTTCCTGATAGATCGATGAGCCTCACTCAGCCGTTGAAAGATCCCGTCAAGGGTACTTCCCTGTTCGGTTCGCCCGTCCATTGGACAGTACCTTTTTGCAGACGAGGCACTCCTACGCTTGTTCGAGTTCTCCTTAGTTTGAGATGTCGCGATCTAAGGAAAATGTCGAAAATCTGGTGACAGTCATTTGTGACGTCACGAACTTGTATTTTGTGGAGAAGAGTATGAAACATTATCGATCAAAAGAGAACGCCGAGCAACGGCCCGTCAAACTGAATCTTATAATTTCGGCAACCATTTTAATAGTCCTCTTTACCGGACTTAGTGCATTTGGCTGGGGAACACCATCCGCGGCAACCGTGAGTTGGGACCTTAGTAGCCGCCAGCCATCCGCGATGCAAAACTCGCTGAACGGTAATTTTACGGTAGGAACGAAAGCCTTGTCGTTCGCCAGCGGTTCCAAGGTGTTCCGAAGAAACGACTTTTTTAATCCGGAGCAAACCCTTGCAGCGGCAAACGGCGTATTTTTGGATGGAATTGCCGACCTTGCGATCAGCAAGAGTGACAGCGTCACTACAATTGACCCCGGAGCCACGACCGTTTATGTCATCCGGATAAAGAACGTTGGTACCGCGACAGTTTCCGGAGCACTGTTACAGGATGCGGTCACGACAGCCGGACTTACATTGATATCGACAGCATGTAATCCAGTAGTAACGGTACCTGCGAACAAATGTACGTCTGCGCCGAGCCTTGCAGTCCTTACTGGTTCCGGTGCTCCTCTGCCGGATATGGCTCCGAACGACGTTTATAATCTAAATGTTACGGCCACGGTTTCCGCAACTCCGCCGCCCGCAGTGACCAACACTGCCGCTGTCTCGCTGGCAGGCGGGCCTGCAGGCAACGGCGCTTTTGACACCAATATCGTCAATCGCGTCGACTTGGCGGTCACCAAGAGTGACGGAAGCTTGACATATACGCCGGGAGCCGGGATCAGCTATCAGATAATTGTAAAGAACAACGGGCCTAGCGATGCGACTGGCGTTGCAATTTCCGATACAGTACCGGCGGCGATCACGGGTGTAACGTATAGTTGCGTTGCAAACGGAGTGGGATCGTCGTGCGGAACAAGCGGCCCGGCCGGAAATAACGTTTCGTTCACTAACGCAATTGTGCCATTCGGAGTTACAAATTTCCTGACGATCACGGTAAGCGGAACGGTTATTCCGACGGCGACTGGCAATCTCACGAATTCTGTTCATGTAGAGCCGGGGCCGCAGCCCGATACAGATCTCTCAAATAATGATGCGACCGATACTGATACACCGGCCCTGGCAGTCGATTTGGCGGTCACCAAGACCGACGGAAGCGCGACATATACGGCCGGTAATGCGATCAGCTATGCGATCGTTGTGACGAACAACGGACCGTCGAACGCAACGGGAGCAAGCGTCACAGATGTCGTGCCCGCAGCGATCACGGGTGTCAGCGTGGGCTGCGTCGCAAGTGGTGCCGCCACGTGCGGAACTAACGGTTCGGGCGGCAATAACGTGTCGTTCACGGGCGTTAACATTGCTGCTGGCGGCGCCAATTTCCTGACCATAACTGTCAGCGGAACGGTCAGCCCGTCGACCACCGGCGATCTCACAAACTCAGTCCACGTCACGCCGGGTAACGAGACCGATACGAACCTGTCAAACAACGACGCGTCGGACACTGATACGCCTTTCGGAACAGCAAATTTGATCATCTGTAAGCAGTTGGCTCCAGGCGATCCGATCCCCGTTAATACCATTTTTGCTTTTACTTCGCCCAGTTTCGTCGGAACCATTAATGTTCCGGCCGGACCGAGCGGCTCACCCAACTGCTCTAGTGCGATCACTGTCGCAGCGGGAACGGCTTCGGTAACAGAGACCGCGCAACCCGACACGGTCGTGACTGACATCACTGCTGATCCGGCCGGCCGGTTTGTAAGCAAGGATCTGGCGAATCGGACAGGCGTTGTTAGCGTACCTGTCAGCCCCCAGGCAACAAAGATCATTTTCACGAACCATGGCACTGGAACTGGGACCGGTGTTATCGAAATATGTAAGCAGATCGCTCAGGGCGATGCGTTGGCAGTGGG